>JBBARZ010000046.1:0-16209 GCA_040399505.1 Cyanobium sp.
ACCACCTCCGGGAGCAGGGCCCGGGTGCGCTCGGCAAGACGCAGAACCTCCTCCGCCTCAAAGCGCAGGCCCTGGGCATAAAAGGCATCGAAATTACCGATTTCCACCATCGTGGCTCCAGCCGCCATCGCAGGGGGGAACAAGTCAGGGTCGACGGCTGACACGCAGAGCGGCAGCCCGGGAACAAGCGCTTGGATGTGTTGCACCAGGGCTGGATCACAGGCCAGATCGAGAAGATCGGCCCCCCCTGCAGCGGCGGCCCGGGCGATCCTCTCCACGGAGGCTTGATCGCGATTGGTCAGGCCAGAGATCACTTTGAGCAGCCGGCGCTGTCCTAAGGCCTCCTGCAGGGAAACAGGCAGGCTGGAGTGACGCGACATCTGCAGGTACGCGAGGTTGTGACGGTGATTCTCCCATCCGATGCCTCGCCTCCAGGTCGGCGCTGGGGGCCGGACCAGGATCGGCTCCACCGGCACCTGCTGGGGCGGCCCACCCTCCTGCCCAAGGGGTCTGCTTTGCTCTTGGCCCTGTCCGGGGGGCAGGACTCCATGGCCCTCCTTGGGCTGCTCAGAGACCTGCAGTCGCTCCATGGCTGGCATCTGAGGCTCTGGCACGGAAACCATGGCTGGCACAACAAAGCCGCGACCCAGGCCCTGGCCCTCCAGGCCTGGGCGGAACGCCAGCAGCTGCCCCTGCATGGCCAGCAAGCAAACCCTCCTCCTGCTACGGAAGCAGAAGCCCGGGCGTGGCGCTACAAGTGCCTGCTGGAGCAGGCGGAAGCCCTCGGTTGCAGCCATGTGCTGACAGCCCACACCGCCACGGATCGGGCCGAAACCCTCCTCCTCAATCTGGCCCGCGGAAGCCATCGGCGGGGCTTGGGGGCTTTGCGCGCCACTCGCCCCCTGTGCAACGGCATCCAACTTGTGCGCCCGCTCCTGCCCTTCACCCGGGCCGACACGGCCCGGATCTGCCAAGAGATGGCCCTGCCCCTATGGATCGATCCCAGCAACGCCGAGACCCGGTTCAGCCGCAATCGGGTACGGGCCGATGTCTTGCCCGTGCTCGAGCATCTCCACCCGGGAGCCACAACCCGCATGGCGGCCCTGGCCGAACGGTTGGCTGAAGAGGAAGAACAAGCGGAGGAAGTGGTCGCAATGGCCCTGGGATCACTGGAGATATCGCCGGATCAGCAGGGAGCTATCACAGCATTGAACCGCCGCTCCCTGGCCGCTCTGCAGCCAGCAAACCAACGGCTCTTGGTGCAGCAGTGGCTCCGCGTGCATTGGGGCACCCCCTTGGATTCCCGCGTTCTGGAGCAGCTGCTGACTCGGCTACCTCTGGATCAAGGGCCGGGACGGCATGATCTGGCGCAGGGTTGGCACCTCCGCTGGGAGGGCTGCAGCCTGCTCCTCTTCCCACCCTCAGACCATGGCAGACCTGGTTGACACCAGTGCTTGGCAAAAGCGCTACGAGGTGATCGAGAACGCCTATTGCCAGGGCAGATGGGCCACGGTGATGGAGAACGGAACCGTCCTGCTGAGGGAGCTCCTCGACGCAGATGCAGATCCGGAGGTCGAGGCGTTGCGCCATCGCATGCAGCTCCTGATGGCCCACACCCTGCTCCATGGCTATGGCGATCGGGATGCGGCGGAGGACCTCTATGAAGTGGTGCGCAGCAGTGATGCGGAGCCCACCCTCCGCCAGATGGCAGAAGACGGACTGGATCTGTGTCATCAGCCCCTCCCCTCGAGCCTGGCCCTCGAGGAGGACGAGGAGGACGACCCACCCCGCTTCGAACCCTCCAGAGCCCAGATGCCCCTTCAACCTCTTCCTGCGGTGCGAACGGAGACCGATCCGAAGGCTGAGTCTGCCCCGGACGCCCCTCTTGAAGCGATGAACGGTCTGGGGATGGCGGCGGATCCCTTTGAAGCCAGAGAAGAGGTTCCCCTGCCGCAGCCAGTGCAAAACCTCCCCGTGATGCCCTGGCTCACAGAGCCACTGGCAAGCCGCAACGAAGCATTGACGGCAGATGTGGTGGAGGAACCAGAGCTGATCGAGCTCCACCAAGCCACCCCCTCCCTTTCGGAGGAGGTGGATCTGCTGATCAGGGAGGACCTTGCCCCGGAACCCCAGATCCCCGTGGATCTGGAGCCTGAGGAGGATGGTGACCTGCGAACGGGCCTGCTCCTGGTAGTGGTGGGCTAGGCCCTCAGCCCGCCAATGCAGCGGAGCGGCGGCGGCGGGTACGGCCGGCTTCCAGTTCAGGCTCTTCGGGCTGGGGATTGGGTTTGCTGACTGCGGCCACGGGCTCTGGACGAGGACGGGCCTCGGAGGCTCCATCCCGACTCCGATCCCGATCACGGTCGCGACCACCATGCCGCCCTTTCGGGATGGGCCGGTTGTCGGACTCCGCTTCGGTCTGTCCCTTGTAGGCAGGGCTCCCGGCTGGAGCGGGTTGCACCAGGCAGATGATCAGGGGATCCACCTGGAGCTCCCGGCGCAGGCGGCGCTGAAGGCCGACCTCCACCTCCCGTTGCACACCCACCCAGTCCACGTCGGGAGCCTTGCCCCCCGTGTTGCGCGACAGTTGGTTCCAACGGTTCTCCAACACCCAGCGAATCTCCCGTTCAGCCCAAATGGACAGTTTGCGGGGATCAGCGGTGGTGACCACCCCGCGAAGGTTGACCCGGGGCGGAGCAGCCATCACGCCATCGGCGCTAATGACCGCGAGGAGGGTGATCACTCCATCCTCCGCCAACTGCTGACGCTCCTTGAGCACCCGGGCATCAACAATGCCGTTGCGGGAAGCGTCGAGCAATTCGATTCCTGCCTTAACCGCCTCGCCACGCCGAATGGATTCGGGGGTGAGTTCAACGACCTCGCCGTTATCAATGATGAGGATGTTGTCTCCGGGAACGCCCATGGACTGGGCTGTTTTGGAATGGCAAACCAGCATGCGATGTTCCCCATGCACAGGAACAAAGAATTTGGGGCGCGTGAGCGCCAACATCAATTTCTGATCTTCCTGGCTGCCATGACCTGACACATGAATCCCTTCTCCCTTGCCATACACAACCTTGGCGCCCAGCATCATCAGACGATCAATGGTGTTGACCACCGAAATGGTGTTCCCGGGAATGGGGCTTGCTGAGAAAATGATGGTGTCGCTGGATTTCACCTGAACCTGGGGATGTTCGCCGCGGGAAATACGGCTCAGCGCAGCCAGGGGTTCCCCCTGGCTTCCGGTCATCAGCAACACCACTTCCCGATCGGGCAGATCCCGGATCTGCTTAATGGGAACAAACAACTCATCGGGACAGCGCATATATCCCAGCTCTCGGGCTTTTGCGATCACATTGAGCATGGACCGGCCCAGCAAACCCACCTTGCGACCGTGCTTCATGGCCAGCTCGAGAACCATGGAAACCCTGTGGACAGAGCTGGCAAAAGTCGTAACGATCACCCGCCCTTCGGCTTTGGCAAAATGGCGATCGAGATTGGGGAAAACAGCCCGCTCGGGAGGGGTGAATCCTGGCAACTCGGCGTTGGTGGAGTCGCTGAAGAGGCACAAGACGCCCTGTTCCCCATAGTGGGCAAGACGCTGAACATCAAAAACCTCACCATCGACAGGTGTGTGGTCAAACTTGAAATCACCGGTGAACACGACCACCCCCACAGGGGTGGTAATCGCCAATGTGAAGCTGTCGGCGATCGAATGGGTATTGCGAATGAATTCCACTTTGAAGTGCTGTCCCACGTGAACAACGTCGCGAGGGCTCACGGTCTGCAGAGTCGTGCGATCAGTCACCCCCGCCTCCTCCATCTTTCCCGTCAGCATGGAGAGCGCCAGCTTGGGACCGTAGATGACAGGAATATTGAAATTCTTCAGATGATAGGGGATGCCACCAATGTGATCTTCATGGCCATGGGTCACAATCATGCCACGAATGCGCTTGTGATTCTCGCGGAGATAACTGGTATCGGGCAGGACCACATTGACACCATGCATCCCATCACTGGGGAAGGCCAAACCAGCGTCCACCAACATCAGGTCGTCGCCGTATTCAAAAACACAGGTGTTTTTGCCAATCTCATGCAATCCCCCCAGGGGAATCACGCGGAGAGAAGGCTGCTTAGCACTAGAAGATGACATGGATTTGATCGGATGTCCTTGAGAACTTGTCATGAAACAAAGAAATAAAAAAACGCGGTCTTGGTCTGGACGAAGCCTTGGCGTCAGGTAGGACGCAGGGCAGCAAGGATGGAAGAGAGTCGTTCGCGAACATGGCTATCAGCAGGCAACAGCGGCAGGCGAGGGACACCTACGGACCAACCGGAAAGTTCAAGGGCCGCTTTGACAGGAATGGGATTGGTGGTACAGAACAGGGCTTTGAATAGGGGCAAAAGCTTCTCGTGAAGGGCCAGGGCCTCTCCGTTGTCGCCCTCCAAAAAGGCCTGGATCATGGCTTGAATGGTTTCACCAGCCAGATGGCTGGCCACACTCACCACCCCGACAGCTCCCACAGACAGCATGGGCAGGGTGAGGGAATCATCGCCGCTATAAATTGCAAGTTGATCACCGCAGAGGCCGCGCAGCTGCTGCACCTCTTCCGTCGTGCCGCTGGCCGCCTTAAACGCCACCACATTGGAACAATCCAAAAGACGCTCGACGGTTTCTGGCAAGAGATGGCAACCGGTGCGGGCAGGAATGTTGTAAAGCATCAGCGGCAGCTCAGGAGCGGCTTGGGCCACAGCCCGGAAATGGGCTTCCAGGCCCTCCTGGGGGGGTTTGTTGTAATAAGGCACCACCACCAAGGCGCCATCAGCACCGAGGGCAGCCGCTTTGGCGGTGGCCTCCACCGCCTCTGCCGTGCAGTTGCTCCCACTGCCCGCCAACACCACCGATCGTGCGCCAACAGCCCCCTTCACCGCTGAAAACAGGGCGTGTTGCTCTTCCCAGCTGAGGGTGGGAGATTCGCCCGTGGTGCCACACACCACAAGACCATCGGAACCATGGCGAACAAGATGATCGGCGAGTCGCTCGGCCACGGAAAGATCTAGGTCTCCATCCAGCGTGAAGGGCGTGACCATGGCCGTGAGCACCCGACCGAAACGGGGAGCGCTCGCGATGGGGTGGGCGCTCAAGGCTCACCTCCATCTGCTCTCATCAAAAGCTCAGCGATTTGAATCGCATTGAGTGCTGCCCCCTTGCGGATCTGATCCCCGCACAGCCAGAGCTCAAGGGCCTTGGGATGGCTCAAGTCCTGGCGGATCCTGCCCACGGCCACCGGGTCCTGGCCCGTCACATCCATGGGCATGGGAAAGCGATTGGCAGCATGATCCTCAATGAGAAGAACACCCGGAGCCTCTGCCAGCAAGCCCCGGGCCTCTGCCGCAGACAGGGGGGCCTCAAATTCAATATTCACGGCCTCCGAGTGGGCACGAAGAACGGGCACGCGCACGCAGGTGGCACTTAACTGCAGATCGGGACGTCCCATGATCTTGCGCGTTTCGTTCAGCATCTTGAGCTCTTCCTCGCAATAGCCATTGGCCTGAAGGGGCGAATTGTGGAGAAAGAGGTTGAAGGCCAGAGGAAAGGGGAGCACCTCGCTCTGGGGCACCCCTCCCTCCAGCATGGTGCGCGTAAGTTGCCGCAACTCCTCCATAGCCCGCGCTCCGGCTCCGCTGGCTGACTGGTAGGTGCTCACCACGACGCGTCGGATGCGACGCCGGGCCTCCAAAGGGGCGAGCACTAGGCACAGCAGGATGGTGGTGCAGTTGGGGTTGGCAATGATCCCTCGGTGCGTAAAAGCTGCGCCGGGATTCACTTCAGGCACCACCAGGGGCACCGAAGGGTCCATGCGAAAGGCACTGGAGTTATCGATCACCACGGCCCCGCTGGCCACGGCCTGGGGAGCCCATTCTTTGGATACGGAGCCACCCGCGGAAGCCAGCAACAGATCCAACCCTTCAAAGCAGTGAGGCTCCACGGCCTTCACCGTGAGGTGATGCTCACCCCACGCCACCTGCTGACCGGCAGAGCGCGGGGAGGCCAACAGACGGAGCTCCTCCACAGGCCATTGGCGCTCCCTCAAAAGATTGAGGATCTCCTCGCCCACCGCGCCCGTCGCTCCAAGAATGCCAATCCGGAGAGGGCGGGACGGCAAACCTCCCATCGGGGAGTTGGCAGATTGAAATTGCAAATCGGAACTAGAGAGGGTGGTCACCGAGGGGGGGGACGAAAGTAGGCCTGGGGGCGTGGTGGCGATCAGCGGTACCTGTTGAGGAGCCAGAAGAGACCAAAAGAATGGAGGTCCAAGGGGGTATATCGAGTCGACTTAACCGTCCCCAAAACAATACGTGGGCGAGGCAGCCCAAGGCCACTTTCTAGGATGAAGGATTGCCAGCCGTCCGGACCTTTCCATGACCCCAGCCGCCAGCCCCTCCACCGGCCAGGCCTCCAGTCTGAAAGTGAGCACCCAGCCGCGCCCAGGAAGTCGCCTCGCCGTGGAGGTTGCCATTCCTGGCGGACGGAGCCAGGCCAGCTACGACGCTGCCCTGGAGAAGCTCAGTCGCAGCGTGAAGCTGCCTGGCTTTCGCAAGGGCAAGGTGCCCCGCTCGGTCCTGGTCCAGCAGCTGGGGCCCTTGAGAATCCGAGCCACCGCCCTGGAAGACCTGGTGGAGAGCGTGTGGCGGGATGCCCTGGAACAGGAGCGGATTGAAGCGCTCAGCCGACCGGAACTCCAGGAGGGATTTGAAGTGGTGCTGGGTCGCTTTTCTCCTGGGTCCGAGCTGGTGCTCACCCTCGAGATGGATGTGGAACCCACTCCCACGCTCAAAACCACAAAGGGGCTGAAGGCGGAAGCCACTTCTGTTGTCTTCGATCCCGGCAGGGTGGACGAACTTCTGGAGCAGTCACGCCGCCAGTTAGCAGCTCTGGTGCCTGTGGAAGGACGGCCGGCGACCATGGGGGACGTGGCCAGGATCCGTTTCACAGGGATTTTTGCCGACAGCGGCGAAGCCATTGAAGGCGGTAGCAGCGAAGGGTTGGATGTGGAGATGGAGGAGGGCCGCATGATTCCGGGCTTCGTGGAGGGCATCGTCGGACTCGATGTTGGGGCCAGCCGCGAGGTCAGCTGCACGTTTCCGGAGTCGTACCCCCAGGAGGAGGCAGCAGGGCGGCCAGCCACCTTCAACATCACCCTGCTCGACCTCAAAACCAGGGAGTTGCCCGAACTCGACGATGCCTTCGCCCAGCAAGCCAGCGATAAAGCCTCCTTTGAGGAGCTGAAGACCGATCTAGAGGAACGCCTGAAGCAGGATGCGGAACGGCAGCACCGGGCCAATCGCCAGGAAGCACTCCTGGAAGCGCTGGTGGAGCAATTGGAGGTGGAGCTCCCGGAAACTCTGATCCAGCAGGAAATGCGCAACCTGGTGGAGCAGACCGCCAGCCAGATCGCCCAGCAAGGAATGGATGTGAAGAAAGTCTTCACCGCTGATGTGGTGCGCTCCCTGATGGACACTTCAAGACCGGAGGCAGAAAAACGCTTGCGTCGCAGTCTGGCGTTGCGGGCCCTGGCCGTTGAGGAAAAGATCGAAGTGCCCGCCGCTGAGGTGGCCGCCCGGGTCACTGAGGTGCTGCGCGAACTGAGCAACCAGCCCAACCTGGACGAGGATCGCCTGCGCCTGGCCGTGGCCGACGATCTCCTCCAGGAAAAACTCCTGGACTGGCTGGAGGCCCATGCCACCTTGAGCGAGAGCCCCCCGGTCACCGAAGGAGGGGCGGTGGTTGAACAACCAGAGAAGGCGAAGAAAGCTAAAAAGGCTGAGGACAAGACGGCCACCCCTTAAGCGGTTGAGGCACGCTGCCCATAGATTGAACTCATCGTCCCTACACCCTGCTCCTTGCGTGTGACCCAGGCTTTTCCTCACCCCGTGCACAGTCTGTGGCAAGGGCCACGACCCTGGGCCGCGAGAATCGGCCCAGAGGCTTCACCCGGTGTTCTGCCCACCGTGGTGGAGCAGTCAGGCCGGGGGGACAGGGCCTTTGACATCTATTCCCGCCTCCTGAGGGAGCGAATCATCTTCCTGGGAACAGGGATTGATGACCAAGTGGCTGATTCCCTAGTGGCCCAGCTTCTGTATTTAGAAGCCGAAGATCCCGAAAAAGACATCCAGATCTACATCAACTCTCCGGGTGGTTCCGTGACCGCCGGACTAGCGATCTACGACACTATGCAACAGGTCAGTCCTGATGTCGTCACGATTTGCTATGGGCTTGCCGCGAGCATGGGTGCGTTTTTGCTCTCTGGAGGGGCCAAGGGCAAACGTTTGGCCCTGCCCAACGCGCGCATCATGATCCACCAGCCCCTGGGTGGGACCCAGGGCCAGGCGGTAGACATTGAAATCCAGGCCAAAGAAATTCTGTACCTCAAGGAAACACTCAACAGCCTTTTGGCCGAGCACACAGGACAACCAGTGGACAAAATCGCAGAAGATACAGATCGAGACTATTTCCTTTCTCCGCCAGAAGCGGTTGAATATGGACTGATAGATAGGGTCGTGGAGGGGATTCCCTCTCCCAGCCCGGTTTGATCCTTAAGGACCGCAGACCTGCTGGCGCTTGAGGGCATTCTAAAAGCGGGGCCGCCCCGTACGCTCCCCCCGACCAAGGACATGGCCAAGTTCGACGCCCACCTCAAATGCTCCTTCTGCGGCAAGTCGCAAGATCAGGTGCGCAAACTTATTGCCGGGCCAGGGGTTTACATCTGTGATGAATGCATCGATCTCTGCAACGAGATCCTGGATGAGGAGCTGGTGGAGGGCCAGGGACACAGCAGTCGTCCCTCTGCTGAAGCCGGTCGGAAAGCACCCCAGAAAAAGGCATCCAAGCCCGCCCCCACCCTGGCCTCTATCCCCAAACCCCAGCAGATCAAGACCTTTCTCGATCAGCAGGTGGTGGGCCAAGAGGAAGCCAAGAAAGTGCTGGCCGTGGCTGTGTACAACCACTACAAGCGGCTGGCCTGGCAGGGAGACGGGCAAGGGGAGACGGACCGAAGCTCCACTCGCCTGCACAAGTCCAACATCCTCCTGATCGGCCCCACAGGCTGTGGAAAGACCCTGCTGGCCCAGTCGCTGGCGGAATTGTTGGATGTGCCCTTCGCCGTGGCCGATGCCACCACCCTCACCGAAGCGGGCTACGTGGGAGAGGATGTGGAAAATATCCTGCTTCGCTTGCTTCAAAAGGCCGAGCTGGATGTGGATTTGGCCCAACGGGGCATCATTTATATCGACGAAATCGACAAGATTGCTCGCAAGAGTGAAAATCCATCCATCACTCGTGACGTGTCGGGAGAAGGCGTGCAGCAAGCTCTTCTGAAGATGCTGGAGGGCACGGTGGCCAACGTGCCTCCCCAGGGCGGGCGGAAACATCCCTATCAAGATTGCATTCAGATCGATACAAGTCAGATCCTGTTTATCTGTGGGGGTGCCTTTGTGGGACTGGAAGACGTCGTGCAGAAGCGAATGGGTCGCAATGCCATTGGTTTCCTACCGGCCGATGGCCAAAGTCGGCCCAAATCCAGCAAGGATCGCCATGCAGCTGAAGTGCTACGGCACCTTGAGCCCGACGACCTGGTGCGCTATGGCCTGATCCCGGAATTCATTGGCCGCTTGCCGGTGGCAGCCGTGCTTGAGCCCCTCGACACCTCCGCCCTCGAAGCCATCCTCACCGAACCTCGGGATGCCCTGGTGAAGCAATTCCAGACGCTGCTGAGTATGGACAATGTGCGCCTAGATTTCGAGCCAGGAGCAGTGGAGGCGATTGCCGCCGAGGCCCATCGCCGCAAAACCGGCGCCCGTGCCTTGAGGGGCATCGTTGAGGAATTGATGCTTGAAGTGATGTACGACTTACCTTCCCAAAGGGAGATCAAAACCTTCACGGTGACGCGGGATCTGGTGGAACAACGCAGCCGGGCCAACGTGTTGCCCATACCCAGCGCCAACGGGAGAGATCACAGCAATCAGGCCAGCGCCTGAGCGGAAATCCCCACCTCCGTTCGCTTCTGCTCAATCGAGAGTAGAGCGATGCTGATACAGCCTTTTTCAAACGACCTTGGCCGCAGCTGACCATCTGCAGGTCCCCAGGCAACATGGCCTGTTCAATCACCACGGCATCGACCTGGGTGATGGCACTGTGGCGCACTACCTGGAGGGACGGGAAATTCTGCGCAGTCCCCAAGAGGACTTCAGCCGGGGTCTCACAATCACAACGGTGGACTATCCGTCGGGGAGTTGTTCACCAACCGAAGAGACGCTGCAGCGAGCCCTAGGAAGATTGGGCGAACAAAATTACAATCTGCTCTTTAACAATTGCGAGCATTTTGCCCACTGGTGCAAAACCGGACGCCATCGCAGCAACCAAGTGGAGGATTGGCTCCACACGGGCAGTCTCGGGGCCCTGGCCTTCGGTCAGTTCATCCCGGCGGCCGTGCTCACGGGAGCCAGGATGTTGCTACGGCACGGCATCACCTTGGAACCAGGGCATCTGGAAAAAGGACGGGACCTGGCCCTGAAAAGCTTGGAGCAGCTTGATGGGCTGCGCCAGGGTCTGCAGGACCGACTGGAAGACGAACTGGCGAAAGCCGAACTTCGGTGGGGCACCAGCGAACAACCCAGCGATCAATTCGTGCGACTTCGGATCGCCGCCCAAAAACTGGCAGATCAGCTCAGTGAAGTAGAGGAAATGGAGGCGAGAATCGAGAGGATGCTGGCCAGGAAAGATAACTTCAACATCAGCTATCCTGCACACAGCCAAGCTGGAACAGAAAGGATCGCACCATCGGATTCATCGGCTACGCGACAATGGTCCGATGACAGAGGCCTACCAACCCCTCCACCACAAGTACCGCCCTAAGCGACTCGATGAATTGGTGGGGCAAGAAGCCATCGCCGCCACGCTGGGCAACGCCCTCCGCAGCGGTCGGATTGCACCTGCCTATCTGTTCAGTGGCCCCAGGGGCACGGGGAAGACCTCCAGTGCGCGCATCTTGGCCCGTTCCCTCAACTGCCTGGCCAGCGAACACCCCACCCCCGAACCCTGCGGACGCTGCGAACTCTGCCGATCCATTGCCTCCGGCACAGCCCTTGATGTCATTGAGATCGATGCGGCTTCCAACACCGGAGTCGACAACATCAGGGAGCTGATCGAGCGCTCACGCTTTGCTCCCGTCCAGGCCCGCTGGAAGGTGTATGTGGTGGACGAGTGCCACATGCTCTCCACAGCAGCCTTCAACGCTCTGTTGAAGACCCTGGAAGAACCGCCACCGCAGGTGGTGTTCGTGCTGGCCACCACCGATCCCCAGCGCGTGCTACCCACCATCCTCTCCCGCTGCCAGCGGTTTGATTTTCGGCGGATCCCCCTGGCATCACTGGAGACCCACCTGGGATGGATCGCGGAACAGGAGAAGATCGCCATCACTCCAGAGGCCCTTCACCTGGTCGCCCAAAGGGCCCAGGGGGGGCTGCGGGATGCGGAGAGCTTGCTGGACCAGCTCAGCCTGTTACCAGAGCCCATCGAAGCCGTGGCCGTCTGGGACTTGCTGGGGGCTGTTCCAGAAGAGGAATTGCTCACCCTGGCCGAAGCCATGGCGGGGGGAGACCCCCTGGCGGTGGTGGAATCAAGCCGCCAACTTCTGGAGCGGGGCCGGGAGCCCACCGCTGTGTTGCAGGGCGTGGTGGGTCTGCTTCGAGACCTGCTGCTGGCAGGGGAAGCGCCAGGGCGGCTGGAGCTGACCAGTGTGTCTCCCCACCTCAGGGAAGCTCTCCCGCCCCTGGCGAAACTCATCGGCAAACAGCGCTTGCTGCAATGGCACGCCGGACTGAAGGGCAGTGAACAGCAGTTGCGCCACAGCGTGCAACCTCGGCTCTGGCTGGAGGTGATCCTTCTGGGGCTGCTGGCGGAGCCTGAGGTGGCTCCGCAGCAAAGCACCGGAAGGAGCAGCGGTCCGCCGGAAAGGTCGGATCGTCCGGCACCCGCAACGCCCCCGGCGCCCGCCCCGAAGGCACCTGCTCCCTTGACCGTGACAGCGACCGCGACCGCGACCGCCCCACAGGACACGCCTCCACCCACCCCTGTGGATCCACCCAGTCCGCCGGCCGGGGGCAACCAAAATCTGGAGGAGCTGTGGCAACAGATCCTGGCGGGGCTCCAGCTCCCCTCCACCCGCATGCTGCTGTCCCAGCAGGCCCATCTCAAACGGCTGGATGGGCATCGGGCCGTAGTGCAGGTGGCCAGCAACTGGATCGGCATGGTGCAAAGCAGGCTTCCCCTGCTGGAGAAGGCGATGGAGGCCACCCTTGGCAGCGCCCGGACGATCACCCTCGAGGCCGGTGATCAGGACCGTCCCGCTCCTGCTGCCACTGCTGCTCCAGCTCCGCCACGGGTCTCTGCTCCAGAGCCACCTGCCCCCGTGAACTCCACCGAGCCAGCCCCGGAGAGGGAGCCCGTGGAGCCCGCTGCCGCAGGCATCGCAACGACCCAACCCTGCCCCCCAGCGAAAAGCGAAGAGGTGCAGCCTCCACAGACGCCCGATCAACGCTTGCTGGAGGAATCCACAGGCTTGTTGGCCGATTTTTTTAACGGCGAGATCATACAGGGGTTCACAGACGAAGTTGCCTAAGGGATCTCAGCGGTTCAAAACCCTCTTTGAACGATCCTTTGAGCTAAGAAACTATGGTCGCAGGGTGAAAAGATCAACCTTCAGGAGAAGGAATCACATCATCCTCCAGATCCAAAGCCTGGGAAGGGGTGAACTCGGGGAAGGCGCTCGCAGGCAGCGGGGTCGACCCCTGATGCACGGTTTTCTGCCAGACCAGGGTTTTGGGCAGAAGCGCCATCTTGAGCATCACCCAGGGGATTACGACAAACCAATGGAGCATGTAGACCATCACCAACACCACGTTGCCCGGCGTGGCGGGTGGAATCGGCGGGCCTTCTCCCCCGCGACTGCAGCCAGCGGCGATAGAAAAACCTGACAGAACCAGAACCACAACGGGAAAGGGCCACAGTCCAGGCAGGGTCCTGGTGACCAACGCTGCAATCAGGTCGGAAACGACCATCACAGGCAGCACGTATTGCAGGACAAAAAAGGAGCCCAGATCCCATTTCTGAGCGACCGTCAGGCGGTCGGACAGAAGTTCCTGGTTGTAATCGAGAAAGCGTTGCAGGCCACCTTCTGCCCAGCGCTGCCGTTGGCGCCAGAGGGCTTTGAGGCTCGACACCGCCTCCTCACTGACCGGGGGATCCCACATCACCCCGACCGGCAAACCGGCCAGAAGGAAACGGAAACTTAGATCCAGATCGTCCGTGATGGTGGCCTCGTTGAAGCCGCCGGCCGTCAGGACCGCATCCCGCTGCAGCAGCTGGCCGTTGCCGCGGAGCTCGGCCACCCCGCCCCGGCCCAGCCTTGACTCCTGAATGAAGGCATCGAAGGCCATCTCCATGGCCTGGGCCCGGGTGAGCCAGTTGTGGGCCATGTTGGCCTCTGCCTTGCGAAGCTGGACGGCCGCCCACCCTTCCCGTTCTGCGGAGGGGATCACCCGCTCCAGCCAATCCGGAGGCAGGTCGGCATCCGCATCGAGCACCAACATCCAGCGTCCCTCAAGGCTGCCCAGCACCGCATTGAGGGCGCCTGACTTGCCGCCTCCGGAATCACGGCTCCGGCGCAGGGTATGCAGCTGGGGGTGCCGTTTCTGAAGCTCAGCCAAGCGTTGGGGGGTGCGGTCTTCGCTGCCGTCGTCCACCACCCAAAGCCGCAGCTGATCCGCAGGCCAACGCAACCGCAGCACCCGCTCCACAAGGGTGCTGATGACCGCTTCCTCGTCGCGAGCCGCGACAACCACATCAACCATAGGGAAGGGAGTGGGCGAACCCTCTTGAAGCCGTCCATCGGAGAGGGCGGGGTTGCGGGGGGGAGGTTGGAGGAACAGGGTGCGGGCCACCGAACCCCCCAACACGATGGCCATGCCCAGGCCAGGCACGAGCCGAGCCCAGGGGCCTAAGCCATGGGGTAAGGCTCCGATGGCAACAGATGCCAAGAGCAAAAGGGCAGCCTTGAGGCGGCGATTGTCTACGCTCCCGCCCCCCATCTCCTAACCACGCAGTGGGAGAATCTTAAAGCGCCTTAACGGGCTCTAGGCACGGGAAACCGCCTCCACCGGGAGGCCGGGGTTTCACCCCCCACCGCTTGCCGCCAGTGGCAAGGCTTCCAGCGGTTGGAGACTGGCCCCGGGGTAATAGTGCTTGAGGATGGTGTTCATGGCCCACCCTTGACGGGCCAGATCGATGGCACCGGCCTGGGACAGCCCCGCCCCATGGCCAAAGCCACCGCCCTGCAACACCCAGGTTTCAGGCCGGGGATGGGAGAGGGTGAACAACGTGCTGGGGAGCTGGCGCAGGGCGCGACGAATGGCATCCCTCCGCAGCACTGCGGTGGATTTCGAGCCCGTGATCTCCAGCGCCACCACCCGGCCACTGGCCCCCCGTTCGAGCACTTTGAGGCTGCGGGGCGTGCCCACACTGATACCCTTCGACCTCAACGCGCTATTGATGCCAGAAGCGGTGAGGGTGCGCTGCCAACGGAAGAGCGGGTGATCGGCGCCATAGGCCCCCTGTCCATTCCGGACCAAGGCTGCCAGCGTTTTGGAGCTGATGGGCAGGGGAGTCCTCCCTTGAAAGGATGGAAGCCCATCGGCAAAGGGACGGAGATAGGGCACCGGATCCACACTCCAGGCCTCCTCCAGACCCGCAGCCACGCCGCCGTTGCTGGCGTGATACACAGCATGGATGGGTTGGTCTCCCTGGGCCAACACCTGCCCGCGGCTTCCGGCAATGGCCTGGCGCACAGCGGGGCTGGCCAGCCCCGGGTCGCTATACACCTGGCACTGGGTATCGGCGCAGAGGTGATAGCCATCCGCCTGATACCGGCCCCGGTTGCGAACGGCCCAGGTGCGTGCCAGCACGGCCTGGGCCCCCAGGGCAGCCGGGGGAGACCCTGCCCCGATTTCATGGGGCACCACCCCCTCGAGGTAGCGCTCCAGAGGCACCTCCTCCAAAAGACTCCAGCCGCCATGGGCATCAGGGAGCAGACGGAAGGGGCCTCGATAGATGCCCTTCCCCCAGTGCAATCCACCGGGAGCCTTAAGAAGAAGGGGTGCCTGCACCACCAGGGTGCCCTGGGGACGGCGGAGCTCCAGATGCAGCCGCCGACCCGCGCTGCGCTCCACCAGCTTCGCGGCACGGCCGGGGGGATCGGGGGCATCCGCAGGGGCCCACACCTCCCAGTCGGTGGGTCGGGCAATCACCGGACGGTGACCCGCAGCGGCCCAGGGCCGAGCGGCCGCTTCTGCACTTTCGTAGCTGGCGAAGGGGCCCAGCACGCGGCGGCGCACCTGAAAGGGCTGGGGCAAGGGCGTCCAACCCCAGTGGAGGGTGATCTCAGGTGCAGTCAACCTCTGGCCTGCCCCATCTTCCAGGGTGAGCTGGCCACTGGCCGGCCGCAACACCAGAGGAGCTGTCTCCCCGGCCCCAGGCGCTGTGGGGCCGAGCCTGGCCGCCAAAGCCACCCAGAGGACGGGATCCTCTGATCGCAGCGAGGGAGGGGGGGCAACGGGCCACTGCAAAGGCAACTGATCGGAGGCCTGGCAACCGCCACTGCTCATCAGCAGGAGAGAGCCCAGCAGAACGGGCTGCCACCACAGCCGCCGGGGCGGGAAAGGTGGAGCACCATGACGGGTGGGGGCTGGGCGGGACATGGGAGAAAACTTGGTGTGGGGTGAAGTCGCGTCGTACTCTGAATGGCTGTGCGTGTGCTCTCAGATGCCGAAGCTGAAAACCCGCAAAGCGGCCGCGAAGCGGTTTCGGGCCACAGGCAGCGGCAAATTTGTACGCCGGCGTGCTTTCCGCAACCATCTCCTCGATCACAAGAGCCCCAAGCGCAAGCGCTACCTGGGCACCATGGCCGTGGTGGACGAACGGGACAGCGAGAATGTGTCTCTCATGCTGCCCTACGCCTAAACGGCAACCCCTTTCTTCCCTAATCCTTTCCCCTGATCCATGACCCGCGTTAAGAGAGGCAACGTCGCCCGAAAGCGCCGCAACAAGATCCTTCGCCTGGCCCGCGGCTTCCGCGGCAGTAACGGCAGTCTGTT
>JBBARZ010000047.1:0-11654 GCA_040399505.1 Cyanobium sp.
GTTCTGGAATGGGTCGCCTGAGATTCGAACTCAGGACCAATCGGTTAAAAGCCGAGTGCTCTACCGCTGAGCTAGCGACCCCGGTGCGCTCCGTTCCATCCCCGAGGGGTGATCGTGAACGCCTTGCGAAGGTATCACCCAGGGCGGGCAGGCCACAATGCGCCAGTCACCCGACGCTGGACCATGGAAAGGGCGCAGGAGGATCGGAAGGTCAGCGGGCCATGGCCATCCCCCACCATTCATCCCCAGGCCTGGGTGGCTGATTCAGCAGTGGTGGTGGGGGATGTGACGCTCGAAGCCGGGGCCAGCCTCTGGCCCACCGCCGTGGCTCGGGGGGATGTCTGTGCGGTGGTGGTGGGGCGTGACAGCAACGTGCAGGATGGGGCCGTGCTCCATGGCGATCCGGGCCAGCCGGTGCTGATCGGGGCCGAAGTGACCATCGGCCACCGGGCTGTGGTGCACGGTGCCACCCTGGAGGATGGCTGCCTGGTGGGAATTGGGGCCATCGTGCTGAACGGGGTCACCGTGGGGGCTGGGGCCCTGGTGGCTGCAGGCGCCGTGGTCACCAAAGATGTGCCTCCAGGAGCCCTGGTGATGGGGGCCCCAGCCCAGGTGAAGCGCCAGCTCAATCAGGAGGCCGTGGCCGAGCAGAGGCTCCATGCGCGCCGCTATCGCCAGCTGGCCCAGGCCCATGCGGGACGCAGCCTCCACACCGGTTTTGAGGAGCCTTCAGCAGGCTGAAGCCGCGTTACAAGCCGCCACCGGGGGGTCGAAGGCCTGGGGGTTGTCTTTAAGATCACCAAAATCTGAACTGCTCTCCCATGGATCTCCGGGTTGTGCTTGTGGCCGCGCCCATCGTTCTGGCCGCCAGCTGGGCTGTGTTCCACATCGGCAGAGCCGCGGTGGGTCAAGTGCAACTGTTCCTGAAGCGGGCCAAAGCCTGATCCTTTGAGCGCATCTGTTTTGGTGATTGGTGCCGGCCTGGCCGGCACGGAAGCGGCCTGGCAGGTGGCCAGCGCGGGCGTTCCAGTCACGCTGGTGGAAATGCGCCCCGTCCGTCGCTCGCCCGCCCACCACAGTGCGGAATTCGCCGAGCTGGTTTGCAGTAACAGCTTCGGGGCCCTCTCCAGTGATCGGGCCGCAGGGCTCCTCCAGGAAGAACTGCGCCGCCTGGGCTCCCTGGTGATCCGCACAGCCGATGCCCATGCCGTGCCCGCTGGTGGGGCGCTAGCAGTGGATCGGGGCCGCTACAGCGCTGCCCTCACGGAAGCCTTGGCCGGTCATCCCCTTGTCACGATCCAGCGGCAGGAGCAGATGGCCCTGCCGCCCCCGGAGCAGATCACCGTCTTGGCCACCGGTCCCCTCACGGCCGAAGCTTTGGCGGAAGATCTGCGGGCCTTTACCGGCCTGGAGGAGTGCCACTTCTTCGATGCGGCCAGCCCCATCGTGGAAGGGGAGAGCATCGATCTCACGGTGGCCTTCCGCGCCTCCCGCTACGACAAGGGCGATGCCGACTACATCAACTGCCCCATGAACCAGGAGCAGTACCGCACCTTCCGCGAAGCCCTGCTCATCGCCGAGCAGGCCCCCCTCAAGGATTTTGAGCAGGAGAGCGCCTGTTTTTTCGAGGGATGCCTTCCGATCGAGGAGCTGGCTCGGCGGGGGGAAGACACCATGCGCTTCGGCCCGCTCAAACCCATCGGCCTCTGGGATCCCCGTTGGGGAGATCTGCAGGACCGGGAGGTGCGCCGGGCCAAGCGGGCCCATGCGGTGGTGCAGCTTCGCCAAGAGGATAAGGACGGTCGCCTTTGGAACCTGGTGGGGTTCCAGACCAATCTCCGCTGGGGGGAGCAGGCCAGGGTGTTCCGGCTGATCCCGGGCCTGGAGAGGGCCGAATTCGTGCGGTTTGGCGTCATGCACCGCAACACCTTTCTCGAGTCGCCCAAGCTGCTGGAAGCCACCCTTCAGTTCCGCCAACGGCCTTCCCTGCTGGCGGCAGGGCAGATCACCGGCACGGAGGGCTATGCGGCTGCCGTCGCCGGCGGGTGGCTCGCAGGCACCAATGGGGCCCGCCTGGCCCTGGGGAAGGAGCCCATCACCTTGCCGCCCACCACCATGGCCGGAGCCCTCACCCACTTCATCGCTGAGGCGCCCTGCGGGGGCAACGGGCGCCGTGGGGGATTCCAACCGATGCCGCCCAATTTCGCGCTGTTGCCTGCTCTTGATCAGCCCATCCGCGAGAAGCGCCTGCGCTATGCCGCTTACCGGGACCGGGCCCTGGACGCCCTTCATCAGATGGTGTGATAAACATTTGGAAAGGTGGATTAGGAAGTGTTGCGCAAATCTCAAGAGAACCTGGATAACCCAAAAGGGTGGCTGAAACAGCCTTTATGAATTGTGGGGAAGACCATGTCAGCGTCTTCATTAAATGGGCCATTCATTTCTCTAAATCGCCATCATGATTCGTCTAAAGTTTGGGCCCCTGGCCCTTAAGGCGGCTCTGGCTGGGGTGATCCTTTCGGCGATCCTCCTCGTACAGACATCAGTCGCCTCAGCTGCCACATTGTCGGAAGACATGGTGCAGGCCAGCAAGGATGCCTGCGTCAACTTGGCCAAGCGCCGTGGTTTCACAGTGGAACAGGTGGTCAGCGCCCAACCCGCCTCAGGCGACAGCGCCAGCGTGGTGCTGAAGCTGATGAAGGCCGGTGAGCCCTATGAATTCAAGTGCGGCTTCTCCCAAGCCATCGACCACTTCGTCGAACCCGCACCAGCAGCCACAAACCAACGCGTCGCCCAGGCACCTGCAGTGGCCCAACGGCAACAGCCCGCGGTGAACACCAACCAGAACACCGTCCAGGCAGCCCCGAGGGCTGACGCCCGTCGGGAGGTTCGGCGGGAGCGTGCCGTGGTGGTGGAGCGCAACCAGAAAGCGGATGACAACGCAACGGCAAACCGTAGAGGCTTTAACGCGGCCTGGCTTCTGCCTCTCCTTCTGTTGCCCCTTGTGGCCTTCCTCGTTCGCAAAAAGGAAGAAGAGGTCGTGCAACCCACACGGGTCGCCACAACCACCACTTCCACAACCCCTGCTGTGAAGGTCGTTAGCGTGGAGGCCGAACTCCGCAGCCAAGACACGGCCATTGAGGTTCGCTCCGGTGCTGGCCTAAGCCATGCGGTCACCCGCACCATTCCTGCGGGAAGTAAGGTGCGGCTGAGCGGTCGGTACGACAACGACTGGGCCGAACTTGCCGAAAGTGGCTGGGTCCAGATTCAATCACTGACAACAGATCCCCGGATTGGCCCAGTCAAGAGCTACTGACCTGACCAAGATCTGAATCACATTCCTTCTGAATCACATTCCTACAGCGGATGCTGCTTGAGCAGCATCCGCTTCTTTATTAAGATCACAGGATGCAAAACCTAAGGCTTCCTCAAGAAGAGATTAACCAATGCTTGCGTTGTGCTCGCATCAAGTTCTGGTAAGACAACAGAGGGATATGAAGATATTCCGTGCAGCCAGCGGGGAACGGTCGAGGCCTCCCTACGTTGGTAATGGGTCCAGCTCTGCGGGCCTGTTGCTGACGCAACAGGCAATCTTTGTATTGTCCTGAGCGTCAACATTTCTTTCGTTCTTTAATTCTTTCTCGTCACGATGGCCACCCGTACCGTCATTGGTCTGTTTACTGAAAATCGCCTTGCCGCAGAGGCTCTTGAAGCCCTTGCTGGCGCAGGATTGCACCGCGATGCCCTGGATCTGCTCAGCGCCGATGATGCGTCTGACGCCCCCAAACTTCGCGCTCTCTCCGATCTGGTGCCCGAACCCGACCTCTCCATCTACCTGGAAGGCGTTCGCCAGGGCGGCACCCTGCTGACCGCCCAGGTGCCTGCCAACGCCGAAGCCCGGGCCGCTGAAATCATCGGCTCCAAATCGCCGGTGAACATCCGCGAGCACGCCGTTGCCCTCAAGGCAAAGAATCCCCAGCTGAAGGCTGAAATGATCGACGCCAAGCATGATCCCAACGTGCTGGAAGTGGTGGAAGAAGTAGTGGAACTCGGCAAGGAGAAGGTTGAATCGGGCCGCATGCGCATCTACAACGTGGTGTCTGAGAGCAAGGTGTCCAAGAGCATCCCCCTGGTGGATGAAACCGTCACCGTGCAACGCCGCGCCGTCAACCGCGATGCCCTGGAAGATGCCTTCAAAGAGCGCGTGTTTGAACTCTCTGAGTTCGACGAGCGCGCCATTGTCAGCAAGCGGGCCCAGGTGGTGGAGGAAGTGAACCTCGCCAAGCAGGCCGAAACCCGCGACAAGACCGTCACCGAAACCGTTCGCCGCTCCGATGTGCGCGCCGAGCGGGTGGATGCCGATGGCAAGGTGATCGAAACCGTGCAAACCACCGAGCGCAACTGATTCGGGAGTTTCACTCCTCCACGGGGGGCTCCGGCCCCCCTTTTCTTCCCTATTGGAATGATTGGACGTCTCCTCCGGCTCCTGCTGGGTAGTGATGAAGCTTCATCCCGGCCGGTCGCCACGCCCCAGAAGGCCGCGCCCTCCATTGCCAAACTGGATTCCTCCCCCCCTTCCCAACCATCCCGCCCACGGAGTTCCACCGTGTTCAGCTCAGAGCCATCCCCATCCACCGATGAACTGGTGGTTGTCGGTGAGCAAGGTGAGTCGTATCGACTGCTGCAGCGCTACACCGACAACGGCATCGACTATCTCGTTCTCGGACGGGCCGACGGCGCCCAGGTGTCCCTCCCCCGCAGCGAGCTGATCCAGAAAGAAGAGGGGCGATGGCTCCTTAGCGATGCCGTGCGCGATGCCCGCGGGCTGGTGATCCCCGTGGTGGAAGAGCAACTCGAGGTGAGCCGTGAGCGGGTGGAAACCGGCCGGGTGCGCATCAACAAGACCGTGGAATCCAAGGAGGTGGTGGTTGACGACCCCCTCACCCGTGAAACAGTACGCGTGGAGCATGTGCCCATCAACCAAGTGGTGTCCGGGGAGGTCCCTCGCACACGCGAGGAGGGCGACGTCACCGTGATCCCAATCCTGGAGGAGCGGGTGGTCACCCGCACCGAGTTGGTGTTGGTGGAAGAAGTGCGCATCCACCGCGAACGCAGCGAATACCACGACCCCCAACGCATCACCCTGCGGAAGGAGGTGGTGGCCGTCGAGCGCTTCGGGGAAGACGGCAGGCCCCTGCCCGTGTAGCGAGACCAACCCCCGCACGCCTAGGGTCTTGCGAGCCTTGCCCCTCCGGTGACAAAACAAGAGCCCACCTGGGACGTGATCGTGATCGGCGCCGGCATCGGCGGACTGGTCACCGCCACCCAACTGGCCGCCAAAGGGGCCCGAACCCTGGTTTTGGAGCGCTACCTCATCCCGGGGGGCAGCGGGGGCAGCTTTCAGCGGGCGGGCTACACCTTTGATGTGGGCGCCTCCATGATCTTTGGCTTCGGGACCCAGGGCCACACCAACCTCCTCACCCGGGCCCTGGCGGATGTGGGGCAGCACTGCGCCACTGTGCCCGACCCCGTTCAACTGGCCTACCACCTCCCCGGAGGGCTGGAGGTGGCCGTCGACCGGGACTATGAACGCTTCATCGCAGACCTCACCGCCCTCTTCCCTCAGGAGGCCAAGGGCATTCGGGCCTTCTACGACACCTGCTGGCAGGTGTTTCGCTGCCTCGACGCCATGCCCCTGCTGTCTCTAGAAGATCCGGCCTACCTGGCAAAAGTGTTCTTCCGGGCACCTCTGGCCTGCCTAGGACTGGCCCGCTGGCTTCCGGTGAACGTGGGGGAGGTGGCAAGGCGACACATCAGGGATCCCCAGCTGTTGAAGCTGATCGACATGGAATGCTTCTGCTGGAGCGTGATGCCCGCCGATCGCACCCCCATGATCAATGCCGGGATGGTGTTCTCCGATCGCCATGCAGGAGGAATCAACTACCCGAAAGGAGGCGTTGGAATGATCGCCAAAAAACTCGTCCATGGGCTGGAAGCCCATGGGGGGGCCATCCAGTACAAAGCGCGCGTCACCGACGTGATCATCCAGGAGGGAAAGGCCGTTGGCGTGAAGCTGGCCTCAGGAGAGGTGATCCATGCCCGACGGGTGGTGAGCAACGCCACTCGCTGGGACACCTTTGCTGGAGACACCGACAACACAAGCGGCACAACCCATCCCCTGGTGGATCAGAGCCACACTCCCGCCGCTGAAGCCACCTGGCGGCGCCGCTACAAGCCCTCCTCCTCCTTCCTCTCCTTGCATCTCGGCATCGATGCAGCCGTGGTGCCAGCGGGCTTCCATTGCCACCATCTGCTGCTAGAAGACTGGGACGCCATGGAAGCAGAACAGGGGGTGATCTTCGTGTCGATGCCCACCCTGCTGGATCCCTCCCTGGCCCCACCGGGCTGCCACATCCTGCACACCTTCACCCCCAGTGCCATAGGGGCCTGGCAAGGGCTCTCACCGGGCGACTACCGGGCCAAAAAACAAGCCGATGCCGATCGGCTGATCGCCAGGCTGGAGGGGATCCTGCCTGGTGTCAGCAAGGCCATCCGGCATCGGGAGGTGGGCACACCCCGGAGCCACAGACGGTTCCTTGGACGCATAGGCGGCACCTACGGCCCAATTCCGGCCCATCGTCTGCCTGGACTGCTGCCCATGCCTTTCAACCGCACGGGGGTGAAAGGGCTCTATTGCGTGGGGGATTCCTGTTTCCCCGGCCAAGGTCTCAATGCCGTGGCGTTCAGCGGCTTTGCCTGCGCCCATCGGATCGGGGCCGATCTGGGGCTCAACCCCTGGGCCTTGCCGGCCTGAGAGTCAGATCAAATCCCTCAGGCGCCACGTGGCCCCCGCTGACCCATGGAACCTGCCCATCGCCCCGTCGTCGATCTCCATGATCCCTACCGCCTCCAGGCCTGCCTCTGGCCATCCCCGCCAGAACCAGGGCAAGGATTAAGACTGGCACTCTGGCAGGGCACGGGAACGGCGGGAACCCCTCAAGCCGTGGCCGCCAACCTGGAGCGGCTGGAAGCGGTGGCCGCTGTCGCCGCAGGCCATGGCGCCCAGCTGCTGGCCTTCCCCGAGCTCTATCTCAGCGGCTACATCGTTACGCCAGATCTGGCACGGGAATTGGCGGAACCGGTGGATGGACCGAGCCTCCAGCGGGTGGCCGCCACGGCCCACCGCCATGGCATGGCCCTGGCCTGCCCCTACCCGGAGCGCGCCATGGTGGCTGGCCAGGAGCGCTTTTATGACGCCATTGCCCTGTTTGCAGCAGATGGGACGCTGCTGCGCAACTACCGCAAGACCCACCTCTGGGGGCCTGATGAAAACCGATGCTGGAGCCCTGGTTATCAGGAGGCGGAAGAGGGGCCTGCCTTCACTGTGCAACAGGTGAATGGCGTGGGGGTTGGGCTTCTCAATTGTTACGAGGCGGAGTTTGCCGAACTCACCCGTTCCCTGGCCCGCCTTGGCGCCCAGGTGGTGCTCATTCCCACCGCCGCAGATGGCTGGGCCCAACTCAGCGATGGCCGGCGCACCGATCGCCCCTACCCCGACATCTCGCGCACCCTCCTGCCGGCCCATGCCTTTGAGAACCGCTGCTTCGTGGCCTATGTGAACCGCTGCGGAGAGGAAACCGTCAATGGCGTGCCGAAGGCAAGCTACCTGGGCAACAGTGTCCTCTGGGGGCCCCATGGGGATCTCCTGGTGGCCGCGAGGGCCGAGCCCACCCTGCTTCTCGCCGACTGCGTTCCCAGCCTCTATGGTGAAACCCACCCCACCGGCACCCGCTACCTGGAGGATTTGCGGACCGATCTTCTCAGCGGAGCTGACCTGGGGTGATGGGCATGACACACGCACACAAAAGGGAACGGTTCGTCACATCCAATGGTGTCGAACACGACAACAGGTGCCCTGCAGACGGATCAAAACTAACCAAAACGTGAAGAGGTGACATGACGTTTCTGATGGGCGGCTCGATGTCCAACAAAATGTCCACGGGAACAGGCTCTGTGTTCTCAGCTTTCGCACGTCGTGACTATCGCCTGATCGACTGCTCCCATCAACCCCATCCCCATCTCGATGGTCTCTATGAAAGCGGCGATGAGGCCATTGCGGATGCCATCAGCTGGTTGGAAAGCATCGGTCCTGAGGCCTTAGATGCCTCTATCGGCTTGGAAGTCAGCACTGGCAGTGGCGCTTGGCGCACCATTCGTCAGCCAGAGTTATTGCTCTGCCCGCTTCCGGTCAGGGAAGAGGGATAACGGTTGGGAACAAAAAATTGCTCGCTCAAGGGAGGCCGCTGGTATTCGCCGCCTCCTTTACGGGGTGGCAGCTTGATTTCCTCAGGCGTCATGTCCACGTAAGGCACCTTGCTGAGCAAGTGGCTGATGCAATTGAGACGCGCCCTGCGCTTGTCGTTAGCCTCCACTGTGAACCAGGGGGCTTCGGGGATATTGGTGTGGGAGAACATTTCATCCTTGGCTTTGGAAAATTCCACCCAGCGGTCACGGGATTCCAGATCCATCGGGCTGAGTTTCCAGCGGCGCGCGGGGTCCTTGATTCGGGAGCGAAAGCGCTCTTCCTGTTCCTCATCGCTCACCGAAAACCAATATTTGATCAAGGTGATGCCGCTCCGAACGAGCATGCGCTCAAACTCCGGACAGGACAGCAGGAACTCATCCACCTGCTTAGGCGTGCAGAAGCCCATCACCTTTTCCACCCCAGCTCGGTTGTACCAACTACGGTCAAACAGCACGATTTCGCCGGCCGCCGGGAGGTGCTCGACGTAGCGCTGGAAATACCACTGGCTTTTCTGCCGATCCGTTGGCGTGCCGAGGGCGATGACATTGCAGCCCCTGGGGTTGAGCGGTTCGGTGACGCGCTTGATCGTGCCGCCCTTTCCCGCAGCATCGCGCCCCTCGAAAAGCACCAGGAGTCGAAAACCTGCGTGCTTGATCCAGTACTGCATTTTCACCAGCTCCACCTGTAGGCGGGTCAGCTCCTTCTCGTAGAACTTGCGGTCTAGCTTGGGCTGACGGCCCTCGGAATGGGCGCTGAAGTCGTCCAGGATCGGGCTGGGGCGGTAGAGATCCTCACCATTGCCAGCCATCTCGGCAACAGGCAGAACTGCAGGATGGTTTTTCTGTTTTTTCTTTGACATTTCCAATCTGCAAAGGTTATGTCCTGGGTTAGGACATCCTGAGTCTTATTCGTGTAACTGACGTTACCGCCATGCCTTCTTCCCCCCTCCCGCGGTTGTGAGACGTGACCTGATCGCCAGGCTGGCCTGGGAGGCTGGAGCCAGGCCCACCACCCTCTCCCGCCGCGAGATGCTGCTGGCAAGCCTGGCGACGGGCGCTTCTCTCATGCTCGCGAATCGCCCCAAGGCTGCCCTTGGAAAAGGGGCACCGAGGGTGGTGATCATCGGAGCAGGTCTGGGCGGCCTCAGTTGTGGCTACCAGCTGGTCCGTGCTGGAGCGCGGGTGACGGTCGTCGAAGCACGACCTTGGGTAGGGGGACGGGTGCATTCGCTAGGCACCTTCCTCCAAGGGCAGATCGTGGAGGCAGGGGGGGAATTCATCGGCCGAACTCACGCCACCTGGCTCGCCTATGCCCAGCAGTTCGGCTTGCCCTTGACGGAGCAGGCCGAGCCCTTGAAGAACGCTTCCCCCATCGTGCTCCGCGGGCAACGGTTCATCGGAGCAGAGGCGAAAGCGCTGTGGCGCCAAATCGAGGCCCCGTTGGAGAGTTTGACGGGCGACGCCCGCCGTATCGATCCCATGCGGCCCTGGCTGGGCAGCAGGGCCCAAGCCTTCGACCAGCAGTCGCTCTGGACGGCAGCCCAAGGCTGGCCGATCGGCCCCTTGGAGCGCCATGGGGCTCTCACCTTGTTGACCCATGACCTGAGTTGCCAGCCGGAGCGCATGAGTTATCTGGCCTTGCTGGCGTCCATTGCCGCTGGAGGCCTCGAGGCGTTCTGGACGGAGCGGGAGGTCTTTCGCTGCGCCGCCGGGAACCAAGCCTTGGCGCGCGCACTGGCGGCCGCAATTGGCGACGCCCACATCCGCCTGCGCTCTCCAGTGGCCTCCATCGATCTCCAGGGACCGGGAGCCCGGGTGAAGCTGCGTTCAGGCCACCATCTCGATGCCGACGCCGTGGTGCTCACGACCCCCCCGAGCACCTGGGATGACCTGGCCATCCACCCGGCCTTGCCGGAGGGTTATCGGCTGAGCACAGGAGTGGGCATCAAGGTGTTGGCCAAGGTGAATCAGCCCTTCTGGAGGGAGGACGGACTTGAGGCGACAGCCCTCAGCGATGGCGCCTTGGGGATGACCTGGCAAGGGGGTGAGCCCAGGGACAATGCAGAGGGGGCCTGTCTCACCCTGGTGGCAGGTGGCAACGCCGCGGAGCGGTGGTTAAGCCAAACGGCCGCGCAGCGCGGAGCCCTAGCCCGTCAGGAGCTGAACGCACTGTTTCCAGGATTTGCTGCCCACGCCAGGCAACTGAGCTTCTGGCTCTGGCCCCGGGAGCGCTGGACCCGCTGTTGCACCAGCGCTCCCGCCCCAGGGGAGGTGACGCGGGTCTTTCCGCTGCTGGAGCAGGGCTGGCAGGGGAAGCTCTTGTTCGCTGGTGAATACGCCAGTCCAGGCTTCCATGGACGCATGGAGGGTGGGCTGCACAGTGGGGCCTTGGTGGCACGGCGGCTGGCCAAACAACTCAATCTGGCTTGAGCGTGCCGCCACAATGGAGAAGTCCCCCTTTTTCCCTGGGGCTTGCACGTGATGGACCAGCCAGATCTTTCCACCACCTGGCTTGGCCTATCCCTGCGCAGCCCGTTGGTGGTGGGGGCCGCCGCTCCCCTGAGTGAAGATCCGGCCAACTTGCGGCGGCTCGAGGAGGCCGGGGCTGCGGCGATCGTGCTCCATTCCCTGTTTGAGGAGCAATTGGAGCAGGAGCAGCTCAACCTGCATCACTTGAGCCTGGCGGGAAGCGAAAGCTATGGCGAATCACTCACCTACGTGCCGGATGGAGCCCTGTTCCATGTGGGCTCGGAGCTCTACCTGCGCCACCTGGAGCAAGCCCGCCGCCAGCTGACGATTCCTGTGATCGCCAGCCTCAATGGCCAGCACCCCGGCAGCTGGGTGCGCTTTGCCCGGCAACTGGAGGCCGCAGGGGCCCATGCCATCGAGTTGAACATCTTTTCGCTTCCCACTGATCCCGATCGCAGCAGCGCCAGCATCGAAGACGAGGTGGAGGAGATCGTGCGGGAGGTGCGCGCTGAGGTGAAGCTGCCGTTGACGGTGAAGCTGGGGCCCTTCTTCACCAACGTGGCCGCCATGGCCAAGCGGCTGGCCGCCGCCGGCGCCAATGGCCTCACCCTTTTCAACCGCTTCTACCAACCGGAGATCGACATCGAGTTGCTGGAGATGAGGCCCAACCTGCTGCTCTCCACCCCCCACGATCTGCGGCTCCCCATGCGCTGGATCGCCCTGCTCCATGGCCGCCATGCCCTGGATCTGGCCGCCTCCAGCGGAGTGCATCGGGGCACCGACGTGGTGCGCCTGCTGATGGCCGGCGCCTGCGTCACCCAGGTGGTGGGTGCCCTGCTGCGCCATGGGCCCGGTCGATTGGGCAGCCTGGAGGAGGAGCT
>JBBARZ010000047.1:11754-16035 GCA_040399505.1 Cyanobium sp.
TGGGTGCCCTGCTGCGCCATGGGCCCGGTCGATTGGGCAGCCTGGAGGAGGAGCTGCGGATCTGGTTGGCTCACCACGACACCAGCTCGGTGGCGGAGCTGATCGGCTGCATGAGCCAGCTGCGCTGCCCCACCCCCCAGGAGTACGAACGGGTGCAATACATGCGCATGCTGCAGACCTTCCAGCCCGCAGCCGCCGTCGACGCCCCGGGGCCCTGGTGAACGCCCCCGCAGCCTCCGTGGCCTCCCTGGCGGAATCCCTGGCCAGACGCACCACTCGACCTTGGACCGTGATGGAGGTGTGCGGCGGGCAAACCCATAGCCTCCTGCGCTGGGGGCTCGACCAACTCCTTCCGGCTGATCTCCGCCTGATCCACGGTCCCGGTTGTCCGGTGTGTGTCACGCCTGCCGCCACGATCGATCAGGCCCTGGCGCTGGCACGCACCCCAGGAGTGATCCTCTGCACCTATGGCGACATGCTGCGGGTGCCAGGCACGGAGCGGGGGGTGGATCTGCTGGCAGTGCGAGCCGAAGGGGGGAATGTGCAGCTGCTCACCACCCCCCTGCAGGCCCTTGGCCTAGCCCAGGAGAGGCGGGATCAGCAGGTGGTGTTTCTGGCGGTGGGTTTTGAAACCACGGCTCCGGCCACGGCCCTGCTGGCGCGCCAGGCCTTCGCGTTGGGGCTTACCAATCTCTCCCTGCTCACCGCCCATGTGCGGGTGGCGCCGGCCATGGAGGCGATGCTGGCGGATCCAGCCAACCAGGTGGAGGCCTTTTTGGCGGCGGGCCATGTGTGCAGTGTGATCGGCACGGGGGAACTGGAGGAGCTGGTGGGGCGGTTCCAGGTGCCTGTGGTGGTGACGGGCTTCGAGCCGGCCGACCTGATCGCCGGGCTGCTGAAAGCCGTGGATCTGCTGGAGGCGGGCACGGCGCAGGTGGCCAATGCCTACCCCCGGGTGGTGCGAGCCGAGGGGAATGCCGCAGCCCGCGCCTTGCTGGAGGAGGTGTTCCAGCCGGTGGATCAACCCTGGCGGGGGATGGGGGTGATTCCCCAAGGGGGCCTAGCCCTCCGCCCCCCCTACGACACCTTGGAGGCCCGCCAGCGCTTCGGCTTGGCCGATCCCGCCGCTGGGGAGGAGCCCGCCTGCCCCACCTGCAATGAGGTGTGCATCAGTGGGGAGGTGCTGCAGGGCCGGGCCACCCCAGATCAATGCCCGTCGTTTGGCGGGGCCTGCACGCCGGAGCACCCCCTGGGGGCGCCGATGGTGTCGAGTGAGGGGGCCTGCGCCGCCTGGTGGCGCTACCGGCGATGAAGGAGGAGCGCATCCGCCTGGGCCATGGGGGCGGCGGCACCCTGATGCAGGAATTGATCGATCGGGAATTCCGGAGGCTCTACTGCGATCCGGCCCTGCTGCTGCACGATGCGGCCACCCTGGAGCGGCCCGCTGGTGCACTGGCCTTCACCACCGACAGCTACGTGGTGCACCCCCTGGAATTTCCCGGGGGCGACATCGGCCAGCTGGCCATCACCGGCACGGCCAATGACCTGGCCATGGCCGGCGCCCGCCCCCAGCAGATCAGCGTGGCCTGGATCCTGGAGGAGGGGCTGGAGCTGGCCTGCCTGCGGCGGATCGTGGCCTCCATGGCCCGGGCGGCAGAGGCCTGCGGCGTGGCGATCGTGACGGGCGACACCAAGGTGGTGGAACGGGGCAAGGCGGATCGGCTGTTCCTCACCACCAGCGGCATCGGCATGATCGAAAGCCCCTCCCCGATCGGCCCCGGGGCCATCCGGGTGGGCGACCAGCTGCTGGTGAGTGGGGATCTGGGCCGCCACGGCCTGGCGATCCTGGCGGCCCGCCACGGCCTGGCCCTGTATCCCCCGATCACGAGCGATTGCATGCCCCTCTGGCCGTTGGTGGAAGCAGGCCTTGTGGCGGGGGTGCGGTTTCACTGCCTGCGGGATCTCACCCGGGGCGGGCTGGCCAGCGCCTTGCAGGAACTAGCGAGCGCGGCAGGGGCGGAATTCCATCTGGAGGAAGAACAGCTGCCCGTGGCGGCAGCGGTGGCCACGGCCTGCGAGATCCTGGGCTTTGAGCCCCTGCACCTGGCCAATGAGGGGCGCTTTCTAGCGGTGGTGCCGTCGGGGGATCGGGCGCTGGTGGAGGAGCTGCTCGGCCCCCACGGAGGCAGTTGGATCGGGGAGGTGCGCGACGGGGCGGCCCGGGTGGTGTTGCGCACCCGCTTTGGCAGTGAGCGGTTGCTGGTGCCGCCAAGTGGGGAGCTGCTGCCACGGATTTGTTAAGGCCAGGGCTTCTAGAAAGCCGCGCAGCCCCATTTCATGGATCCCAGGGATTGGCCACCAGCACCGGCAGGCCGGCCAGATCCTTGAGGTTGCGGGTGATCAGCACCAGCCGATGCTCCAAGGCGGTTGCAGCCAGCAGGCTGTCGATGGCCGGAAGGGGCCGGGCCATCTCCGCCTGCAGGCGGCCCCAGCGGTGAGCCACCGCAGCGTCGATCGGCAACAGGCGGCCGGCAAAGAACGCCGGGAGATCCTCCTCCAGCCAGGCGCGAAGGGCCTGCTGCCGTTCGCTGGCTTGAAGGTTCTCCACACCGCGGCGGATCTCTCCCAGGCTCAACACGCTCATATAGAGCAGGCCCGCAGGCTTGCGCTCAAACCACTGCACCACCCTCGGCTCGGGTTCACGGCGGCGAAGCTCCGAGATCACGTTCGTGTCGATCAGGTAGCCGCCTGTCATGCCTGGAGGGGAATCCTTCAAAGATCCAGATCCCGGTTGAGATCGGAGAAGCGCTCCAGAACCAGCTCATCAGCCCCCACCAGGGGCGAGCGGCGGATAAAGGCCACAAGGGATTCGCCCTCCTGCTGCTGGCGCCTGTAGGCCTCAGCGGAAACCACCACGGCCACCGGCTCACCGTGGGAGGTGAGCTGTTGCGGCTGCTGTTGAGCTCGCTTCACCAGCTCGGAGAGCCGCGCCTTGGCTTCATGGATCGGCCAGCTCTGCATCCCTTGACCTCAAGTATGACCATACTAGTCATCAGCGGCATTCACCTCCTTGAGGAAGCCAATCAATCCCTGGAAGTAGGCGCCGGAATCATCGAATTGGGAAAGGTGGCTGCCATTGGGGCAGTGGTGATAACGACCCTGCTGCACCTGAGTGGCCATCCATTCCATGTGCTGGGGATCCATCGTGTCGTGGGTGGCACCGATGGTGAGGGTGGGCACGCGGATCTGGCCTAGATCGGCGGAGCGGTCCCAGAACTTGAGCTTGCCACTGGCGCCCAGTTCGCTGGGGCCCTGCATGGGGATGTACACGTCGGTGTTCAGGTGCGCAAAGGCGAGCTGCACCGCATCCGGCCACTCGGCGGGAGGCATGCGCAACACATGGTGCCTGTAGTGGTGTTCAAACAGAAGCTCCGTGTAGCGCGGGTTGGCGAAATCTTCCGCCGCCTCAAAGGCCTTGAGCTCCGCCAGCACGGCCGGATCCATCTGGGATTCAAAAACCTTCGAGGCGTAGGCGTTGTAGGCCGGCACACTCGCCATCATGTTGGAGATGACGAGTGCCTTCAGGTTCTTCTGGTGCGCAAGGGCGTACTCCATGGCCAGGATCCCGCCCCACGACTGGCCCCAAAGGTAGAAGTTGCTCGCGTCCAAACCAAGGGCCACACGCACCTGTTCCACCTCATCGACAAAGCGAGGAAGCTCCCACAACTCTGGCTCGGATGGCTTGTCGCTCATGAACGAACCGAGCTGGTCGTAGTGGTAATACTCGATGCCTGCGGCAGGGAAGAAACTGTCGAACACGGACATGAAGTCGCTACTCCCACCCGGCCCTCCGTGCAGCAGCAGCACCTTGATCGTCGGGTTGTTGCCCACACGCCGGGTCCAGACCTTGAACGTGCCCTTCGGTGTTTCGATGGGGATCATCCGCACACCGCCACTCAGGACATCGTCACGGCCTGAAGAATCAAAGTAACTGGCGAGAACGGTGTCGCACTCGGGGCTCATCGCGGTGTCCTCGTGGGTGGATCAGGCCGTGGAAGGGCCTCCATCAAGCAATGGAAGGCCATCCATCAAGCTACGAAACCACTGGGAAACGGTCGGGATTGGGGCAGCTGCCATCTGAGAACGGCAGGTGCCCCTCTGGCTCCCTCACCGCGCCGGGCTGCCTCCCAGCCCTGGCCCCGCCGAGGCCTTGCTGTAGGCGGTGGCGATGGAATAGCCCGCCAGGCCGAGCCAGCCGATGGGTCCGGCGCACACCAGGGC
>JBBARZ010000048.1:0-15953 GCA_040399505.1 Cyanobium sp.
CCGCCGCGGGCGCGGGGCATGGAGGAGCCTCAGGAGCCGGCCAGTTTAGGGCCCTTGTTTAGGGAGAAGGGTTTAGAGCGCTACTCCTGTCAGCGATTCACTCACCTCCCAAAGGCGCCGGCGCTGCTCGGCATCGAGGGCGGAAGGAGCCACCTTCACCGCCTTGGGATAGCCCCGCATTCCCCCCCACTGGTCGGGTCCGTAGTGGCCCCCGGGGGCCGCTTCCGGAGCAGTGGCCGCATAGAGCTGGGGCAGGGCGCCCATCGCCGCGCTCTGAAAACAGGGATCCATCAGGCGGTAGGCCAGGGCCTCCAGCTTCGAGCCATTCATCGCCACGGAAGCGGGTTGCAGATTGGTGCGCGCCAGCCCAGGATGGGCCGCCAGAGCCAGAACGTCCGACCCTTCGGCCTTCAGGCGCTCCTGCAGCTCCAGGGCCATCATCACGTTGGCCAGCTTGCTCTGGCTGTAGGCCTTCCAACGGTCGTAGGAGCGCTCAGCCTGGAGATCATCGAAAGCGATGCGGCCGAAATACTGGGCCCCGGAGGTGACCAGCACCACCCGGGCGCCCTCCTGGGCCCGCAACAGGGGCAATAAAAGAAGAGTGAGGGCGAAATGGCCCAGGTGGTTGGTGCCGAACTGCAGCTCGAACCCATCCCGTGTGAGGGTGCGTGGGGGAGCCATCACGCCGGCATTGTTGATCAGCAGATCGAGGCGGCCATAGCGCTCCTCCATGGTGGCCGCGGCCGCCCTCACGCTGGCCAGGTCGGCCAGATCTAGGGAGAGCAGATCCAGGGCGCCATGGGCCTGGGGGCCGTGGGTGAGCTCCGAGAGAAGGTGCTGCCGAGCCTCCTCCCCCTTGCGGGGGGAGCGGCAGGCCATCACCACCGTGGCCCCCTTGGCCGCCAGAGCCTTCGCCGTTTCCAGGCCCAGACCACTGCTCGCCCCGGTCACCAGGGCCACCCGTCCGGATTGGTCCGGGATGGCGGCGGTGGTCCAGGGGCCGGTGAAGGGTTGGGAAGAGCTTGCAACCGGCTTGGTTGCCACGGTGGAAGCCATGGAAAATACTGATCCATTGGATATGTAATCAATCTTAACAATCCCTCGGAGGCGTGGCCTGGCGGAGCTGGCCTTGGCTCAGGCCACCTCGTCCAGCAGGCTGGCCGCATAGCTGCGCGCCTCGCCGCTGTCGCCCCCCGCCAGTTCCGCCAGCTCCGCCTGCCGGGCCTGAGTGTCCCGCAGGTGGGACACTCGCGTGTGGGTCTGCCCCCCCTCCACCACCTTGGCCACCTTGAAGTGGTGCTCGGCCGCCGCGGCCACCAGGGGCTGGTGGGTGACGCAAAACACCTGGCGGGTACAGGCCAACCGTTTCAACAGAGCCGCCATGGCCCCACTCACCCGGCCGCTCACCCCGGAATCGATCTCATCGAACAGCAGGCAAACCTCGGGATCCGCGCTCGCCAGGCAGGTTTTCAGGGCCAACAAAAAGCGGCTCATCTCTCCCCCTGAAGCCACCTCCGCCAGGGGCGCCAGGGGCTGCCCCGGGTTGGCGGAAAAGAGGTAGCGCACCCCATCGGCCCCCTCTTCGCTGAAGGCACCGGCCGTGAGCTCCACCGCGAATCGCACATGGGTCAGCCCCATGGGCCGAAGCGCTTCCATAAGCTGGGCCTCCAAGGTGGAAGCGGCCTGGCTCCGGGCCTCCGTGAGCCGCCCGCACACCCGCTCCAGCTCCCTGCGGCAGAGAAGCTCCCCCTGCTCCAACCCCGTCAGCTCCGCCTCCAGCCCTCCCGGCGCCAGCTGGTTGCGCAACCCATCCCGGAGGCTGATCAAAGCCTCCAGATCCTGGCCATGGCGGCGCTCCAAGGCACGGAGAAACGCCAGCCGTTCCTGCAGCTGGGCCAGGCGGTCGGGGTCGCTTTCGAGGGAAGAGCCATAGCGATCCAGATCCCGCACCAGATCGTGCAACTGGGCCATGGCCCCCCGGAAGCTCTCCAGCAGGGGCGACAGCCCCATGCCATCCAATCCCTCCATCAGCTGGAGCTCCTGCTCACAGGCCGCCAGGTGATCCAGGGCGGAGGGAGCACCCTCCGCCCCCTCCAACAACCGGCCCAGCAAAACCATCACCCCTTCCTGCAGCCTCACCCCATGGGCGAGGCGATCCTGCTCGGCCTGCAGGCCTTGGCGTTCATGGGGATCCTCCATCCCCGCCGCCTCCAGATCCTCCAGCAGCTGCTCCTGCCGCTGGCGCTCCCGCTGCAGGTCGGCCCAGCGAGAGCGGGCCTGCTCGAGGGCCTGTTCAGCCTGCTTCCAGGCCCGGTAGGCCAGGCGCCCTTCTTCCAAAAGCGGAAGGAGCGGCGCTCCGGCAAAGCGGTCGAGCCAGCGCCTCTGCTGGCCGGGCCGGGCCAAGTGCTGGGTTTGCCCCTGCACAGTGAGATCGATCAAGAGAGGGCGCAGCTCCAGGATTTGCGCCCGACTCACCGCCACCCCCTGGAGCCGATGGCGGCTGCTGAGCTTGCCCTCCTGGAGGCGCCACTCCCGGCTGATCAAGAGCTCCGGCTCGTCTAGCTCCAGCTCATGGGCCTCCAACCAGCCCTGCAGCGATGGCGTGAGGGAAAAGGAGGCCTCGATGGTTCCCCGCTGGCAACCGCGACGCAGCAACCGGGCCCCTTGGGCTCCCTGGGCACCACCGAGAAGGGCATCGAGAGCATCAAGAAGGATGGATTTGCCGGCGCCCGTTTCACCGGTGAGCACAGTGAAACCGGGCCCGAAAGAAAGCTCCAAGGTTTCGATCAGAGCAATGTTCTGCAGGCGAAGCCCTGTCAGCACTGGCGTTCTTTGAGGAGCGTGGGCGAACCGTAGCGAAAGCACCCGTGATTTAGAAGGTCTGCTGGTCTTTAGGGAAGAATGGATCGGGGAATCCCTACTTCAAATCTGCACAAAAAAACCAATGGCATGGTGTCATCTGGAGATCTTGTTGCTACCTTGATGGAAGAAACCAAAGCGTTTATCCATGCCCACGAAAACAGCTGCCGCCGAATCTCTGGTGGAAGAAACAAAATCAACTGAAAAATCACCTGCCCGAGCGAAGAAAGCGCTCACGATGCTGACGGGGCCAGACCTTCTAGCCAAGGTGAAAGACCTGGGCGATGCTTCCAAATCGGATCTGGTTCGTAGTTGTGGCTACGTGAGCACCAAGAAAGACGGTACGGAACGGCTGAACTACACGGCCTTCTATGAGGCTCTGCTGGAAGCCAAAGGAATGAATCTTGGCGAAAGCCATGGAGCCAAACCCGGCCGCAAACTCAGCTTCAATACCAAGGTGCAGTTCAATGGCAACTTGATGGTGGGCAAGGCCTATACGGCCCTGCTCGATCTCAAGCCGGGTGACGAATTTGAGATCAAACTCGGCCGGCGCCAGATTCGTCTCACCCCCCTTGGCGCGGCACCGGAGAGCGAAGCACCCGACGACGACAGGGAGGTGGGCGAAGAGGATTGATCCTTCGGTGGGCGCGCTGGCCACCCCGTGCAGACAGAATCTCCATCTGCTTTGCGGCCTGACCGTTCCATGACGCCCCCCGCCAGTGCCGCACCCACGGCCGCAGAAACGGCCCTAGCAGCCATGCGGGCCTCGGTGTTTGGCACCGATCCCATGGCACCTCCCGCCCCGATCCATCCGGCCATCAGCGCCCCCGAAGATCCAAGGGCTCCCGTCAACAACGGCCCCCCAGAAACGCCTGAGGAGCTGGGAGATTTTCTCGAACTCTCAGGGTTGCTGGTCTACGACCCGGCAGCGATCACCCGTCTCTATGCCGGGCACCCCAAAAGGCTGCTGCGCCGGCTCTGGCAAACCCTGGTGCCAATCAGCCTCTTTCTGCTGGGCGTGGTGGTCGACCGCTTCACGGGCCAGCTCAGCAATCCCGAGCGGGCACGGGCAAGAGCACGGGAATGCGCCGAATTGCTGGCCGCCCTCGGGCCTGCCTTCATCAAGGCCGGCCAGGCCCTCTCCACCCGGCCCGACATCGTGCCGCCCGTGCTGCTGGAGGAATTGGCCCAACTGCAAGACCAACTTCCCGGGTTTGACTCCGGCCTGGCCATGGCCTGCATCGAGGACGACCTGGGAGCTCCCGTGGACGAGATTTTCGCCACCCTGGAGAGGGAACCGATTTCCGCAGCCTCCCTGGGTCAGGTCCACCGGGGTGTTTTGAAGGGCGGCCAAAAGGTGGCGGTGAAAGTGCAACGACCGGGGCTGCGGGAGCAGATCACCCTCGATCTCTACATCGTGCGCAACATCGCCAGCTGGATGAACAAAAATGTGGGCCTCATCCGCAGCGACCTGGTGGGCTTGATCGACGAACTCGGCACCAGAGTGTTTGAAGAGATGGATTATCTAAATGAAGCGGCGAATGCGGAGAAATTTAAACAACTTCATAGCCATAATCAAGCTATTGCTGTTCCACAGATCTATCTCGAAGCCACCAGCCGGCGTGTGCTCACAATGGAATGGATTGATGGGGTGAAACTCACCAATCTTGAAGCCGTCAAAGCCATTGGGGTTGATCCCGATGAGATGGTGAACATTGGGGTGAATTGCAGCTTGCAGCAGCTGCTTGAACATGGCTTCTTCCACGCAGATCCCCATCCCGGCAACCTGCTGGCACTCTCTGATGGCCGCTTGGCCTATTTGGATTTCGGCATGATGAGCACGGTCACCCGGGAGGCTCGCACAGGGCTGATTCAAGCCGTAGTGCATCTGGTGAATCGGGATTTCACTTCACTCTCCAAGGATTTTGTGAGCCTCGGTTTTCTCAGCGAAGAAGTGGATCTATCTCCGATTGTGCCTGCCTTTGAAGGGGTGTTTGGCCAGGCCCTGGAGATGGGCGTTAGCCGGATGGATTTCAAGGCCGTTACGGATGATCTTTCCGGCGTGATGTATCGCTTCCCGTTTCGTGTTCCACCCTACTACGCCCTCATTATTCGCTCTTTGGTCACCCTGGAGGGGATCGCCCTGAGCGTGGATCCCGATTTCAAGATTCTGGGTGCGGCCTATCCCTATTTTGCGCGCCGCCTCATGGAGGATCCCGATCCCCAACTGCGCCAGAGCCTGCGGGAAATGCTCTTCGATGGTGATGAATTCCGCTGGCAGCGGTTAGAAGCTTTGGTGAGCAGCGCTGCCCTGCAAGACCAGTTGGATGTGGAGGGTTTGCTGGATCAGGTGATCGACTTCCTCTTTTCCCCCGGCGGCGGAATGCTGCGGCGTCAATTGGTGGACGCCATGGTGGAACGGATGGACCACCTGGCTTGGCGCATGACCTTGCGCATCGGCCGGCGCCTGCCCGGCCGCATGCTGCCCCCGGGCCTGCGGGAACGTCAGCAGAGCGCGGAGGCCCTGGATGCCCGGCCCCTACTCGACCTGGACCTCGTGCAACAACTCACGGCCATCCTCCAAGACCTGCCAGGCTTCGAACCCCGCATGCTCCTCGCCCGGCTGCCCCGAATCCTGGGGCAGCCGGATCTGCGCCGCATGGGGGCGGAAGTGGCCCGGGGATTGGCGGAACGAGGTGTGGTGCGCCTGTTGCGCGACGTGCTAGTCACTCCAGCCTGAAAGCTGGCGGGACGGGGGAAAACCGCTTAGGGAGCACCTCTAAATTTTGAAACAGGAACAGAGAACTCAGGAGCCCATGAAGAGGCCACAGATCCAACAGATCCGTCCTCACACCACCAGGGTGCTGGCCTCCGTCCTGGCCCTCGGCCTTTGCTGCGCCCCCACCACGATGCATGCCGCGGAAAGGGTGGTCCTCGTCAGTGGCGCCTTCCGCCGTTCCATCCCGATCAGCGAGTTTGAAACCCTGGCCAGCACGGGCCAAGGCAGTGGCCTGCTGGGCGATCTCTTACGGCTTGCCAAACAAAACCCCAAAACGATGGGCAAGCTGCTGAATGAAAAGGTGAGCCTTCCTGTGCCCCTCGTTAGCCGGTTGCTCAACACCCGCATCGGGGAGGCTGTGCTCGACCGCGTGGCGGTGATCGTGCACCCCACTCGGTCACGGGAAAATGGGATTCCCGCCCTCCGGGCCGCCGTGGTGCTGGGCATCGCCGAGGGAGACGGCCAACTCAACGCCCTTGGTTTCCTCAAGGCCTATCCCACCCAGGAAATGGCTGTGAATGTGCCGGCCCTTCTCAGCCTGGCGAAGAAGGCCAACTCCATCAGTGACCTGATGCGGTTTTTCTCGGAATCCCCCCTCGACGGTCTGCGGGGAAGTGGAGAAGGCAGCAAAGCGCCCGCAAAAGGGTCCTGAAGACAGCCAGCCGCTTAGATTCGGTTGTCACGCCCTTCTGCCCCGTGCCCCTGCTCCAAGCCTTGCGTCGCCTGGGACAGCGCCCCACGATGCAGGATTGGCCTGGGCTGATCGAGGCCTACCGCTCCTGGCTGCCCGTGACGGCCGCCACACCTGTGATCACCCTGCGGGAAGGAGCCACCCCCCTGATCCCCGCCCCCAGCCTGGAGAAACTGATCGGCCGGGGGGTGCGGGTGCACCTCAAATATGACGGCCTCAACCCCACCGGCTCCTTCAAAGACCGGGGGATGACCATGGCGATCAGCAAGGCCAGGGAAGAGGGCTCCGAGGCCGTGATCTGCGCCAGCACCGGCAACACCTCCGCAGCGGCCGCGGCCTATGCCCGCCGGGGGGGCATGCGCGCCTTCGTGCTGATTCCCGATGGCTACGTGGCCCAGGGCAAACTGGCCCAAGCCCTTCTCTACGGGGCGGAGGTGCTGGCGGTGAAGGGCAACTTCGATCGCGCCCTGGCCATCGTGCGGGAGGTGGCGGATCACTACCCGGTCACCCTGGTGAATTCCCTCAATCCCTATCGCCTGCAGGGCCAGAAAACCGCTGCCTTCGAGGTGGTGGATGCCCTTGGAGAAGCCCCCGACTGGCTTTGCATTCCTGTTGGCAACGCCGGCAACATCAGTGCCTATTGGATGGGCTTCAAGGAATACAAAGAGGCCGGCCTGAGCCAAAAGCTCCCACGCATGATGGGCTTTCAAGCCGCAGGTGCCGCCCCCCTAGTGCTGGGCCATACGGTCGACCAACCCGACACGATCGCCACGGCCATCCGCATTGGCAATCCCGTGAACAAGGACAACGCTCTACGGGCTCAGCAAGACAGCAAGGGGGCCTTCATGGCCGTGACGGATGGGGAAATTCTGGAGGCCTACAAACTGCTCGGCAGCGGTGAAGGAGTGTTCTGCGAGCCGGCCAGCGCTGCCTCTGTGGCGGGGCTCCTGAAGCGCAAGGATGAAGTGCCCGCAGGCAGCACGGTGGTGTGTGTCCTCACCGGTAATGGGCTAAAGGATCCCACCACGGCCATTGAACACAACGATTCCCGCTTCCACACCGGCCTCGACCCGGACACGGCCTTGGTGGCCAAGGTGATGGGTTTCTAAGCCCTGCCACCCCACCAACTGGCCAAGGAAAACATGGGGAGATTCGCTCCCAAGCCTGGGGGATCAGGAGCTCAGAGAGCGAGCCCGGAGCGTCCACTTTTTTCCGCAGGCTTTGGAAACGGAGGAAATCAGCCCGTTTTGCCCATTTCGCTTCTGCCATTCCGCAGCACACCAGAGCTCACACTCAGGCTGGGCCTACCAAGCCAAGCTTTTCCACCGTTTCCCCAGGCTCTACTACGACGGATTTGTGTTCTTTAAAAAAAATTCTTTCTTGAACAGCTGAAGAGCAAAGACCTGGTTGCGCATGGCCCCATGGTGTGAAACCGTATGGCGGCTGATCCGTGCCCCCATGAAGCTGGTTTGCTCCCAGGCCGAACTCAGCGCCAGCCTCCAGCTGGTGAGCCGTGCCGTTGCGTCCCGTCCCACCCATCCGGTGCTCGCCAATGTGCTGCTCACCGCCGATGCCGCCACCAATCGCATCAGCCTGACGGGCTTTGATCTCCATCTCGGTATTCAGACCACCTTCCCCGCCAGCGTGGAAACCAGCGGGGCGTTGACCCTGCCGGCCCGCCTCTTTGGCGACATCATTTCCCGCTTCTCGGCCGATAGCCCCATCACGCTCAGCTGCGAGGAAGGGCAGGAGCAGGTGGAACTCACCAGCCTCTCCGGCTCCTACCAAATGCGGGGCATGAGTGCGGACGACTTCCCCGATCTGCCTTTGGTGCAGACCGGCACGCCGATTCAGCTCGACCCCAACGCCCTCGTGCAGGGGTTGCGGGCCACCCTCTTCGCCAGCAGTGGCGATGAATCGAAACAGCTCCTGACGGGGGTGCATTTGACCCTGGATGGGGAGGGCCTGGAGTGTGCTGCCACCGATGGCCATCGCCTTGCCGTGCTTCGCCTTCCCCACCTCCAGTCGGAGGCTGCTGAGGCCGCCACCGGCGAGCCCTTTTCCGTCACCGTGCCGGCCCGCTCCCTCCGGGAACTGGAACGGCTCCTCACCGGCCGGCCCTCCGCCGATCCCCTCAGCCTCTTCTGCGATCGGGGCCAGGTGGTGCTCCTCTGGGCCGATCAGGTGCTCACCACCCGCAGCCTGGAGGGCACCTACCCCAACTACCGCCAGCTGATCCCTGCCAGCTTCAGTCGCTCCATCACCCTCGATCGTCGGGCCTTCACCGCCTCCCTGGAGCGCGTCGCCGTGCTCGCGGATCAGCACAACAACGTGGTGAAGATGGCCCTGGATCCCGCCCGTGGCCTGATCACCATCAGCGTCGACGCCCAGGACGTGGGCAGCGGCTCGGAGCAGCTGCCCGCCGAGCTGGAGGGGGAGCCGATCGAGATCGCCTTCAACGTGCGCTACCTCTTGGAAGGCCTCAAGGCCACCGGCACCGACCGGGTGCGCCTGCAGTGCAATGCCCCCACCACCCCGGCCGTGCTCTCCCCTGCGGGCACCCAGAGCGACTACACCTATCTGGTGATGCCCGTGCAGATCCGCACCTAAAGGCCTTGGCCCTCCCCGACCAGCTGCTGCTCACTGATCTCCTGCGCCGACGGGTGCGCTGTGATCAGGGCCTCGACCACGGGCCCGGCCAGATGGCGTGGATGCATCCCCCCGTCCATCGGCTGCTGGGCTGGGTGAGCAAACCGTCCGCCCTCCAGCAGCGCCGTCTGGTCTGGCGACTGGATCAACTGCGGGGCCTCAGCGATCAGGAGGTGTTCGTGAAGGGCGAGCCCGCCGAAAGCGATGCAGCTACGGTGCAATGCCTGCCCACCCTGCTGGATGCCCAGCTCCTGGGGGCGGGCGGACAACCCCTCGGCAAGGTGGCGGATGCCGCGATAGACCTCCGCACCGGACGCATCGCCCACTACCTCGTCGCCCGCACCGATCCCCGCCTTCCAGGCACCAGCCGCTGGCGCCTCAGCCCGGATCGCATCGTGGATCAGCAGAGCGGCCAAGTGTTCACGGCCCTCCAGGAGCTGGATGATCTGCCCCTCGCCCGGGCCAGCCTGCGGCAGGATCTGCTGCGCCGCTCCAGGCGCTGGCGCGACCAAATGGGGCAGGAGACCAGTCGGCTTAAAGAGCGCTTTCAGGAGGCCGGTGGCGTGCTGGAGGATCGACTGGAGGGCTGGTTGGAGGAGCCCCCCTGGGAAGCCCAGCCCCGCCAGGAGCGCCCCCGTTCGTTCGATGGGGTTGTGGATCCCCTGGACGATTGGCCCGAGGACGCCCCGTCCCGCCAACCCCTCTACCGAGAGCCCCGACGCCGCCCGCCATCCGACGTGGATGACCCCTGGGTGTGAGCCCTGCACCAGGTGGGAGACTGGATGGATTAGAGCCTGAGCAAGGAGATCCCATCGTGGTGGTGCCACCCGCCGACGCGGTGCAGGAGGCCCTGAGCGAGGCCCTGCGCAAAGAAAATCTCAGCTGCGCCGATTACGAGGAGATCTGTCGGCGCCTGGGGCGGGCCCCCAATCGAGCCGAACTGGGCATGTTTGGGGTGATGTGGTCGGAGCACTGCTGCTACCGCAATTCCAGGCCGCTCCTGGGCCAGTTCCCCACCAGCGGCCCCCGCATCCTGGTGGGGCCCGGTGAAAACGCGGGCGTGGTGGATCTGGGGGAAGGGCAGCAGCTGGCCTTCAAGATCGAGAGCCACAACCACCCCTCCGCCGTGGAGCCCTTCCAGGGAGCGGCCACAGGAGTGGGAGGCATCCTGCGCGACATCTTCACCATGGGGGCCCGGCCCATCGCCCTGCTCAATGCCCTGCGCTTCGGTCCCCTTGAGGACGACCGCAACGTTGGGCTGATGGAAGGGGTGGTGGCGGGCATCGCCCACTACGGCAATTGCGTTGGGGTGCCCACCGTGGGGGGGGAGGTGGCCTTCGATTCCAGCTACTCCGGCAACCCGTTGGTGAACGCCATGGCCCTGGGCCTGATGGAAACGGACACCATCGTGAAAGCGGGCGCTGATGGTGTGGGTTACCCCGTGATCTACGTCGGCTCCACCACCGGACGGGATGGCATGGGGGGGGCCAGCTTCGCCAGTGCCGAACTCAGCGAGGCCTCCCTCGACGACCGCCCCGCCGTGCAGGTGGGCGATCCCTTCCTGGAAAAGGGCCTGATCGAAGCTTGCCTAGAGGCTTTCCACAGCGGCGCGGTGGTGGCCGCCCAGGACATGGGAGCGGCGGGCCTCACCTGCAGCTGCTCGGAGATGGCGGCCAAGGGGGGCCTGGGGATTGAGCTGGATCTCGACCGGGTGCCGGCCCGGGAGAGCGGCATGACGGCCTACGACTACCTGCTCTCCGAATCCCAGGAACGCATGCTCTTCGTGGTGAAGCCTGGCCGCGAGGAGGAGCTGATGGCCCGCTTCACCCGCTGGGGGCTGCAGGCGGCCGTGGTGGGTCAGGTGCTGCAGGACAACGTGGTGCGAGTGCTGCATCGGGGGCTGGTGGCCGCCGAGGTGCCCGCGAGCGCCCTGGCGGAGGACACCCCGATCAACCACCATGCCCTGCTGGCCGAACCCCCGGCCGAGATCCAGGCGCTTTGGCGTTGGCGCGAATCCGATCTCCCGGACGCCACGGCGGTAGGTGTGGCTCTCGGTGATGGGCGCCTGCCCTGGGGGGATGTGCTCCTGCGCCTCCTCGACGACCCCACCATCGCCAGCAAGCGCTGGGTGTGGCGCCAGTACGACCACCAGGTGCAGGCCAACACCGTGGTGCCCCCCGGCGGCGCCGATGCGGCCGTGGTGCGCCTCCGCCCCCAGCAGGGGCCCGGCTCCCTCGCCCCCACCCAGCGAGCCGTGGCAGCCGTTGTGGATTGCCCCAACCGCTGGGTGGCCCTCGATCCGGAGCGGGGCGGCATGGCGGCCGTGGCGGAAGCCGCCCGCAACCTCAGCTGTGTGGGCGCCGAACCTCTCGCCGTCACAGACAACCTCAACTTTCCTTCCCCGGAAACCCCAACCGGCTACTGGCAACTGGCCATGGCTTGCCGGGGCCTGGCGGAGGCCTGCACCGCCCTGGCCACCCCCGTTACCGGGGGCAATGTCTCGCTCTACAACGAAACCCGCTTGCCCGATGGCTCCCTCCAGCCCATCCACCCCACCCCCGTGGTGGGAATGGTGGGTCTGGTGGAAAACCTGGCCCACGTGCGGGGCCTGGCCTGGCGCGAGGCCGGCCATCGGATCTGGCTTCTGGGCGTGCCCCTGGGTGAGCCCGAGGAGGATCGGGTGGGGCTGGCAGGCAGCAGCTACCAAGGGGTGATCCATGGGCTCCTCAGCGGCCGGCCGCCTCGGGTGGATCTGGATCTGGAGAGGCGCGTGCAAGCCTTCCTGCGCCAGGCCATCCAGGCCAATCTGGTGGCCTCCGCCCACGACCTCAGCGATGGTGGCTTGGCGGTGGCTCTGGCGGAGGCCTGCATCGCCTCCGGTCTCGGGGCCCAGATGTCCTTGCCTTCCACCGCCGAGCGCTGGGATCGCCTGCTCTTTGGCGAAGGGGGAGCCCGGGTGTTGGTGAGTGTCCCGCCGGAGCGGGAGGAGGCCTGGCAAGCCCTATTGGCGCAGGGCGTGTCCGGGGAAGCTCCCCCGCCTGCCATGGCTTTGGGTTGGGTGGGCTCCTCCGCCGAGCTGGTGGTGCGCCAGGGGGAGACGGTGTTGGTGCATCTGCCCGTGGCCCAGATGCACCAGGCCTATGAGCAGGCCATTCCCAGGCGCATGCGGGGGGCCGGCCTTCCTCCTGATCGGTGATGCGCCAAGATGACGATCCGTAACGGCTTCCCTGGTCCCCTGACGTCTTCCCAGCAGTCCACCGATCGGCCGGACAAGCCGGAGGAAGCTTGTGGGGTGTTTGCCGTGTTGGCCCCCGGCCAGCCCGTGTCCAACCTCACCTATTTCGGCCTCTATGCCCTCCAGCATCGGGGCCAGGAATCGGCGGGCATCGCCGTCTTCGACGGCAACCGGGTGCGCCTCCACAAGGACATGGGCCTGGTGAGCCAGGTGTTCGACCAGCAGGTGCTCGATCGCATGCCCGGCGATCTGGCGATCGGCCACAACCGCTATTCCACCACCGGCAGCAGCAAGGTGTGCAACGCCCAGCCCGTGGTGCTCACCACCCGTTTGGGGGCCTTCGCCCTGGCCCACAACGGCAACTTGGTGAATGCGGGCGAGCTCCGTTTGGCCCTGGATCACCTCTCCGAGGAATTCACCTCCACCACCGATTCCGAGCTCATCGCCTTTGCCCTCCAGCAAGCCGTGGATGGGGGTATGGGGTGGAGTCAGGCCATCCGCACCGCCGCCGGCCGCTGCCGGGGGGCCTTCAGCCTGTTGATCGGTACGCCGGAGGGGCTCTTTGCCCTGAGGGATGGCTACGGCATCCGCCCCCTGGTGTTCGGCCAGTTGGGGGATTTGGAGCTGGGCCGCTGGGTGGCTTGCAGTGAAACCTGCGGCCTCGACATCATCGGCGCCACCTACACCGACGACGTGCAACCCGGCGAGCTGGTGCACTTCCGTCCCGGTGATCCCATTCCCGATCGCCAGCGCTGGCAGGAGCAACCGCCCAAGCTCTGCGTGTTCGAGATGATCTATTTCGCCCGGCCCGACAGCAGGTTTTTTGGTGAATCGCTCTACAGCTATCGGGTGCGCATCGGGGAGGTGCTGGCCAAGGAAGCTCCCGTAGAGGCCGATATCGTGATCGGTGTGCCGGATTCGGGTATCCCCGCCGCTATTGGCTTCTCCCAGGTGAGCGGCATTCCTTTTGGCGATGGCTTGATCAAAAATCGCTACGTGGGGCGTACCTTCATCCAGCCCACCCAGGCCATGCGGGAAGCGGGAATCCGGGTGAAGCTCAACCCCCTCCCCGATGTGCTCTCCGGTAAGCGGGTGGTGGTGATCGATGACTCGATCGTGCGGGGCACCACCAGTCGCAAGCTTGTGCAAGCCCTTCGGGATGCGGGCGCCACGGAGGTGCACATGCGCATCAGCTCCCCGGCTGTCACCCACCCCTGTTTTTATGGGATCGACACCGACACCCAGGATCACCTCATTGCGGCTCGCCTCAGCCTGGCGGAGATTGAGCACCACCTCGGGGTGGATTCCCTTGCCTATCTCAGCAAGGAGGGCATGGTGGAGGCGGCCCATACCGAGTCCTCCCATTTCTGCACAGCCTGTTTCGATGGGCTCTATCCAATTGAGATGGATGAGCAGATGAAGCGCAGCAAGCTCATGCTCGAACCCGCGGGTCTGGCCGTTCGCCCCTAGGGAAGGATCTAGCGGCGCCGAATCCGCACCAGCCCCCTGCTGCGCCCGGAGCTGTTGTCCACCGAGCGCATGGCCTGCCAGATGTCCTCGGCACGCACCCACACCGCCGGATAGCGGTAGCGCGCCACATCCAGGATCAACACCCTGTCGCTGGCAGCGTCATAGGCCGCCAGAGGAGAGATGTGCCCCCCGCCGGTTTGGCCTAGAGCGGAGCGCTGGTAGTTCACCAGCAGCCGATCCTCCGGATCGTTCAGGGAGCGTTGCAGGAGCGTTCGCCACTGGGGAAGGCTCAGCTGATCCCCGTGGAACCGCTCCACCACTAGATCCGGTCGCTGGGCCAGCCAGCCCTGGAGCTGGGCCAGGGTCATCCCCTCCCGGGCCACTACCTCCGGTTTCACGAAGCCCCCGCTTCCCGGGATGGAGAAGGCCGTGATCTGAGTCCAGAAGCGGTAGGGGCCATAGCCCGGCGCTGCCGGGGCCGGGATGGCCAGGCTGTTGAGCGCCATGACGGCACTTGCCACGCCGCAGTAGGCCAGGTTGCTTTGGGTTTCAAACCACTGGGCCAGGGGCCCGTGATCCTTGCGGGCCGTGGCTTCCAACAGCAGGGTCTGGCCGGCAGGCACCTGCAGGGGGATGGGGGGAGGCGCCGAGTTCGCGAGGGGGGACGCTCCACCTCGTCCCTGCCCGAACGCGAGGGATGCGGCAAGCAGGCCCCAGGTCAGGGTTCCGAACGACCGGCGGAAGGCAGTCATGGTTCAGTATCCCGAGGAGCCCGGTGGGGGCGCGCTGGCTGGGTGGGTTTTGAGGTAGGCAGCGACCGAGATGGGTGTGGGTTGCAGGTAGCCCACGGGAAGCCAGAGGTCGCCCGCCCCGGAGGCAAAGTGCACCTCCCAGTGATAGAGCCCACGGAAGGCCGAGGGATCCTCCTTCATCAGTGCCGCGTAGTGCAGCACGGCCTTGCCGTAGTGATCGCTGTTGTTGTAACCCCACAAGGCTTTCTTGAGGTTGGCCGGTCCGCCCCGGCGCACCAGATAGCGAGCGGCAGCGCCGATGGCATCCTGGGGATCGCGGATGTTGCCTTTGCCGATCCCCGCTTGCGCCCAGGTGGAGGGGAGAAATTGCATGGGTCCCTGGGCGCCGGCTACGGAGATGCCATCCACTCGGCCCATGCCCGTCTCCACCAGATTCACCGCCGCCAGCACCTCCCAGGGGATGCCAGTGGCCGCGGCCGCCTCTCGGTAGTAGGCCAGGAGTTGTTCCGCCGGCTTGGGAGGGATGATCCGCCAGCTGGGTAGGGTCAAACTTCTCTGGCCCCGGTGCATGGCCAGAAATTCTCGCCGCGCTCCTACGTGGTGGTCGAAGACTGGGTGCCAGCGCGGGGGAAGGGCAGCCCGCACCTGATCCGCTAGCAGACGGCGGTGAGACAGCACCCGGTAGATCACCTGTTGCTGGTGAGCCAGCCGTGGCAGATCTGCCTCACGGGTGTTCGGGTTGCGAATGGCTTCTTCCAGCGCTGCCAGTAGGGCCGCCAGCTCCTTGCTATCGCTCGGGAGAAGTGGGTAGTGCCGTCCGTCGCCACTGCGGGGCAAATCCGCATCCGTCGGCATCAGGGCCAGAGCAGAGCTCGTTTTGGGTGCGGCCAGTGCCGGTGCCGGAGCGTTGCCACCACTGCGGGAGAAACCGAGCTCAGGAGAAAGAGTCAACACCAACCCTCCAAGGAGAGAGGCCCCCGTGAGGACTAGAACGTTTCGGCGGGTCAACAGGACGGGGAGCAGAACGCGGCCCATCAGTTTTTCACCAAGGGCACTAGTTCGAGAACCTCCTCCCCTGGCCGCAGAGGGAGCAGGAGACCCGAAGTGCTGGTGTCCTCGCTGGCTAGCGCGTTCACACCCCAGCGCAGATGGCGCCCCTCGCTTCCTTCCAGCCGCACCCCCACTAACGCGTTGTTTGCCCCCTTCAGGTCCACCAGTTGGTCGGAGCGTTGCAGGAACCGGAGCCCGATCTGACCCAGATCCCCCCGCTGGCACAGCCGCAGGCTGGCCACCTGCAGTTTCTTGAGTTGCCCCAGCCGGCTGGCCAGCAACACCTCCCCATCCTTGGCCACGCAGGCGGCTCCCACCACTTGTTCCCCGGGGAGCAGGCGCATCAGCTGGGGGCCCTGGGCGGCTCGCCCCAGCACCGGCAGGTTGCTGTCGTTCACCTCCAGCCGCAACAGCCGGCCCGTGCTGCTCCCCACCACCAGGTCTTCCTCCTTGCCGCAGGGCACCACC
>JBBARZ010000049.1:0-15590 GCA_040399505.1 Cyanobium sp.
TGGCCGCCATGTTGCTGCTGGCTCCCACCTTGATGTTCACCTGACTCACCTCCTTGCCAGGCACTACGGGCACCACAATGCCCCCACCAGTGCCCGGTTTCGGGGTGATGTTGTCGTTGAAAACCCGCAGGCTGGAGCCATCGGTGAATTTCAGATAGGCCTGAACCGGATAGGTGGCGGATACGGAGGAATCCGCGGTGAAAAACAGCTTGTAGGAGCTATAGGGACGGGTGACGAAGAAATCCGTATTCCAGTTGGGACGGCCCAGGGGATTCCCTGGACTGATGGTTTTGGTGACGATGGGCGTGGTGCCATTGCCGCCCACCGGTGCCAGGAATTGACAGGTTTGGGCCCACACCATCGCCGGCTGCGCCAGGGTGCTGGCCGCCAGGGAGGCACAGGCCATCGGAAGCAAGGCGGAAATGCGGAACATGGGAAACGGACGAACCAACCCAGCTCTAGCAGCGGGCTAGACACTCAGGAAGCGATCGATCACTTCCTTGCTCAGCTCTCCCGTGGGCCCGCTGGCCACCACGCCACCTTTTTGCATGGCGTAATACCAATCGGCTTGCCGCACGAAATGCAGATGTTGCTCCACCAGCAGCACGCTGATGCCAGTGGTGGCAATGATGCGCCTCACAGCCCGCTCGATGTCGAGCACCACTGATGGCTGAATGCCTTCCGTGGGCTCATCGAGTAGGAGCAGCCTGGGCTTGCCCAACAAGGCCCGGGCGATGGCCAATTGCTGCTGCTGGCCCCCGGACAGATCCCCCCCCGAGCGGTTCAGGAAGGTTTCAAGGATGGGGAAAAGCTCAAACACCACCGGATCGATGTGGCGATTGCGGGCCAGCCCGCCGGGAAGGGATTCATGGCCCAACAACAGGTTTTCCCGCACCGTGAGCTGGGGGATGATCTCCCGGCCCTGGGGCACATAGCCGATCCCCGCCCGGGCCCTGCGGTAAGGAGGCAGGGCTGACACCTCCTCACCGCCCAGCTCCACCGTGCCCGAGCGCTGATGCAACAACCCCACCACGGTCTTGAGGAGAGTGGTTTTTCCCACCCCATTCCGCCCGATAAGGCACACCATCTGGCCGGCACCCACCGTGAGATCCACATTGCGCAGGATGTGGCTCTCTCCGTAGTACACATTCAGATCGCGCACCTCCAGCACATCGGTAGCGCTCGCCGATGGGGAACCAGGGGCGGTGGGAAGGGGAGTGCGGGTCATCACAGGCAGGGAGTGGGCGGATCAGGAGTGGGGGGCTCGGGCAGAACCCTGGAGATGGGCCGATGCATCATCACTCCTCCTCTCGGCCCAGATAAACCTCGATCACCTTTGGATCGTTCTGCACCGTGTCCATCGGGCCTTCGCAGAGCACGTGGCCTTCGTGCAGCACGGTCACCGGAGCCTGGAGATCGCGGATGAAGTCCATGTCGTGCTCAATCACAAGCACGGTGTGCCGACCGCTGAGATCCTTGAGTAGGGCAGCGGTGCGCTCCGTCTCCTCATCAGTCAGACCGGCCACCGGTTCGTCCACCAGAAGGAGTTCCGGGCTCTGAGCCACCAGCATGGCGATTTCCAGCCATTGCTTCTGACCATGGGAGAGGCCTCCGGCCAGAAGGCCGGCCTGGGGCCCCAGGCCCACCACCTCCAGCAGGTGTTGCACCCGGTGCCGGCTCTCCTGGTCGAGGGAGCTGAACAGCAGGGAGAATGGCGAGGCATTACGGCTCACCGCCAACTCCAGATTCCGGCGCGTGGTGAGGTTCTGATAAACGCGAGGGGTCTGGAACTTGCGACCAATCCCCAGGCGGGCGATGCGATGCTCCGTGATCCCCACTAGGGGGCGACCACGGAACCACACACTGCCCTTGGTGGGTTGGACCTTCCCAGTGATCACATCGAGGAAAGTGGTTTTGCCGGCCCCATTGGGGCCGATCACGGCGCGCAGCTCACCGGGCTGCAGCACCAGGTTGAGATCGTTGAGGGCCAGAAACCCATCGAAACTCACAGTGACGCCGCGCAACTCCAGCAGGGGATCGGTTGTGGCCGCAGGAGAAGGGGAAGAGGATGTCATGGCTCACCTCTGCGATCAGAAGGGGATTGGAGGCTGGTGCGCTCAGACTGCACCTCCGGATCCAGATCCAAGGAGGGATAGGTGGTGGCCATTGGAGGCCAGCCCACCAAGGACTGGAGCTGGCGTGGCCCACCCTTGCGCCACCAGCCCACGATGCCGTCGGGCAGCACGGTGACCACCAGGAGAAAGAGGGCCCCCTGAATGAACAGCCAGGTTTCCGGGAGGGCCTCGCTGATCAAGCTCTTGGCATAGTTGATTAACACGGCACCAAAAATCGCCCCCAGAAGGGTTCCCCTACCCCCAACCGCCACCCAGATCACCATCTCAATGGAGAAGGCCACCGACATGAACTGGGGCGAGACGATGCCGGATTGAACGGTGTAAAGAGCGCCGCTGATGCCGGCCAGGGCCCCGGCCACGGTAAACACAAGGGTTTTGTAAGCCGTGGGGTTGTAGCCCGTGAAGCGCATGCGCGGTTCATCGTCGCGGATGGCGATCAGGGCATCACCAAAGCGTCCGGAGGTGAGCCAGCGGCAGAGAAACCAGGCACCGATCACCAGCAGCACGGTGAGCCAGAAGAGCAGGCGTTGGCTGGAATCTGATCCCACCAGCTGGCCGAAGAAGCGGGCCGTGTCGGTCTTGAGGCCGTTGGTGCCATTGATCAGCTTCTGCTGGCCGTTGAAAAAGTTGAAGAACACCAGCAGTGCCGCCTGGGTGAGGATCGAGAAATAGACCCCCTTGATGCGGTTACGGAAGACGAGAAAGCCCAGCAACCCAGCCACCAAGGCTGGAATCACCCAGATGGCGAAAAAGGTGAACAAGGGCGAGGTGAAGGGTTGCCAAAAGGGGGGTAGCTCCTTCACCCCATAAAGACCGAAAAATTCAGGCAGCTGCCCGGGCTCCAGGGAACTCAGCTGCAAATGCATACCCAGGGCATAACCGCCTAGGGCGAAGAAAATGCCCTGACCCAGGCTCAACAAGCCCGTATAGCCCCAGATCAAATCCACTCCTAGGGCCACGATGCCTAGGGAGAGGAAACGGCCCAGCAGGTTGAGCCGGAAGGGGGGCAACACGAATGGAAGGATCAGAGCGGCAGCCACAATCGCCACCCAGGGCCACCAACGCTTGAAACCGGAAGCAACGGTCATGGCTCAGCCCTCCACCAGGCGTCCCTTTTGGGGGAACAGGCCTGCGGGTCGGAACTGGAGGAACACCACGATCAGGATGAACACCATCACCTTCGCCATGGAGGTGGTAGCGAAGAAGGTGATCAACTCATTGAGGGCCGCGGGCATTCCCGGCCACAGCATCAGCAGGGAGCCCGAGCCAATGACGTAGCTGAGGATGCCAATGCCCAGGGCCGCCACGATGGTGCCCAGGAGTTTGCCCACCCCGCCGAGCACCACCACCATGAAGCAGTCGACGATGTAGTTGCCACCCAGGTTGGGCCCCACGGAGCCCAGAAGAGTAACGGCCACCCCTGCCACGCCGGCCAGTCCTGATCCCACCAAGAAGGTAAGGGCATCCACCCGTTCGGTGGGAATGCCGAGGGCGCTGCTCATGGAGCGATTCTGGGTGACTGCCCGGATGCGCAAGCCCCAGACACTTTTCTGCAAAAACCAGTTCACAGCTAGCAGGGCAATGGCCGTGAGGGCAATGATGAACAGCCGCCCCACAGGCATGGTGACCCCGCCGAAATCGATGGCCCCTCGGAGCCACTGGGGGGCGGTGACATCGATGTTGCGTGCGCTGAACCAGGGAAGCTTGAGGGCACGCACGGCGCCCAGGGCCTGGGCCAAGGCAATTCCCAGGCCACCTGAGAGCACCCAGGCCAGCACACGCAGCAGGGGCGCTTGGCGCCGCTCCCACCAGGCGGGCGGGGTGAGGCGGGGGATCAGCAGACCCAGGGCCACCGCCAGCAGCAGCCCCAGGAAAAAAGCCGTGGACACCGAGCGGACAAACTGCTGGAGAATGAGGCTCACGCCCCAGGTGGCGAGCAGGGTTTCCAGGGGCCGGCCATAGAGCCTGCGGATTACCGTTCGCTCCAGCAGGAGGCCCGCCAGGCCGCTGACAAGAAAAGCCAGGGGAATAGCGATCAGGATGTAAATCGGGAACAGTCCAGAGAGGGGGCCGTTCTTGAGAAGGTTCTGCACCACGAAGGTGGTGTAAGCCCCCAGCATCATCAACTCGCCATGGGCCATGTTAATAACGCCCATCAGGCCGAAAACCACAGCCAGGCCCAGAGCCGCAATCATCAGCACGGAGCCGATGGCCAGGCCGTTGAAGAGGGTGTCGAAAAGAGCTGTCATAGGCGTCCCCCAAGGGGACAAGAAAGGGATGTCTCAAAAACAAAGGGGGGACATCTGCCCCCCCTTTCGCAGATCAAGCCTTCAGAAGGCCAGGCCGCGAATCACATCTTGAACTTGCCAGCGTCTGGACGCTTTTGCGTCCAATCACAGGTGTATCCCTTGGTTTCCGGAACGAACTGATTCCAGGCAATCGGCTTGAGGACCCCCTTGTTCTCGATAATCTTGAACATGCCATCCTTCTGCACTTCACCGATCATCACCAGTTCCGTGGTGTGATGGTTGGGTTGCACTTCGATCGGGCCTTGGGGCGCATCGAAGGTGACGCCGATCAGAGCTTCCCGCACCTTGTTGTCGTCGACGCTGTTGGCTTTCTCAGCGCCAGCCTTCCAGAGGTACACCATGTTGTAGGCGGATTCAGCAGGGTCATTGGTGACCCGTTGTGCGCCGTACTTGGCCTTGAAGTCTTCCGTGAACTTCTTAGAGGCTGGGGTGTCGAGGCTCTGGAAGAAGTTCCAAGCCGCGTAGGTGCCCTCGAGATATTCGGGACCGATGGCGGCTACCTCTTCCTCAGCGATCGAGAAGCTCATGATCGCGTAGCCGTTGGCGGGGGTGATGCCGGCGGCCTTGAGCTGTTTGAAGAAGGCTACGTTGCTATCGCCGTTGAGGGTGTTGACGATCACGCCACCCTTGGGCAGGGCTTTCTTGATCTTGGCAATAATCGGGGCCACTTCCGTGTTGCCGAGGGGGAGATAATCCTCACCGACAAGCTTGCCGCCCTCAACCTTGAGCTGTTCCTTCATGATGGTGTTGGCGGTACGCGGATAGACGTAATCCGAACCAACCAGGAAGAAATCCTTACCCTTGTTCTTCAGCAACCAGGAGACTGCAGGCTCAGCCTGCTGATTGGGGGTGGCACCCGTGTAGAAGATGTTCTTCGAGCACTCCTGACCCTCGTACTGAATCGGGTAGAAGAGGAAGTGATCCTTGGCCTCGAACACCGGCAGCATGGCCTTCCGGCTGGCGGACGTCCAGCCACCGAATACGACAGCCACCTGATCTTGATCAATCAGTTTCTTAGCCTTTTCAGCAAAGGTGGGCCAGTCGGAAGCACCATCCTCTTCGACCGGAACGATCTTGAGCTTCTTGCCTTCGACCGTCACACCACCGGCCTTGTTGATTTCATCGATGGCCATCAGCTCGGCCTCGGCCACGGTGTTTTCAGAGATGGCCATGGTGCCGGAGCGGGAGTGAAGAATCCCAACCTTCACTTCGCCATCAAATTTTTCACCGCCGGCTTCACCCGTGGTGGCGGTTTTTTCTCCCCCGCCACCGCAAGCCGCAAGAGCAAGCGTGAGGCTGAGAGCAGAGACACCACTAACCCACCGTCTTGCGGAGGAGTGCTGTGCCAGAGGCTTCATGTAAAGGCTCCAGAAAGAGAATGTTGGGAGAGCCATCAAGGGCTCACCGCGGAAAACCTGCTTTCGCAGGAGACGTGCGGAACCTATCGACCACCCCGCCAACCGCCTGGTAACAAGCAACACAGTTTGGCGATCTGTTCGGTCTTTTCTGAGGATTTGAACACGTTTGCTCCGCCAAACCACAACAACTCACCCACTCCCTGTCAAGCAAGCTGCTGCAGCAGGAAGGCCTCCACCTGCTCCAGCCCCGTGCCATGGCGCAGATCGGTAAAGCACCATGGCCTCCCAGGGCGCATGCGGGCCGTGTCGCGCTCCATCACCTCCAGGGAGGCCCCCACCATGGGGGCCAGGTCGATCTTGTTGATCACCAGAAGGTCGCTCCGGGTGATCCCTGGCCCCCCCTTTCGGGGGATCTTGTCGCCGGCGGCCACATCGATCACATAAATGCACAGATCCACCAGCTCCGGGCTGAAGCTGGCGGCCAGGTTGTCGCCACCGCTCTCCACCAGCACCAGATCGAGGTCGGGGAACGCCGCCTCCAACTCCGCCACGGCGGCGCGATTGATGGAGCAATCTTCCCGTATGGCGGTATGGGGACAGCCTCCGGTCTCCACTCCCCGGATTCTCTCCGGGGGCAAGGCTCCCGCACGGGTTAGAAACTCCGCATCCTCCTGGGTGTAGATGTCGTTGGTGACCACCGCCAGCTGAAGGCGCTCCCGCAGGCGGCGGCAGAGGGCTTCCAACAAGGCCGTCTTGCCCGACCCCACCGGGCCGGCCACCCCCACCCGCAATCGGCTCGCGATGGCCTCAAGCTCCGAACAACACTGCATTCATTCTGCCGTTGTTTCCAGAGAGGGCGTTTCCAGAGAGGGCCCTTGAAAACTGGGCTCAACTGCGGAACAGCCGAGAGTAAAGCTCGCCGTGCTGAAGCTGGGCCAGGCCAGCCCCCACACCGCCGCTCCAACAAGCCTGAGGGCCGGCCTGCACCAGAGCCGCGGCCCGCTCGGCGATCCGGGGCCCCAGGCGGAGCTGCAGGCGCTGGGCCTCCGTGGGACCAAGGGGAACAAGGCGCACCGCCGCACTGAGCTGGTTCGCCACCCAGCTGTAGAGGTAGGCCTCGATGCCCTCTGGGGGGGGAATGGCCAGGGCCACCAACGCCCAGGCCCAGGCGCCTGGCCAGCCCAGCACCTGCGGGGGCTCGTCCTGGGGGGCCGGGGGGAGGGGCCAGCCCAGATCGGCCAGCAATCCCAGCAGGGAACTCCCCATCTGCCGTTGCTGGGCCCGCACCTCCGGAGCCTCCCGCAGGGCCAGCAACCAACCATCCCGGTCGTGCACCTGCTGCCGGGCCAACAGGCCAGCGGGGGAGGCCCCACCTTCCCGCCAGGCCGTCAGGGCCCCCATCAACTCGGGCAAGGCCGCCGCTTCCAGGGGCACCAGCCCCCGCTCCAACTCGGCGGAGATCCATCCTTCCACCGCCTGCCCCCCCCGCAGGCGACCGGCCTGGCTGAGCACCTCCAGCCCCTCCGAATAGCTGAAGGCACCCACCGGTAGGGCGGGCGAAACCAGCTGATAAAGCCGGAGGCGCCCATGGGCATCGGAGTGGGGCAGCGGGCTAGGGGTGGCCATGGGAATGGGGGGCATTTCCGTAGGCGCCGCTCTCGGGCCGAAAGGCCTCCTCCACCCGTGCCACCGCCAGCCCCCGCCCCCGAAGGAGCTGTTCCAGCACTGGATCGGCCAGCAGGCGGAGTTCTTCCGCCCCCAGTTCCAGGGCCACATGGCGATTGCCCAGGTGATAGGCCGCCTGCAAGAGCTCCAGGGGGCTGCGAGCCCGCACCACCAAGAGCGCTTCAGTAGCAGGCTCCACCTGCACGAGAGCCACTCCATCCTCCTGGGCGAGCCATTCCCCCGGCTCCAGGGCCGCCCCCCGGGGGAGCTGCAGGATTAGGTCTTGGCCGCAGCTGGTGCGCCGATGGCCCCGCAAGCGGGTGCGCTCCTCGGCGCTGAGCAACAGGCGCAGGGGGGCGGCGGAGCATGGGGCTGGCGGGGCCACCCCAAGGCGCCGATTGAGCACCAGGGGGAGAAGGGCGGACGTCACTCGGGCACAGTGGCCATCTCGGCCTTCTCAGTGTGCTCCGCCACTTGGCCCTTCCATCCCAACCCAGCCCCACGGCCTGGCAAGGCCGGGCCTGGATCCACTTCCACAGCCAGCAGAATCGAACCCATTTCCAGGGGGGCACCGAGGCGCCCCTCAAGCTGCTGCGGGCCACCCACCAGGACGACGGCCGCTGCGAACTGCCCTTGCTGCACACCGCAGGGGGCCTGGTGGGCGGCGACCAGCTCCACGTGGGCATCCACCTGGGGGCGGGGAGCAGGGCCCTAGTCACCAGCGTGGCCGCCCAGAAGGTCTATGGCTCCATCGGGCGCTCCCGGCGCAGCCCCGCCGGGGAGTGGGCCCGCCAGGCCCTAAACGTGCAGCTGGAGCCTGGAGCCGACCTGGAGTGGCTGCCCCAGGAGGTGGTGCTCTACGCCGATGGGCTGTTTGAACAGCACACCCGCGTGGAACTGGCGCCCGGGGCCAGTTGGCTCGGGGCGGAGGTGGTCCGGCTGGGCCGCACCGCAGCAGGCGAAGACCTGGGGACGGGTTGCTGGAGGTCTTCCCTGGAGATTCTTCGCAGGGGCCAGTGGGAGTTTGTGGATCGCCTGGCCCTGGCTGGCGACGCCCTGGAAGGTTCCCATGGCATGGGGGGGGAGCCGGTGGTGGGCTCCCTGGTCTGGGCCGCCCCCCACCCCCTGGCCGCCTCCGTTCTGGCCCACCTGGTGGGGCTGTGCCGCCTGGAGCGGGAGGGACTGGCCGGGGAAATGGCCTGCGGAGCCCTCAACCAAGGCCTGGTGGCCCGGTATCGGGGGCCTTCCAGCACGGCGGCCCGCTGGTGGTTCACCCGGATCTGGGCCCAGATCCGAGCGGTGCGCAACCTGGCAGCCCCCGTGCCCCCCCGGGTGTGGCCATTTCAGGAAAAGCCGCTGGCCGAGGATCGGCTCGCCTGCAAAAGTGGGAAGATTCCATTATCCGGCCCCTTCCAAGCCCCGGCAGGCCTCTGAAGCCCCAGGCATGCATCTGACGCCCCAGGAAAAGGACAAGCTCCTCATCGTCACCGCCGCGTTGTTGGCGGAACGGCGCCTACAGCGAGGTCTGAAGCTCAACCACCCGGAAGCCATGGCATGGCTCAGTTTCCAGGTATTGGAGGGAGCCAGGGATGGCAAAACCGTGGCCGCCCTGATGGCAGAGGGCACCACCTGGCTGAGCCGCGACCAGGTGATGGAGGGCGTGCCGGAACTGGTGAACGAGGTGCAGATCGAAGCCGTCTTCCCCGATGGCACCAAGCTCGTCACCCTGCACGATCCCATCCGCTGAACCCCATGGCCCCCCTCATCCCCGGTGAACTGATCAGCGAACCCGGCAGCCTGGAGCTCAACGCCGGCAGGCCCGTCACCACACTCACGGTTGCCAACACCGGTGATCGCCCCGTGCAGGTGGGGTCCCACTTCCACTTCTACGAAACCAACGGAGCCCTGCTGTTCGATCGCAAAGCCGCCTACGGCCTTCGCCTCGACATTCCTGCCGGCACGGCGATCCGCTTTGAACCGGGCGACACCCGGGAGGTGGATCTGGTGCCCTTCGCCGGGGAGCGACGGGTGTTTGGCTTCACCGGCCAGATCAACGGCCCCCTCGACTGACCCCCCATGGCCTATCGCATCGATCGCCGCGCCTACGCCCAAACCTATGGACCCACAACGGGCGACCGACTACGGCTCGCGGACACGGAGCTGATCCTGGAAGTGGAGAAGGATTTCACCGTTTACGGCGATGAGGTGAAATTCGGTGGCGGCAAAGTGATCCGCGATGGCATGGGCCAGGCCCAGACCAGCCGGGCCGGCGGGGCGGTAGACACGGTGATCACCAATGCGGTGATCCTCGACTGGTGGGGCATCGTGAAGGCGGATATCGGCCTGCGGGATGGCCGCATCGTGGCCATCGGCAAGGCGGGCAACCCCGACGTTCAGGACGGGGTGACCATCGTGGTGGGGCCTGGCACCGAAGCCATTGCCGGGGAAGGCCACATCCTCACCGCTGGCTCGATCGACACCCACATTCACTTCATTTGCCCCCAGCAGATCGAAACCGCCCTGGCCAGCGGGGTCACCACCCTTTTGGGGGGAGGCACGGGACCGGCCACGGGCACCAACGCCACCACATGCACCCCCGGCAGCTTCCACCTGGCCCGCATGCTCCAAGCCGCCGAAGGGTTGCCGGTGAACCTGGGCTTCTTCGGGAAAGGGAATGCCAGCACGCCCGACGCCCTGGAAGAGCAGATCAGAGCCGGTGCTTGCGGCCTCAAACTGCATGAAGACTGGGGCACCACCCCCGCCGCCATCGACTGCTGCCTGAGCGTGGCCGACCGTTTCGACGTGCAGGTGTGCATCCACACCGACACCTTGAACGAGGCGGGCTTCGTGGAGGACACGATCGCCGCCATCGGGGGCCGCACCATCCACACCTTTCACACGGAGGGGGCCGGCGGGGGCCATGCGCCGGACATCATCCGGATCTGCGGCGAAACCAACGTGCTGCCGAGCAGCACCAACCCCACCCGGCCCTACACCCGCAACACCCTGGAGGAACACCTCGACATGCTGATGGTGTGCCACCACCTGGATCCCCGCATCCCGGAAGATGTGGCGTTCGCCGAATCCCGCATCCGCCGGGAAACCATCGCCGCCGAGGACATCCTGCACGACCTGGGAGCCTTCTCGATCATCGCCAGCGATTCCCAGGCCATGGGGCGAGTGGGGGAGGTGATCCTGCGTACCTTCCAGACGGCCCACAAGATGAAGGTGCAACGGGGCCCCCTGGCGGGCGACACCGCCCGCAACGACAACACCCGTCTGAAGCGCTACATCGCCAAGACCACCATCAATCCAGCCATTGCCCATGGCCTCGACAGCCAGGTGGGCTCCGTGGAGGTGGGCAAGCTGGCCGATCTGGTGCTCTGGAAACCCGGATTCTTCGGCGTGAAGCCGGAGCTTGTGATCAAGGGGGGATCCATCGTGTGGGCCCAGATGGGGGATGCCAACGCCTCCATTCCCACCCCTGGCCCGGTCCATGGGCGGCCGATGTTTGCTGCGTTCGGGGGAGCGCTGGTGCCGAGCTGCCTCACCTTCGTGAGCCAGGCCTCCCTGGAGGAGGATCTGCCCCGCCGCCTCGGGCTCAGCCGGCCCTGCGTGCCCGTGGCCCACACCAGGAGCATCGGCAAGCAGGAGATGCGCAACAACTCGGCCCTGCCCAAAATGGAAGTGGATCCGCAAACCTACGAGGTGTTTGCGGATGGGGAACTGCTCACCTGCGAACCAGCTGAGGTGTTGCCCATGGCCCAGCGCTACTTTCTGCTCTAGGTCGGGTGTTTCGGTAACAACAATCACCCGGGATCCCACCCGGGGCACTGCAGGATCCAAACCATTAGAGGAACAAAGAGAATGTTCACGGCGTACCGACCCAACCACGGTTACGACGAATATTTCAGCGGCCCAGACCTGCCCCGCCCAGCCCTCCAACCCCTGCTTTCCTCCCTGGGCCGCATGGGCCTGGAGCAACTGAACCACAACCATGCGGCCGCAGGCATGCTGCTGCGACGGCTCGGGGCCACCTTCCGTCTCAACGATTCCGGCAGGCTGGGGGTGGAGCGAATCCTTCCCTTCGATCCTCTGCCTCGCCTGATCCGCTCCAGCGAGTGGGAACGGTTGGAGAAGGGGCTCTTCCAGCGCCTGGAGGCCATCGATCTTTTCTTAGAGGATGTGTACGGGCCAGGGCACATCCACGCCGATGGCGTGGTGCCCCGGGAGGATGTGGAGAGCTCCCACGGCTGGCGCCCCCAGATGCAGGGCATCCAGCCGCCCCTTGGGCGCTGGTGCCACATTTCGGGGCTAGATCTAGTGCGCGATGGCGAAGGCACCTGGCGGGTGTTGGAAGACAACCTGCGCTGCCCCTCCGGCGTGGCCTATTTCCTCGAGAACCGGCGGGTGATGAAGCGCATCTTCCCCAGCCTCTTCTCCGGCCGCACGGTGCAACCAATCGACAACTATGCCTCCCACCTGCTGGAAACCCTGAGAGACCTGGCCACCTGGACGGACAATCCCAAGGTGGTTCTGCTCACCCCAGGCGTCTACAACAGCGCCTACTTCGAGCACAGCTATCTGGCCCAGCAGATGGGCATCCAATTGGTAGAGGGAAGGGATCTGGTGGTGGAAGACCGGCGGGTGTGGATGCGCAGCACAGCCGGCCTGGAGCCGGTGGATGTGATTTACCGCCGCATTGACGATGATTTTCTCGATCCCGAGGTGTTCCGCGGAGATTCCATCCTGGGGGTAAAGGGGTTGATGGAGGCCTATGCCGCCGGCCGGGTGGCCATCGCCAATGCCCCGGGCACAGGTGTGGCTGATGACAAATTGATCTATGCCTATGTACCCGAAATGATCCGCTACTACCTGAAGGAGGAGCCGATCATTGAAAACGTGCCCACCTATCTCTGCTCCCGCCCTGAGGACCGCTCCTACGTACTGGGTCATCTCCACGAGCTGGTGGTGAAGTCTGTGGCGGAAGCAGGGGGCTACGGCATGTTGATCGGCCCCCATGCCAGCAAGGAAGAGATCGCCATCTTTGCCTCCAAGATTGAGACCGATCCCAGGAATTTCATCGCCCAGCCCACCCTGGAGCTCTCCACCGTGCCCTCCCTGAGCGAGGGGGAGATCTATCCCTGCCACGTGGATCTGCGCCCCTACGTGCTGCGCAGCAAAAACAACTGGGTGACCCCCGGAGGGCTTACGCGGGTGGCCCTCCGGCGGGGCTCCCTGGTGGTGAATTCCTCCCAGGGTGGGGGCTGCAAGGACACTTGGATCGTGGAAGATTCCGCCGCCGAGATCAGGGAGGCCCTGCCATGCTGAGCCGGGTTGCCGATTCGCTCTATTGGATCAACCGCTACGTGGAGCGGGCGGAAAACATCTCCCGCTTTGTGGAAGTGAGTGAGGCCATGGCCCTCGACTGCCCACCCGGAAGCGCCGAGCCCTGGCTGCCCCTGATCGATGCCAGCGGCGACCGGGAACTCTTCGACGAGCTCTATCCGGCCGGCAACCCGGAGGATGTGGTGAACTTCCTGGTACGAGAAACCGACAACCCAAGCAGCGTGGTGAATTGCATCACCTTTGCCCGGGAAAACGCCCGCCAGATTAGGGATGTGATCACCACGGAGATGTGGGAGCAGATCAATGGCTGCTACTGGGGCCTGCAGGAACCGGACTACTGGGAGCAGCCTCCCCAGGAGCAACTGCGCCTGATCCGGCGGGATTGCCAGCTCTTTTACGGCATCACCGACGCCACCTTGAGTCGGGATCTCTCCTGGCAGTTCAGCCGGCTGGGGCGCCTGTTGGAGCGGGCCGACAAAACCACTCGCATCCTCGATGTGAAATATTTCCTTCTCCTGCCCTCCAATGAGGATGTGGGTGGGGTGCTGGATGAACTGCAATGGATCGCCCTGTTGCGAACAGCTGGGGCGTATCAAATGTTCCGCCAATCCCAGCAACGGGCCATTGCTCCTCGGGCCGTGGCGGGGTTCCTGCTCCTGGATCCGATCTTCCCTCGCTCCGTGCGCTACTGCCTGGAGCGGATCAATGAAACCCTGCGCATCATCCGTGGCAGCTCCGTTCCTGGAGCCCCCGATGAACTGGAATGCCTAGCCGGCCTCACCCTGGCCCGCTGGAGCTACACCTGCATCGACGATCTGATCGCCAGCGGCCTTCATGAGGCGATCGACCACCTCCAGCAGGACTTCAACCGTCTGCACGCGTTGATTGAGAAGCGGTATTTCATCGCTGCGCCCACCAGCTCCCAGACCAATCCAGAGCCCGCATGCGCGCCCACATAACCCACACCCTCCACTACCGCTACTCGGCTCCGATCCTGTTGGGGCCCCACCGGTTCTGCCTCAAGCCTCGGGGCCATGGCTTCCAGAGGCTGGTGCACTTTGAGCTGGCCATCACCCCCGAGCCCGACACCCTCTACCCCCTGATGGCGGCCAGTGGGGATGAAATCTTGCGGGCAAGGTTTCTGGGCAGCACCGACCGGTTCCTGGTGCAGGCGCAGAGCGAGGTGATCACCCAACCCGCCCCGCCCCTGGAGATGTGCCTGGAGGTGAACCCCCCCTTGCTGCCCTATCCAGTGGGCCATCTCAATGGCGATCTGATGGGGGCCCTGGAGGGATGGCTGCCCAATGGCCAGCACGATCCCGCTGCGGTCGACCTGGCCCAGGAGGCCCTAACGGGTTGCGAACAACTGGCCGTGCCCTACCTCCAGCAGCTGATTGCCATCATTCAGGACCGGGTGAAATACACCCAGCGCCACCACGGCCCGGCATGGCCCGCTGGCCGCACCCTGAAGGAACGGGTGGGCTCTTGCCGAGATCTGGCCATGCTGATGATCGAATGCTGCCGTTGTGTGGGCCTGCCTTCTCGATTTGTGAGCGGCTATCACCTGGTGGAGCCCAAGCCGGAAGATTACGACCTCCATGCCTGGGCGGAGGTGTATCTGCCTGGTGCCGGCTGGAGGGGTTACGACCCCAGCGGCAAGGGGCTGATCGATGATCGCTACATCGTGCTGGCCACCTCCTCTAAAGCCAATCTCACCGCTGCCGTATCGGGCAGTTTTTCCGGAGGCACCCCGGTGGAGAGCGACCTGAAATGGACCATCGATGCCAAGATGCTGGATCCGAAGCCAGCCGGCGTCCAGGATGAAGAAGTGGTCCCTAGCTTCCCAGCTGGTAGCCAATGCTTCAGCGATGCTCCCCATGCCGCGCCATGACAGATAGAGATTCGGTGATGTAGGCCATGGTGTCCACCCCTTTTCCCTCCCCATCTGCCCCCGCGGCGAACCCCCTGGCGATGGATATGCGCCGCCATCTCTTCCTGAGCCAGGCCAAGGCACCGGCCCTGGCCACAGTTCACGACCATTATCTCTGTCTGGCCTTGGCCGTGCGCGACCGGCTCCTGGCCAGCTGGGTGGACACGGCGGAGACTTACACCAACCAGCACGTACGCACCGCCATCTATTTGTCGGCGGAATACCTCCTAGGGCCCCACCTGGAAAACAACCTGGTGAATCTCGGGCTGCACAAGGAGGCGGAGGCCGCCTGCGAGGAACTAGGCCTCTCCCTGGATCAATTGATCGCCGAGGAGCCGGAGCCGGGGCTGGGCAATGGCGGCCTTGGGCGGCTCGCGGCCTGCTTCCAGGAGTCGATGGCCTCCCTGGAACTGCCGGCCATTGGCTACGGCATCCGCTATGAATTCGGCATTTTCCGGCAGCAGATCGGCCCCAGCGGCCAGATGGAGAGCACCGACCCCTGGCTGGCCCGGGGGAATCCATGGGAGGTGATCCGGCCCGAGTGGACCTATCCCGTGATCATCGGCGGCCAGACCGTGATGGGCGTCGCCTACGACACCCCCATCCTGGGCTATGGGGTGCGCACGGCCAACACCCTGCGTCTGTGGTCTGCCCATGCCCCGGAAGACTTTGACTTCGCCTCCTTTAATGCGGGCGACTACACCAGGGCCGTGTTGCACAAGGTGCAATCGGAAACCCTCTCCAAAGTGCTCTATCCCAACGACGAGATGGAGCAGGGCAAGCGGTTGAGGCTCAGCCAGCAGATCTTCTTCGTGTCCTGCTCCCTGCAGGACATGTTCCGCAT
>JBBARZ010000050.1:0-14419 GCA_040399505.1 Cyanobium sp.
GCCGCACCCTGATCGATGCCATCAGCAGCTGGTGGGTGACGCTCCATGGCCATGGAGAACCCACCATCGCCGCGGCCATCGCCCTCCAGGCCACCGCGCTGGAGCAGGTGATCTTCGCCAACTTCCGTCACCTGCCAGCTGAACGGCTGGCGGAGCGCCTCAGCGCCCACACGGGCCTGCAGCGGGTGTTTTTCTCCGACAACGGCTCCACGGCGGTGGAGGTGGCCCTAAAGGTGGCTTGGCAGTGGTGGCGCAACCAGGGCGAGCCCCGTGCCCAGCTGATTGCCTTTGAGGGGGCTTACCACGGCGACACGGTCGGGGCGATGGCTCTGGGGGAGCGCTCTCTCTTCTCGGCCCCCTTCGAGCCCCTGCTCTTTTCCGTCGCCCGGGCTCCCTGGCCCGCCACCTGGTGGGGCGACGACGGGGTGGAGGAACGGGAGGCCAGCGCCCTGGCCCAGCTGGAGGCCCTGCTGGAGACCCCCACCGCCGCCGTGATCCTGGAGCCCCTGATCCAGGGGGCCAGCGGCATGCGCCAGGTGCGGCCGGCCTTCTTGCTGGAGGTGGAGCGGCGGGTGCGCCAGGCGGGAGCCCTGCTCATCGCCGATGAGGTGCTGACGGGTTTCGGCCGCACCGGCACGCTCTTCGCCTGCAGCCAGGCGGGCGTCAGCCCCGATCTGATGGCCCTTTCCAAGGGGCTCACCGGGGGCTTTCTGCCGATGGGGGTCACCCTGGTGAGCGAGCGGTTATACCGGGGGTTTATCGGCACCGATCCCGCCCTCACCCTCTTCCACGGCCACAGCTTCACCGCCAACCCCCTCGGCTGCGCGGCGGCCCTGGCCAGCCTGGATCTGCTGGTGCAACAGCCGGAGCTCTATCAGGGCATGGAGGCCCGCCACCGCCCCCTGCTGGAGGCGCTGGCCCGTGATCCCAAAGTGCACAAGCCGCGGCTGCTGGGCACGATGGCGGCCTTTGATCTGGTATCGCCCAATGTGAACGGGCCGGAGGGCTATCTCCACCCGATCGGCCGGCACCTGCAGCGGCTGGTGCGGGCGGAAGGGGTGTTTTTGCGCCCCTTGGGCCAGGTGGTGTATCTGCTGCCGCCGCTCTGCATCAGCGACGCCGAGCTCCAACGCTGTTACGACGCCCTGGCAACGGCCCTCGGCACTCTTTAACGCTCAGGGGCCAGCCAGGATCGCCGCTTCTGCATCCGCCCGGGAGAGGCCGTAAGAGAACAGCCGCACATTCGTGCTGCCCTCCTGGTGCCATGACACCTTCAGATCCTCCCCCTCCAAGTCGATGCGGGCACTCCATTGAGGGAGGTGCAGATCCCAGCTTGAGGAATGGGGGGCCTGCTGGCGGGCGCCCAGGCTCCGCAACCATTCCTCCAGAGCCGGCAGGGGATGGTTGTAGAGGGGGGTGTCCTCAAGAGGGAGGGGCATGGGCTTGCGTGCCCGGCGGCTCCCCATCCTGGGTCATGGCCGCCGGGTGGAGGTCGGTCCACCAGCTGGGCCAGCGCACCATTTCCACCCCCCGGGCCCAGGCCACCCCAAGTCCCAGCACCAGGCTCAACACCAGCGCCACCCCGAGGAGCAATAGGGCAAACCACTCCCCACCGGAAAGGGCCCGCCGCAGGGACACAGGGACATTGCGGGAGGGAACCGCGGCTGGGGGAACGGCGCTGGCTGGGGCGGCAGCGGGCAGGCGGCTCAGCCGTAGCCGCTCGTCGTAGAGCTGGCGAGCCTGGGGATCGCTGAGCACGGCATAGGCCCGCTGGAGCTGCTCAAAAGCCCGCTCCGCCACAGGCGCCGGCAGGGTTGTGGTGTCGGGGTGGTAGCACTTGCTCAATTGTCGAAACGCCTGGCGCAGCTGTTGCAGCGATGCGTTGGGCGGGGTTTGCAGGAGCTCGTAGTAGGTGCGACCGTCGGGAGTTGCCGGATCGGGAACTGGGGAAGACGACGACATGGCCCGGACGGCGTGGGATCCCCCTTTCGTCGGGCATCCTAGGAAGAAGCCTGCCACCTGTCGTGGCCCGCTGGAGATGCGGATGGTCGAGTCGATGGCCCACCTGTGGGAGCCGCTGGGGTGGCAGCCTGAGCAGGGCCAGCTTGGGCAGTTTGCTGCCCTGCAGGAGCTGCTGCTGGAGTGGAACAGTCGCCTCAACCTCACCCGCCTAGTACAGGGGGAGGATTACTGGATCGGCCAGGTGTTCGACAGCCTCTGGCCCTGGGTGCCCCTGCTCAACAGCCCACAGCACAGCTCCCCCTTGGCGCTCATCGATGTGGGCACCGGTGGTGGCTTCCCCGGCCTGGCCCTGGCCATCGCCCTCCCCGAAGCCCAGCTCACATTGGTGGATTCGGTGGGTCGCAAGCTGGAGGCGGTGGCGGCCATGGCCCAGGCCCTGGGCCTGGGGGAGCGGGTGCTGGTGCGGCGGGAACGGGTGGAGCGCACGGGCCACGACCCAGCCTGCCGAGGCCGCTTCGATGGGGCGATGGCCCGGGCGGTGGCCAGTGCGCCGGTGGTGGCGGAATACCTGGTGCCCTTGCTCAAGCCAGAGGGGCAGGCCGTGCTCTATCGGGGCCAGTGGTCTGAGGCGGATCAGGAGGATCTGGAGCGGGCACTCCAGATCCTCAAGGCCAGGCTGGAGGCGGTGGAACGGCGCGAGCTGCCCGCCGGCCGGGGCCTGCGCCATGCGGTGGTGGTGCGACCCGCGGCCCCCTGCCCGAAGGCCTACCCCCGGCCCGTCGGGCTGCCGGCCAAGGTGCCCTTGGGCCAGCTCAGCTGACCTGCAGCCGCCGCCGCGCCTCCCCCCCGAGACGGCGCTGCAGATCCCGCAGCAGATCCGGAATGGCCTGCGCCCAGGGGGAGTGCTCCAGCACCGCCAAGAGCTCCGCTTCGCTCACATCCCGATCCAGAGCATCGGCGTTCTCCCCGGGAAACCAGTGCCCCCCGTGGCCGAGCAGGCCATAGCGGTCGCGGCAGTAGCCCTCCATGTCCCAGGCCACCAGCAGGTTGTGGAGCCAGAGCAGCACGGGCAGGTTGATGTGGCCCGGCGTCTGGGGCCAGGGGGGCAGGCCCTGGTTCCAGGTGGCCAGCCAGGGAGCTCCGAGGGCCTCCAGGCGGGCCCGCTCCAGCCGCTCCAGGATGGGTGGCAGCAGGGTGGTGGCCTGCTCCAGGAGGGCAACGGCCTGCAGGTGGAGTTCCAGGTCCCCGGCGCAGGAGGCCCCCACGCTGAGGGTGTGCACCGCCGGGTGGCTGAGGCAGAAGAGATCGTTCACCACGATGGGGTGATGGGGCGCGCAGAGCTTCACCAGGCGCTCTGAGGGGGTGTGGAGATGGCCACCCTTATCGGTGGGGCTGATCAGAAACACCCCCATGTCGTGGGCAAGGGCGGCCTCCAGGGCCGGGCTGTTGTCCTGCCGGATGAAATACCAATGGAGATTGATGTAGGCAAAGGCGTCGCTGGCGATCGCCTCCAAGATCACGGGCAGGGGGGCATGGGTGGAGAAGCCCACGTGGCCGATCCGGCCCTCGGCCTGCCAGCGCTGCAGCACCTCCAGATTCCCCCCAGGGCAGAGGGCCAGCTCCAGCAGCTCGGGCGTGTTGATCCCATGCAGGGAAAGCAGATCCACCCGCTCCACGGCCAGCCGCTCGAAGCTGCGGGTCAGCTCGGCCTCGAAGCGTGCCGGGTCGGGATCGGGACTCACCTTGGTCTGCAAAATCCGCTCTCCATCGGGCACGTGGGGCAGGAGGGCACCGAGCTGGCGCTCGGAGGTGCCATACCCCCGGGCTGTTTCGATGTGATGGAACCCCGCCGCCACCGCAGCCCGCAGAAGCTCCTCCAGGCCGACCTGGCTCTCCTCCTGGATGTCGTCTGCGGGAAGATCACTCCAGCTCTGCTGGAAGCGCATCCCCCCGAGGGAGAGCACCGGCATGGCCAGCTCCGTGCGACCGAAGCGACGAGTGGGCAACATCAAGGGGCGGGAGGCTGATGGCCCCCAGGAGCACGGGGCAGTGTGCGCTTGATCCGCGTTGGGGAGGGCAGGCCCAAAGGCAGGAGATCCTGGGAATCCCGCTGCTCCTGCAGGGCAGGGAGGCGCTCGTAGGGCACCCAATGGATGCAATCCACTGGGCAGGTGTCGATGGCTTCCTGGATCCGGTCCGTGCTGTCGCCATCCTGGCGCATAACCCGGGAGCGGCCCCAGTCCTGCTCCACCACAAAGGTGTTGGAGGCTACGTGTGCGCAATAGCGGCAGCCGATGCACACAGCTTCATCCACCCACACCGCTTGTTGCCGGAGTTGACCTCCCAAAAGAGGCTCCATCCCACTGCGGGGTGGGGCGGAATCGACGTTGACTGAAAAGGCAAGGGCCGGATCCACCGGTCCGCCCGAGATCGATCCCCCCGGAGCCGTGGGTGACGAGCCGCTCACTCCCAGCGGCTGACCACCAACTCAATCGATCCATCCAAGTGGTTGGTTTGCTCCTGAACCTGGAATCCCTCCTGGCTGCTGGCCGCGAGGATGGAATGGAGGGCATAGCGCTGATTGAGCTGGGCGAGGAACCGCTCCACGGGAACGTTTTGTCGCCAAAGGTCGAGATCGGCCACCAGCTCGAAACAACCGGTTTCCGGATTCCGAAGGAAGCCCATGTCACCGCCTTCGTCTTGTGCAACAACCAGATCGCAGGTCACGGTCTGGCCCCTGTAACCGCGCACGGGTTGGGCGCCCTCGCTGGGGACATGGCCCAGGTCGGCAAGGGCTTGAAGAAGGGAACTGCGGTCCCGCAGTTCGGTCTTCACCGTGCTGAAGTGCGACATGGTCGGAGAGGGGAAGGACTGGAGGTGGATTCAGGCGGAGGGATGCTCCACGAGCGGTTGCTGAGCGGTCAACGTGTTGGATTGGAAGGCTTCGGATGTGCTGCGGCGCTGTTGCACCGACCCGATCTGAGCTTCGATGCGCTCGGTGAGCGCCAGGCAGGCTTCACCGGCCACACCCTCCACCACCTCATCCACACGGCCATCAGGGCGGATGCGGAATCGGATGGTTTGTTGACCCATCCCTTTCATCCATGAAGTGTTATGGGATGTTAGCCGGGTTTTCGCTCCGGTGGGCGCCTGCCCCTCAGGTGATCAGCCCCTCCTCCACCAGGGTCTGAAGCCGCTCCAACACCTCCGGCTGCTCCAGCTGCTCCAGCGCCATGCGGGCCTCATCCCGCACGGCGGAATCCTCATCCAGCAGAAGACAGTGCAAGAGGGCCTCCACCACCTCCTGCTGGCGAGGTTCCACCAGATCGGGATAGAGCCGTCCAAGCGACCAGGCACTGTTGCTGCGCACGGCGGCTTCGCTGTCGATCCGCAGGCTTTGCAGCAGCTGGGCCGCCGCCGGATCGGCCTTGGCGGGGGCGGACGCACTGGCATCGGCCAGAGAGCTGGCTGCCCAGAGCCGCACAGCCGCCACATCCACCTGCAGGGAGCGGATCAGAGGATTGAGAACGGGGGCCTCGGCGTAATTGCTGAGGCTCCAGGCCACAGCCTTGCGCACATAGCCGTTGTCGTCCGTGGCGAGCAACTTCAACAGGGGCTCCACCGCCAGGGGATGGGGGTTGCGGCCCAGGGCGTACACCGCACTCATCCGCAGAATCGGGCAACCCTGTTCCAAGAGGGGCAGGAGGAGAGGCACGGCCCTGGGGTCTCGGTGTTCGCAGAAGATCCGCAAGCCCTGCATCACCTCCTCCCGTCCCCCCCCCAGCCAGGCCAAACCCTGGTCGCATTCCAGAGCCACGTCTGCCAACGTGAGTTCGCTGGGGTCGATCTCATCGAGGGGATCGCCCAGGAGTTCCGCTGCCAGTTCCCGCGCCAACACATCCGGATCCAACACCAGCTCCTGCTGGGTCTCCGGGAAGCGTTGGGGGAAGGGCTGGGAATCCTCCGGCATCGGGTCAGCTCAGGGTCAGGAGAGAGGGGCCGGAGCTGCCATGTCGCCCGGCAACCAGATCCGGGCACTCACGGCCACCAGGGCCAGGGCAAAGAGCAACACGATGGCCGCCGGCAGGAGTTTCGAGCGCAGAAACGACACAGCACACGGCGCGTGGATTCCCATTCTTGCGGCAAGCGTGTCCCCGCCGTTGACGGGCAAGGCGCCACCACGCAGGATGACGGGCCAGCGCCTGATGGTTCATGCCCCCAAGCCCCCCCCCGGCCCCCTGGCGGCGATTGCTGGCGGTGGGGGCCCAGGGGGTGGCCAGCGGCACTCCTTACATGGTGGGCACCAAGCTGCTGCAGGGGTGGCTCACGGCCAGCGGGGTACCCCTGGGGCTGATCGGCCTGCTGGCCTATGCGGAGCTGCCCTACACCTTGAAGATGTTCTGGGCTCCGGCGTTGGATCGCTGGCCCCTTCCCTGGCCCGATCGGCGCCGGGGCTGGCTGCTGCTGGTGCAGGTGCTGCTGACGGCGGTGATCGGCGCCATGGCGCTCCTCCAGCCGAGCCGCTCCTCTGCCAGCCTCGCGGCGGTGGGCGCTATGGCCCTTCTGCTGGCGGTGGTGAGCGCCACCCAGGACATCCTGGTGGATGCCTACCGCACCGACCTGCTGCCCAAGGAGGAACGGGGGGCGGGCGCGGCAGTGGCCAACCTCGGCTACCGGGCCGCGATGCTGGCCATCGGGGCCGGGGGGTTCATCTTGGCGGGCCGCCAGGGCTGGCCCCAGGCCTTTGCCGCTTCCGCCCTGCTCATGGCCCTGGTGCTGCCCTTCACCTTCACGGCACCGAAGCTTCCTGCCCTCACCCAGCAGGTGACGAGCCTGCGCCAGGCGGTGATCGGCCCGGCCAGGGAATTTCTGGCCCGCACCGGCGGCCCCCGGGCCGCCATGCTCCTGGCCCTGATCCTGCTCTACCGCTGGCCGGATGGGCTGCTCAATGTGATGGCCGTGCCCTTCCTGATCAAGCAGGGCTTCTCTCCGGAGGTGGTGGGCTCCGTGCTGGCGGGCTGGGGCATCGCCGCCACGATCGCGGGCACGATCCTGGGCGGAGTGCTCTTCGGCCGGCTGGGGCTGAACCGCTCCCTGTGGGTATTTGCAATCGTGGGAGCGCTTGGCAATCTCTCCTACTGGGCCCTCGCCACCTTTCGAGGAGGCATGCCCTCCCTGCTCGGGGCCGTGGCCCTGGAAAACCTGGGGGGGGGAATGGTGGGTGCGGCCTTCGTCGCCCTGCTGATGAGCCTCTGCAACCCCCGCTTTTCCGCCACCCAATACGCCCTGCTCTCGGGGGTTTATGCCCTGAGCCGCTCCATCCTCTCGGGCCAGGCGGGATTTGTGGCGGAGGGTGTGGGCTGGAGCTCCTTTTTTCTGCTCACAGCGGCCTCCTCCCTACCGGCCTTTCTGCTGATGACCCGCCTCACCCCCTGGAATGGCCATGGCGTGCGGGGGGCCTACGACTCTGAGCGGGACGACTGACCATGGCACCTCCCTCCCCAGAGGCCCGAGACGACCATCCCCTGACCCAGATCGCCTCTGCCTTTGCTGGGGCCCACGCGGTGCAGGGGGTGAGTGCGCTGGGCAACGGCAACATCAACAGCACCTATCTGGTGGCCCGGGAGGGGGCGGAGCCCTTTGTGCTGCAAAAGCTCAACACGACGGTGTTTCCCGAGCCCCAGCGGGTGATGCACAACCTGCTCATCGTGAGCAAGCACGTGGAGGGTCGTCTGCAGGGGGAAGGTGCTGGGGGGCGCTGGGTGCTCCCGAAAGTGCTCAAAAGCCGCAGCGGTGAGCCCTGGCTGGAGGAAGGGGAAGCGTTTTGGCGAGCTATCAGCTTTGTGCCTGCCACCACTACCCTCGATGCCTTGGCCACACCAGGTCAGGCCAGGGAAGTGGGCTACGGACTGGGAAGATTCCACGAGTTGGTGCACGATCTGCCCTGCGAGCAATTGGCCGACACCCTGGAGGGCTTTCACATCACACCGGGCTACCTGGCGCAGTATCAGGCCATCTGTAGCGAGCCCTCCCGCCAACCATCCGAGCAAGAAGCCTGGGCCCACCGGTTTGTGGCCCAGCGGGCCCCCTGGGCCAACGTGCTGGAGCGGGCGAAGGCCACAGGAGAGCTGCCCCTGCGGCCGATTCATGGCGACCCGAAGGTGAACAACGTGCTGCTCGATGCCTCCAGTGGCCGGGCGGTGGCCTTGGTGGATCTGGATACGGTGAAGCCGGGCCTGGTGCATTACGACATCGGCGATTGTCTGCGCTCGGGCTGCAATCCCCTCGGGGAGGAAACACCTGCTCTCGACGCCGTCAGCTTCAACCTGACCCTCTGCGAGGCCCTATTGGAGGGCTACGGCGCGGTGGCGAACCGGTTTCTGCAGCCTGCAGATCACCGTTATCTCTACGACGCCATCCGGCTGTTGAGCTTTGAGTTGGGATTGCGCTTCTTCACCGACCATCTGGCCGGCAACGTCTACTTCCATACCCAACGGCCCGGCCATAACCTGGACCGGGCCCTGGTGCAATTTCGGCTCACGGAAAGTATCGAAGCCCAGGAGCGAGACATCCGGGGTTTGCTAGAACAGCTTCAGAAGAGACGATGAGAGCACAATTCTCGCCGGAGGGAGTCGTGACGTTTTCCCTTCAAGCCTTTGGTTCCGATCCTGCTCCCTGGGGGCTCCAACTGGGGGGGGAATTAGAGCGGAGGGGGGATCAGCTTGCGATCACCTACCAACTCAGGGGCCCCCTGGCCTCGGTGGTGCTCCCGGCCCCGAGCACCACGGGAGACCCCCACCGCCTGGACGGCCTCTGGGAGCACACCTGCTTCGAGCTGTTTCTGGCGGCCGAGGGGATGGAGCCCTACTGGGAACTCAACCTGGCCCCCAACGGCGATTGGAACCTCTACCGGCTGGAGGGCTACCGGCAGGGCCTGGCGCCGGTGAGCGATCGAAACACGCTCCCCTTCACTGTGGGGGCTTCCAATCGGGGGCTGGCACTAGAGCTCACGCTGCAGCTGCCCCAGGAGCTGTCCCTGGCCTGCCAGCAAAGGGATCTCCAGCTAGGCATCACCGCGGTGATCGAGCACCAGCAGGGGGCTCTGACCTATTGGGCCCTAGCCCATGGGGGGACGGAAGCGGATTTTCACCGCCGGGAGGATTTCCTCCTGCGCCTGAAGCCGAGCCTACGCCAAGGGAACGGTTAGCCAAGCCCCATTGAAGGTGGTGATTCCAGGGAGCCGCACATTGATATCGGAGATAGCATCGCCATTGAGATCCACCTGCAGCAGGTTGCTGGCAAAACGGGCCTGGCCCAGCTGGCGGGAGAAGGCCGCACCGCCGATGAAACTCAATGGGGTGTCGGGCCCAACGGTGTTTTTGAGGGCATGGTCAAAGGAGAAAAAGTCTTTGCCGGCCTCAAAGTCGGTGATCACATCCGTGCTGCCCGGATCAGCCGTGACGTAGTAAAAGCCATCGCGCCCGGATCCACCCACCAGCACATCGCTACCAAATTCACCAGCCACCAGATCGTCTCCCTTCCCGCCACTGACCACATCGTCACCTGAACCTCCCACCAACATGTCATTGCCCCGATCACCCTTGAGGTAGTCGTTGCCCCCCCGGCCATTGAGATAGGAGTTATTGGGGGTGGCCACCATCCGATCCGCTCCGGCCGTGCCCCAGGCGGCATGGGGGAAGAGGGACAGGAGTAATGGTGATAGCTCGGGAGGGCCACCATCGACTGGGCTCGTGGAGGTGGACACCTGGGTGACAGGGGGACTGAGGGGAGGGGCGGGCGCTGGGGTTCCGCCAGGGCCGGTTACGGGGGTATCGAGGTGATGGGCCGACAGAAAGGGGAAGGGGGTGTGATTTCGGTCGGCAGGAATCGGGGAGCCAGGAGCATAGCCGGCGCCTTCAAGATGGGGATCAATGTTGAACATCATCATCGAGTCTTCGTGCTGCGTGATATGACAGTGGAACGCAAATGGCCCGAGAAAGGTGCGAAATTTCATATACATTACTGCCGTTGTATTCGGCCCCAGGATTGTAGTATCGCTTTTGAATTGCTTCTCTGGGAAGTAATTTGGACCAGGTTTACGGCCCTCCAGCAACTCCAACTGATGGGATTCCAGATGGATGTGAATGGGATGCCACCAGCCTCCAGAACCATTGACGAGGGTCCACTCCTCTGCCACCCCCACGGGCATGGGAGTGAACGACTTCTGGGAGTCAAATTCCGTTTGATTGATCAACCACATTCCCTTGCCTCGTCCAAACTCAAACGTTCGGCGATTACTGATTTCAGACGGCTGAATGCGGTTGTGTGCTCGCAATAATGTTGAGGTATTGATCGTGCTCGTGGGGGTAGTAGGAGTTCTTTCCCCTACCACAATTTTCATAATGCGCTCAGAGAAATCAGAAACTGCCGTTGTACCGATTCGCTGCAAATCCCCCTTGGGGCCGGTGCCGCTGGTTTGCTCAGCCGTATTCACCAAATAGAGCACCGTGCCGGGGGCATAGCGGGAGAAATCCATCACCACATCCGCCCGATTGGCAGGCGCCATGGTGAATTCCGCCATCTGAATCGGGTTGGGCAGCAACCAGGTGTCGTTGCCCACCCGCAGGTGCGATTGCTTGACCCCATTGGCATCTTGAATGCTCAGATGAAAGAAACGGGCACCCGAGGCTCCCAGCATGCGCAGCCGGTATTGGGTGGGCTCCACAACCATGTAGGGGTACGCCTTGCCGTTAACAAGCATGACGTCTCCAAGGTAGCCATCGGTGTTTCCACCAATCGGAAAGCCGTCGTAGAAGAAGGAGCCATCCGCGTTGAAACGACGATCACTAATCGCCAGGGGGATGTCGTAAGGGGAGTTATTGCTCATGAACTCCTGTTCGTTCCACTCGGCGGTGGATTTCCACCAACCCGGCAACACTTTGTTTTTGATCAGGTTGAGCTCGGTATCGTCAAAGGTGAGCCAGAAGCCCGCCAATCCCTTGATCACATTGAGATCGGTCAGATCTTCCCCGTGATCGTGGTACCACATCGTCGACGGCGACTCCGTGAAGTCGGGCTGGCCGTTATTTCCCATGGGCACGGTATTGGGATAGTAATAATCCCGATACATACCTGGATTGATCACAAAGGAGGGATAGCCATCCGTGTGGGCTGGGTTATGGCCACCGTGCAAATGGACTCCCACCCTTTGGGGGATGGCCGGCATGCCTGGATACCGGGGGAGGTCGTTCCAGTGGCGCACCACCACCGGCTCTCCCACCCTGGTTTTGAACGAGGAGCCCGGCATGGTGCTGTCGTATCCCCAGATCTCCGTAGTCACCACCTGATTGGCCCCATCCACCACGACCTGGCGTCCAGCCCCTTGCCGCTGGGAATACCAACTCACCACTTGGCCAGTGCTGTAGTAAGGGTTATTGGTGCCGGCCACATTGCGGTTGAAAAATTCCGGCGCAATCCCCCCATACACCGCCTGGGTGGGATCTACATCCTGGTAGAGGGCTGGAAGACCACCGGGAGAAGGCTGGGGAGCAAATTTGTCCCCCCAGGTGGTGGGCAGTGTTCCAACCGAATCCGGTCGCTTCAGGGTGGGCACGGGCACGGCAGAGGCCCACTTTCGAACCGCAAAAGGCGTGTCCTTGGGTTGGAACACTTCTGTAGCCACAGGGATGGCTTTCGAAGCGTCCCGCAGCGTCACCCGGGCCGTGTTGCCCACCTGAACGCCCCCGGGCTTATCGGTGAACAGGCGAATCTCCACCACCTCATCCCCTTCTGTCTTGAGGTCTTTGCTGAAGGTGTGGGTGAAGGTGGCCCGCCCACCGATCACCACACACTGCCCCATGGTGGTGCCGACACTCAGATCAAAGGGATCAACATTCACACCACCAATCTGGTAATAAAGCAGGGTACCATTCACCACATTGGTTGTATTCACCGTCGTCGTCAGGGCCAGGCCTTCAGCCAACGCTGCAGTGGAAGGGCTCAAGGTGTAGGTGGGAACTCCAGGGGCCTGGGAGGTGTCATTGATCGTCACCAGCGCCGTGGTGCCCACCTGCCGCATGCGGCCAGGATCGCTGAACACCTTGATGTTCAGAACCTCCGGTCCTTCCGTTGTCAGATCATTGGCCAGGGTTTGGCCGATCTGGAACCGGCCCGTGGCATTCACAACACCCGTGCCAATCAAGGTGCCGCGGCTGAAATCCGCATTCGTGATCCCGGCCCCCGACACCTCCCAAAACAACATGGTGCCTGCCGCCACATTGGTGGTCTGAACCGTGGTGAACAGGTTCACCCCTTCACTGACCGGGGTGGGCGCTGGTGTGATCGTATAGGTGGGAAGAGGAAGCAGTGATGGCGCTGACCCCGCTGCGGTGGAGGTGTCCGTGATGCTCACCTGGGCCGTTGGGGCCAGCCGCACCGTGCGCGCCGCATCACTGAACAAGTTGATGTTGACCGTTTCTCGGCCTTCCGTCTTCAGATCATTGGCGAGGGTATGGCTGATGTGGAGCATCCCCATCCCATTCACATCAGTGATGATCCGGGAGGAACCCGTTAGGGCACCCGTGCTGAAATCGGCCCCATCCACGTTGGTGCCACCCATCGACCAGTACAGGGTTGTGCCATTGGCGACACCGGTGGCGTGCACCATGGTGGTCAACACCTGCCCCTCGTTGATCAGAGCGGCCGACGGCATGATCATGTAGGCCGGTGCAGCCGCTGGCTTCAGCGACGTGTCGTTGATCAACCTCGATACCGTGGTGCCCACCTGCTTGGTGCGGGCCGCATCGCTGTAGAGCTTGAAGCTCAGGGTTTCGGTACCTTCCGTTTTCAGATCATTGGCAATTCCATGGGAAACGGTGAACTGCCCAGATCCATTGGCGGCGGTCACAACCGTGCCTTGCCCCGTGAGCGAACCGCCGCGGAAGTCGGTCGCATCCAGGTTGGTGCCGCTGATGGCCCAATAGAGAGGCGTTCCATTGGCCAGATTCGTGGTCTTCACCGTGGTCGTCAGACCTTGGCCCTCATCAAGACTGGACGGAGAAAGGGTGATCGCATAGGTGGGGGGGCGGCGGGCAGGAGCTGGCGCAGCAGCTGGCGCCGGCGCTGGCGCTGGCGCTGGCGCCCGCGACGTGTCTGCCACGCTCACCGTGGCCGTTGCCCCCACCTGCACCGTTCGCGCCGCATCCCGAAACAGCCGGATCTGCAGGCTCTCCGCACCCTCGGTGGTCAGGTCATTGGCCAAGGTGCGGGCAAAGCTGAAGCTCCCGGTGGCTCCCACCGTCCCGCTTCCCGTTAGGACCCCGCCCACCACATCTGCCGCCGTGATCCCCGTTCCCGACAACGACCAATGCAATACCGTTCCCACGCGCACATTCGTCGTGGCCACCGTGGTCGTGAGCACAACCCCCTCATTGACCGAAAGCGCTGAGGGCGTGATCCGATAGGTCGCCACAGGCAGAGGAGCGGGTGCCCGCGACGTGTCAGCAATGCTCACGGTGGCCGTTGCCCCCACCTGTCGCGTGCGTGCCGCATCGCTGAACAACTTGATCTGCAGAGATTCCAGACCTTCCGTTTTGAAATCGTTGGCTAATACATGGGTCAATGAGAACATCCCCATGCCTGTGGCATCTACGACGACAGTGTTTTGACCACTGAGCGCGCCGCTGCCGAAATCGGAGCGATCAATATTCGTTCCACTGATCGACCAATAGACCACGGTGCCGTTGGGCTCACCCATCGTGTGCACCATCGTGGTGAGTGCCTGGCCTTCACTCAGGGAGGAAGCGGAAGGGAAGATCTGGAAGGGCATCTATGGAGGTACGGAGGAGGGGTATCGCAAATAGAGGACGGCGCCTCAACGACAAGGGGTTGACCAGCCTGTTAAAGACCTTACAATGTTAAGTTAGCGCGTTTCTCGGAGCGGCGCGTAGTTTTTTGGTGTGCTGTTAAGGCCTGGCCAATGTGCACACATGGCCATCCCGTGAGCAGCGCAGGGAAAAATTCTTACTTTGTTTCAGAAAGAAAGCGAGGTCACCGCTTCCTCAGCAACAGGATTGGTGAGCGTGCCGATCCCCCCTATCTCCACGCTCACCTCATCACCCGGCCGCAACCACCGCGGGGGATCGGCCGCCATTCCCACCCCCTCCGGCGTGCCGGTGAAGATCACGGTGCCGGGCAACAGGGTGGTGCTCCCGCTCAAGAACGCGATCAGGGCAGGCACATCAAAAATCATGTCGCCCGTCTCCCCCTCCTGCACCACCTCCCCGTTCAGAATGGTGCGCAGGGGGAGATGGAGGGGATCCTCCAACTCGCTTGGGGACACCAGCACCGGGCCCATTGGCGCAAAAGTGTCAAACGTCTTCCCACGGCACCACTGCCCCCCGCCCCACTGCTTCTGCCAGTCGCGGGCGCTCACATCATTCCCGCAGGTGAAGCCCAG
>JBBARZ010000051.1:0-14324 GCA_040399505.1 Cyanobium sp.
CAAGGTGGTCAGGCTGACTTTGGTCCAATCAACCAGATTGAACGCTTGCTCCCAATCCTCAAAAGAGGAGCTGGCGGCGGCCAGCTGGGGAAGGAGGGAGAGGGAGGAGTCGGCCATGGCCGGTTCAGGTTCGGGTTGGGGAGTGAGAGTCTGGCGAGACTCGCAACAAAAAACCTAGCAGCCATTTCATTGGCGAAGAATGCAAACGCGTCAACAGAGCGCACCGCAATAGATATGGGCCCAACCCTATCGATCGTGCCGGTTGGCAAGACCCTTAGGTATGGTCAGCCCCTTGGCCAGCAGATGCCCTGCAGCGGCGCCGCAGACGCCGGGCGCAGCTCCAGCCTGCCAGCGCTGCTGCAACAGGAAGGGGACCTGGGGTGGCTACCGCAGAGCCGGGATCCAGCATCTCAACTGTGGAAACTGCCGTCTCGGTTGTAGCCCCCATCGAATAGATCATCATCTCCGCTGAAGACCCTGAACTGGACCAAAAGATGAAGTCTTCCCCTGGGGGCTCTGATTCAACGGCAATCGGGGGAATGAATCCTTCATATTCGGGATCATCAGGCATTGAATCCACAGGCAATGGGATCTCTGTATCCAAGTCCAACGCCAACGGTGCATCGACGCTGATCGGTTCGATCAGTTCGGCACGGGTGGGTTGCGGAAAGATGCCCAAGGGGAAGGCCAGCGCCGCAGCGACAAGCAGTTGGCTCAATGTGTGGGAGGAAATAGCCATGGAGAGAGGGGAAAACTGCGTTGTGATGGAATGCTTAACGGGCAAATAATATTTAATTTCTCAACCCTAGCCAATCTAGGCGGGGGTTTTGTATCGGTCAAGCAAAGAGGAGAATCCCGTGATGTTGATCAGCAGGTCGTCGCTGTCCTCGGCCCCAGCCATTGGCTGGTGTTGCGGCCCCCGTGTGGGCTTTAGGGGATCGTTGGAGTAATCCAAAAGAAGTCATCAATCGCGAAAAATTCGATCTGATGGTAGATAATTAGGATGCTTCCAGCCACCTGGAGTAGCCAGCCATCGATGGGCTTCCCTTTTCCCAACGGCGTCACGTCCTATCTATACGGGGGGCTTTTCCTCGGGCTGGGATTGATGGTCATGTACCTCAGCATTGGTGTGAAAGCCGGAGCGAGCTCCTTCCTGAGCTCCACCCTCACCTATTTTACGCCCCTCAAAGTCGAGCGCAGCTCCCGCAACTGGCGCCTGCTGTTCGCCCTGGCCATGGTGCTCGGCGCCTGGCTGTACGCCGCGACCCACCAGGCGTTCTTCATTACGGCGGTGGGCTGGTGGCGGCTGGCGCTGGGGGGGCTGCTGGTGGGCTTCGGAACCCGGCTCTCCTCGGGTTGCACCTCCGGCCACGGCATCTGCGGAGTCGCCTCGTTCTCGAGGGCCTCCCTGCTGGCGGTCATCGTGTTCATGGCGGTGGCCATCGTCACTGCTCGGATCGTGCTGCTGCTGGGGGTGACCCCATGAAGCGTCTGATTTCGATCCTGCTGGGTGGTGGTCTGTTCGGCTATGGCCTGGCCTGGAGCAGCATGGCCCGGCCGGAGGTGGTGCTGAGCTTCCTGCAGCTGCGCGACCTCGGCCTGCTGTTGGTAATGGCGGCGGCCCTGGCCGTCACCACCATCGGCTTCCAGCTGGCCCCGCGGATGCTGAAGACCACGCTCCTAGGGCTGCCCTTCTCCCATGAGGTGAAGCCCATGCTGGCCGGCACCTTGCCGGGTGCCGTGATCTTCGGTCTTGGCTGGGGCCTGTCCGGCCTGTGCCCCGGGGCGGCGGTCGCCAGCATCGGCATCGGCAACGGGCCAGTGTTGATCGGTCTGGCCGGGATGTTCCTGGGTGCCTACCTGCAGGGCCTGCTGGCGGAAGTCCACCGCATGCCACAAGGCGAGACAGCGCAGGGTCCGGACTGATTCCCAACTGCCACCAGGCCCCATATGCCGCTGAAACCGATGGCTTCCTCCGCTCCCTTTCCCCTGGCCGACGCCGCCGGCGGGGCCCCGCTTCTGCTGCGGCAGCTCTTTGATGCCGAGACCGGCACCTTCACCTACCTGCTGGCGGAGGTGGCCTCCCGGCAGGGGGTGCTGATCGATTCGGTGTATGAGCAGCATCCCCGCGATCTTTCGCTGATCCGCGAACTGGGGATCGATCTGGTCGCCAGTCTCGACACCCACGTCCACGCCGACCATGTAACCGGCAGCTGGCGACTGCAGCGGGCCACCGGCTGCGCCATCGCCCTGGCCGCCGTCGCCGCTGCCGAGAACGTGACCCTGCCCCTGCGCCACGGTGATCAGGTGACCTTCGGAGGCCGCCATCTGGAGGTGCGCGCCACCCCCGGTCACACCGATGGCTGCCTCAGCTTCGTGCTCGACGACCGCAGCCTCGCCTTCACCGGCGATGCCCTGCTTGTTCGGGGCTGCGGCCGCTGCGACTTTCAGCAGGGGGATGCCGCCACCCTCTACCACTCGATCACCGGGCAACTCCTCTCCCTGCCCGACCACTGCCTCCTCTACCCGGCTCACGATTACAGCGGCCGAGCGGTGAGTTCGGTGGCCGAGGAGAAGGCCTACAACGCCCGGCTCGGGGGGGAGGCCGACGAGCGCGACTTCGTGGGCTACATGGAGAACCTGCACCTTCCCCACCCCAACCGAATCGCCGTGGCCCTGCCGGCCAACCTCCGCTGCGGCAGACCCGAAGACGGTGGTCTGGAGGAGGCGGAGGACTGGGGACCGATCGAGCGCAGCTATGCCGGCCTGCCGGAACTGACGGCCGGCTGGGTGGCCGACCACCGCCAAACCTTGACACTGGTCGACGTGCGTTCCGAAGCGGAGGTGCACGGCCCAGACGGTCGCATCCCGGGCAGCCTGCTGATTCCCCTGCCCGACATAGAGACGCGAGCTGAAGAGATTCCCACGGATCGTCCCACGGTGGTGCTCTGCCACTCCGGCAGCCGCTCCGCCCTGGCCACACAACAGCTGCAGAAGAAAGGGCTCACACGCGTGGCCAACCTGCGCGGCGGCCTGCGGGCCTGGAAAGCGCAGGGGCTGCCGTTGGAGCATCCCTGATCACAGGAGTTCGCTGTCATCGACGAAGACGTCACGCTGATCCATGTCGGCCAAGAACGTTGTGCTGCAGCCAGCGGCAGGCAACCGGGCTAGCTAGAACCGAAACAACCGCACTCACGCATGATGCCCTACGCCTGGCAGATCAACGGCCCCGGCGAACCGCTGGTGCGGCAGGAGGTGGCGCCCCTGGTGCCGGGTCGCGATGAGCTGGTGCTAGACGTGCTGCACTGCGGCTTATGCCACAGTGATTTGTCGATGTTCGACAACGCCTGGGGCATAGGCGCCTTCCCGATGGTGGGCGGCCATGAGGCGGTGGGCCAGGTGGTGGCGGTGGGCGAGGGTGTGGATCCGGCCCTGATCGGTCAACTGCGGGGCGTGGGCTGGTTTGCCGGCAGCTGCGGCCACTGCGACGAGTGCCTAGCTGGCCGCGCCAACCTCTGCGACGCGGCGGAGGCCACGATCGTGGGCCGCCCGGGCGCCTTCGCTAGCCAGGTGAAGGCCCATCAAGACTGGGCGATCCCCCTCCCCTCGGGGCTGGATCCCGCTGTCGCCGGGCCGCTCTACTGCGGCGGGATCACCGTGTTTGCGCCGCTGTTCGATGAGTCGGTCTCCCCCACCGCCCGGGTGGCGGTGATCGGTTTGGGCGGCCTGGGGCATATCGCCCTGCAGTTTTGCCGTGCCTGGGGCTGTGAGGTCACCGCGGTAACCAGCAATCCGGCCAAGGCGGATCAGGCCCGCCAACTGGGCGCCCATGAGGTGGTGTCCTTGGCGGATCTGACGAGCTGCGCCGGCCGCTTCGATCTGATCATCAACACCGTGAACCAACCGCTCAATTGGGGCGTGGTCATCGGCGCGCTAGCGCGCCGGGGCAGGCTGCACCTGCTCGGCGCGGTGCTGGAGCCGCTGAGCGTGAATGCCTTTGATTTGATCATGACCCGACGGCTGATCACCGGCAGCCCTACGTCCTCGCCGGCCAGCCTGCGCAAGATGGTGGCCTTCTGCGCCCGCCATGGCATCCAGCCCCTGGTGGAACGGCTGCCGATGGCGGAGATCAACACCGCGGTGGATCGCCTGCGGCGGGGAGATGTGCGCTACCGGTTCGTGCTGGATGGGCCGGCGTGAGGCCTCGCCCAGACACGCTTAATCTCGGGCAACACCTGCGACAGCGATGGGCAAGGGTCGGGACATTGGACGACGGCTGGCCCGCTCAGTTCAGGACGGCAGTGCAGGCAGTTTCAGCCACCAGAGCCTGCTGGGCAGGATGCTGGATGATCTGGGCGGCGAAACCAGCCTGCAAGGCCCGCTGAGAGACCTGGCAATGCGGCCCCTGTTCCTGCAGAGCCTGCAGCAGGAGCGTGCCGCCCTGCGGCAGAGCGCCGCCGTCAGTCTCAGCCGCGAACTCCAGGACACCTACGCCCCAAAGATCCTCGGGGAACTCCTGGATCTGCTGGAGGCCGCCCTCGGGGTGACTCTGCCGCGGCAAGAGGGGCCGAAGGTGGAGATGGGGCCGGCGGCAGCCGCCAGAAAACCGGCAAGCAGAGCGAAGGTGGCCCAGGCCCCCGGCAGAATGCCCCTCGCAGCCAGGGTGGTCACCACAGCCGTAGCCCTGGGACCAGGGCTGGCGCTGGCGGCTTCCATCGCCCTGGTGATCGCTTGGCTGGGGGGGGAGCTGGAGCGCCTCTGGCTCGATCGCTTAACCGCAGCACCCGTTCTGGTGGCTGTGCTGCTAGGGGTGCAAGCCCTCAGCGCGGGCCCGTTGAAGCGCTGGCAGCGGGAGGCGCCCCTCAAGTTGGAGCAAGCCGGCGACCCCCACCAGCTGCACCGCTGGATCAGCTCCCCCTGGATTCACCATCGCCATGGGGAGGCCCTGCTCAATGGGCTCATGCTCCTGGTGATCCTGGGCACCTCTCCCCTGCCCCTCGGCCAACTCCTGTTGCGCTACTGCCTCACCTCCCTGGCCACCACTGCTCTGGGTGTGACTTATGCCTACCGCCGGCTCACAAGTGGCCTCTGGGATGGAGCCACCGGCGCCGTGGCGGCGCTGATCGCCCTGGCGGCGGGTCTGAGCCTGCTGCAATGGCGGCCCATGAGCTTTTTCCTGGGGCCGCTGGAGCTGCCGGCCTGGGTGCTGTTCCTGATTTACGGGACCCTCCAGCTCGGCTGGGTGCTCCCCCGGCTCGATGAGAAAGACCATTCGAGCCCGCCGCAACGGCTGATGCGCTCCGGTTGGTGGTGGGGCACCCTGTTGGGCCTGGGCTGGGCCCTACTGACCCAGGTGGGGGCCTGGCTCGGTCCCCTCCTCAAACCCGGCTCATGAATTCCCCCCACAGCTGGGCCGCCAGGGAACCAGCCGAGGCTTCGGCGGGGCGGTTGTCATCATTGCCCAGCCAGATGCCCGTGAGGATGCCCTTGCTGGGGGAATAGCCAATGAACCAGGCGTCACGGCCATCATTGGTGGTGCCGGTCTTGCCGCGGGCATCTTTCACCACCGCGGCATTGCGGCCCGTCCCCACCTCCACGGCAAGCCGCAGCATGGTGTCCATCTGGTCAGCGATCTCAGGGGCCAGGATCTGCTCGGGCTTCTCGCCGAGGGGCTGGAAGAGGCCATGGGGCGGACAGGTAGCCAATTGCTCTTCAGAGCCGCAGATACCTAGGTCGTAGATGCGCTCTACACCATGCATCGCCACACTGCGCCCCCCGTTGGCGACCACAGCGAAGGCGCGAGCCATCTCATAGAGCAGCACCTCGTTTCCCCCGAGCACCATGCTGGGATCGGGCTGCAATCCCGGGGAGGAGATCCCCAGGCGGCGCGCCATGGCCATCACCTCCTTGAAACCCACCCGCTCGGCGAGATGCAGCGCCACAGGATTTTCCGAGTAGGCCAACCCCTGATCCATCGGCATGCGGCCATCGACACCGACAGGGCCATGGATACAACCTTCCTGCAGCTGGAAGATCGGGGCACAGGAGATCCGATCAGCGGGCTTGACCCCGGCCTCCAGGGCGGTGAGAAAGGTGAACAGTTTGAACGTAGAGCCGGGTTGGCGCAGAGCCTGGACGCGATCGAAGCGGTAATCTCCCCCCCCCACATAGGCGAGGATGCGGCCCGTGGTCACATCGAGGGAGATCAGGGCGGCCTGGGTCACCCCCAGCGGTTTGGCCTTCTCATCGAGGAAAGTGCGGAGCTCCTTCTGGGCCAACTCCTGCAGGGCAGGATCGATCGTGGCCACCACGTGGTAATTGCCACCCTCCTTCAGCGGGTCGACATTGAGCGAGAAGCGCGAACCCTCCAGCTCCCACATGGCGTAATCGCTGAAGAAGGGATAGCTGCGCCAGCGCGACTGGCGGCAGACGCTGGGGTCGAAGATCAAGGGCCTGCGGATCGCATCCCGGTATTGCTCCTGGGTGAGATACCCCTCGGCCAGCATGCGGCCCAGCACCTGATCCCGGCGCAGCTTCGGCGTCCAGATCTGCTCATCAGGAAGGGGAGGCTCGGGGCGCCCCGTGGTGCGCTCCCGCTGCAGGCGCTCCGCTCGCAGCTGGCCAGGGGTGGGCGCGCAGATGTTGTAGCCGTTGGGGCTCGGCAACAGGCCCACAAGATAGGCCGCCTCGCTGGCATCGAGCTGGCGCACGGATTTGCGGAAGTAGAGCTGGGCGCCCTCCTCAAATCCCTCAGCGCCCAGGCCCAGATAGGCGCGATCGAGGTACATCCGCAGGATCCGATTTTTGCTGAAGCGCGTTTCCAGCTGCCAGGCCACCGGCAGCTCACGGATCTTGCGAGCGGTAAGGCCGAAGCGGGGGTAGCGCACCTCGGCCGGAGCGCCGGGCTCCGCCGCAGGCACCTTCTGCTGTTCCGGGATGCGCACCCAGGGCCAGAACGAAGCGGGGTTGCCCTGCTTCACCCATGGGTAGTAAAGGCGCGCCACTTGCTGGGTGAGGCCACTTCCCCCGCCAGTGCGCTGCACCAGGGAACGCACGGTGCCCCCGATGTCGAGGCCGCTGTTCCAACCGAAGCGGGAATCCTCCGAGGCCAGCAGGGCCTGACGCAACACCAGGGGGTAATCCTCCAGGCTCGCCATCGCGGTGGGCGCCCCTTCACGGGAATCAATGCGGCGGCCGTCTGCAGCCACGATCTTCACCGGCCCTCCGATGAAATCCACGCGGGAGCCGCCGGAGATGGTGCTCAGCAGCAGCAGGGCGCCAATTACCACCCCGGAGCCGCCCAGTGCCATCACCCCCACCCCATGCACCAGCTGTTCCCAGGCGCTACGGGGATGGAGATAGCGCAGGGTGGGAGCCTCCCGCAGGGGAGACCCCAGCTGCACCGCATCGCCGTGCCGCAGGGCGATGGCCCGAATCCGGCGATCGTGCCAATACAGACCGTTCGCGGAATGGAAATCCTCGAGCACCCAGTCCCGGTCTTGGGGGCGATCTTTCTCCACGAAGGCATGCACCCGGCTGACACCACCGGCCTCCAGCGCCAGCTCGCAGCCGGGATCGCGGCCGATGCGTAGCCGCTCTTGGCCGAGAACCTGCTCGCCCACTAAGCGCTCGCCCTGCCACAGCTGCAGACGGGCCTGGCTGAAAGACGCCTGGGCCCAAAGCTCCTGAAGCTCCGCCAGGCGCGCTGTGGGGGCTGCATCGCCCATCCCCATCCTTCTCTCCGGATCCGTGCGCCGTTGCCATAGGCTAAGTCCTGCCATTCGATCCCCCCGAGGTGAACCAACGCCGGGATCCCTGGGCCCCTTTTCGCCTCTGGGTGGCGCTCACGATCGCCCTCTTCGCCCTGCGATCGGTGTCCCTGGGAACGCCCTTGATCTGGCTAGGGGAGATTCCTGGTTGGGTGTTGCTGCTGATGGTGATGGTGGCGCTGGTGCTGGCCGCCGGAGCCATGCTCTTCCCGGGCCGGGTGGTGCCCTGGCGGGAGGGGGAACCAGGGTTTTGGGCCGACATCACCGACGACTGGCGCCACTGGCGGAAACGCGCGGGGGGAAGACGACGTCGCTCTGCGGATCGATGAGCCAGGACGCCCATCTGGTGCTGCGCGATGACCCCAGCAAGGTGTCAACCTTGCACCCTTCCACCCCAACCACCATCGGCCGGGCCGATGGCAACCGTTTGCGCCTGGTTTCTCTGGGGGGGGTGGCCGACCACCATGCGGTGGTGCGCTTCTCCCCCAGCCAGGGCTGGCTGGTGTGCAACTGGCAGAGCAACGACGGCACCTACCTGGAGGGGGAGCGCATCCGCCACTGCCGGCAGCTCAGCGATGGCGACGAGATTCAGCTCGGACAGCAGGGGCCCGTGCTCGTGTTCCGGCTCGGAGGCCCATCCCCTGCAGCAGCACCGATTCGCAGAAGTCCTCCATCGGCAACCCAAAGCCCTGCGGCCCGGGCCACCGCCACACCCCTGACCCTCGGTGGTAAAACCGTTCCGCTGGACACCATTCGCTCCGTGCATCTGCGCAGCCGCCCCTGCTATCCACACAGCTTCAGCTGGTGGGTGCTGGTGTGCCTCGGGGGGATGGTGCTCCTGCCCTGGCCCTGGTTGTTCTGGAGCGTGCAGGTTGGGGCGCTGGCGGCCTGGATCGTGTTCGGGGCGCGCAAGGACCACGAGCTCGTGCTCACGCTGCACGATGGAATGGCTCATCGGCATCACTTCGCCAACCGGCTCACAGCCCTGAGCCATCGAGACGGAATTCGCAAGGCCATTGGCCAAACACTTTGACGATGGTTTCGATGTTTCCCGAGGGATCCACCCTCCGCTTCTCCAGCTCCGCAACGCCGGTCCGGGTGATCCGCACGCTCGGAGGGGGCGGCCAGGGACAGGTGTTCGAGGTGGATTTCGCGGGCGAGGCCATGGCGATGAAGTGGTATTTCCCGAGCTGTCTGCAGCGGGATCCCCAACTCCGAGATCGCCTTGCCGCCTGCATCCGCGCCACAGCACCCAATGCCAGTTTCCTCTGGCCCATCTTGGTGCTCGATCCCGACGATGACAGTCGACGAACGCTGAACATTCCGGCAGGCAGCTTTGGGTATGTGATGAAACTGCGGCCGCCGCAGTTTCAACCCGCGGTGGCCCATACCGCTGGTCGGCTGGAGATCAGCCTGCAGCAGATTCTCCGGGCGTGCTTTCACCTGGTGGAAGCCTTCCATGCTCTGCACAGCAAGGGCCTCTGCTACAAGGACATCTCCCTGGGCAATCTGTTTCTGGATCCAGCCAGCGGAGTCATCCTGATCTGCGACAACGACAATATTGACGTGAACGGCAGTGAACTCGGTGGCGTGCGCGGCACCGCAGGCTTCATGGCTCCGGAGGTGTTGCTGGGCTTGAGATGTCCGGATAGCAACAGCGATCTGTTTTCGCTGGCTGTCCTGCTATTTCGCCTGCTCACCCGCCACGATCCCTTCCTAGGTCGATTGGAACTGCAGATCCGCTGTTTCGATGAGCCCGCCCGCCGCCGCCTCTACGGCGAAGAGGCCGTGTTCATCTTCTCTAAAGACAACGACCGTAATCGCCCCGATCCCACAGTGCACCCTGCACCACTGCTCACCTGGCCGATCTACCCGCCCCAGATTCAGGCGCTGTTTGAGCAGAGCCTGGCTGCAGGCGCCCGCGACCCCAGCCGGCGGGCCTACACCGGCCAATGGCTGCAAGCCCTCTCCCGTTGCCTGGATCAGCGCGCCCTCTGCCCCCACTGCGGCCAAGAGGTGTTTCCCATGCCCGGCGCGGGGGGCACCTGCTGGGCCTGCGGCGGGGATCTGCCCGTCTTTTCTCGCTTCATCACCCCGGCCGGCCCCGTCCTGGCCCAGCCAGGAAATGAGCTTCATCCCCATCACTTTGATCGGCTGGCCGGGGAGCGGCTGGATCAGCCCCTGGGGAGGATCGAATCCCACCCTCACTTTCCTGGCGTGCTGGGCCTCATGAACCTCTCCACCCAGCCCTGGCAAGGCCAACTCAGCAGCGGTGAACGGCTTCCCATCGCCCCAGGCAAGAGCTGTAACCTTGCCTCTCTGACCCGCCTCGACACCGATCGCGGCACCCTTGCCTTGGTGAGATAGAGCCCGAGATGTTCCCCGACGTCCAACTCAGCCGGCGCCCATTGCACTTCATCTACCTGTGTGATTGCTCGGGTTCCATGCGGGCCAGCAGCAAGATGCAGGCCCTGAACCAGGCCATCCGCCAGTCGCTGCCCGAGATGGTGCAGGTGAGCCAGCAGAACCCGGAAGCCCAGATCCTGGTGCGGGTGCTGAGCTTTGCCGATCAGGCGGTTTGGCATCTCGGCACCCCCACGCCGGTGGATCAGGTGCTGCAGCAATGGAGGGATCTGGAAGCCGGCGGTCTTACCGCCATGGGGGAAGCCATGAAGCAGCTGGCCGCCGTGTTGCGCACGCCGCCGATGGATCAACGGGCTCTGCCGCCGGTGCTGGTGCTGATCTCGGATGGCGCCCCCACCGATGATGTCCTCGACGGCCTTCGCACCCTGATGGCGGAGCCTTGGGCCGCCAAGGCGGTGCGGCTCGCCATCGCGATCGGACACGACGCGGATCTAGAGGTGCTGCAGCAGTTCATCGGCACCGACATCGGGCGCAACACAAGGCGCCCTCTGCAGGCCAACGACAGCAACACCTTGGCCCGCTACATCCAGTGGGCCTCCACGGCCGTGGTGGGAGCCGCCAGTCAGCCCCGCAGCCAGCCTGGGGGCATGGCCACCACCAACGTGTTGCTCCCCGACCTGCCGCCCACCATCCTGGATCCCAAGGATGTGTGGTGAAGTGAGCTGGCTCCCGCCCAGCTGCGAGAGCCGCGTCGGAGCGGCCCATCGGCGCCAGGGCACACCCTGCCAGGACGCCAGCGGGCTGTGGTGCTTTACCGATGCCGTCGGACAACCGCTGCAGGCCCTGGTGGTGTCGGATGGGCACGGCAGCGCCCGATACGACCGGAGCGCGGTGGGCAGCAAGCTGGCCTGCGAGGTGGCTCTCAAAGCAATCGAGAGCCAGCTCGCCAAGAGCCCCATCGGTGGACCCTCTGATGTGGAGCCATGGCGGGTTTGGCTGGCCCACGGGTTGCCAGATGCCGTTCTGCAGGGATGGCGCAGGGATGTGCTCCACCATGGTCAGGCCCACCCAAGAGCCGATGGAGCGCCACCCTCCACTCTGTCCTATGGCGCCACCCTGGGCGTGCTGCTGCTGACGCCGCACTGGTGGGGCTACACCGGCTTGGGAGACTGGGATCTGGTGCGAGTCGGGAGTGCCGGAGCCGGGGAGCTGCTGAGCGAAGAGCCCGCCAGCCCTGGAGGCGGGGAAGCCACCTTCAGTTTGTGCATGCAAGGAGCCGAGCACCATTGGTCGTCGCGGAGCGGCCTGGTGCTGATCGAGGCAGGCCAGGAGCCCTTCACCCTGTTGCTGAGCACCGACGGAATCCGCAAGTCGTGCGGAAGCGACGCCGACTTCCTGAATCTGGCCCGCCATCTGGGGGCGCTACCAGACTCTGACGATCAGGCCCCTTCCTCCCCCCTGGCGAAGGCCCTTGATCACATCAGCAATCAGGGAAGCGGTGATGATGTCAGCGTCGCGATCGCCCGCTGGGGCCAGCCCATGGCCGCCCCTCTCCCGCAGGGGCGCTGGCCCTCCAGCGAGCCGCTGATCGTGCAGCCCCCCTCAGACCGGCACAACCTTTAGCGTGGCACCATCAAATACTGACCATTTCCATTGTATTCACCATCGCAGGTCGCGAAGATAGTGCCCAACAAGAGCAAGTAGAATCGCCATATTCTTCTAAATCGGGAATAGGGCATTCCATAATCCAACCCTTTGACATCCTGCTGAGAGGCATCAAATCGATCCAGCCAGGAGCTCAGTGTTTGATGATAATTCATGCCGTTGATATACCAACGCTTAACCGTTTTTAGATGCCGTGAGTGACTGGGGAGTGCGTCATGATTCCAATACCTTCCATGTGGAAAAATATATTTGTGAGTGAAACCAGACGACATGTTATTCGGGATTCGCACCGTAATTATATGAATGAGAACTTTACCACCAGGATGAAGGATAGTGGAAAACTTTTCCAGGATTTGAGTAAGATTTCCCACATGACAAAACACACCAATGGAAATAATCTTATTGAATTTCTCATCAAACTCCACTTCATTCATGTCCCCCTCAATCAAAGTAAAGCGGCCTGAACTCAAGTGGCTTGCGGGGTCCTCCATCTTCTTGCGCATATATCCACATTGTTGCCGACTGAGATTCAATCCAGTGATTCGTACATTAGGGAATTTAGAAAGAATATAATTCGGCACACATCCCCATCCACATCCAAAATCAAGGATATTATCCCCATCCTCTATTTCGGCTCGTTCAATAAATTGATCGATCATATGGATCTGGGATTCGCGTAGGTCAGTTGCGCCATGTTCCCAGAAGCCCATGCTGTATTTGGGATAAATATCAGGCCAATCACCCATCATGCGATTGAGCATCTCTTGGGGCATATCATATTGAATCTTCATTAGTTTCCGTGAGGAATCGGCAACTTTACTTGATTCTTTTAGCACCCAATCATACGGCGCCAGCAGCCCTGGGTATTCCTTGAACAGAATAGGCATAGAGCCATGAAGGATGGCTCTAAAGAGTTCATCAGGGATTTCCAGTCCATTGATGTAGGCCTCAGCCATGCCCATCTGAATGGTGTTCAAGCCAGAAGCGGCTAAGCGGGTGAGTTTGTAGCGAAAAGCACTTTCACTGTCCTCCTGCAGATCACTGGGAGAGAAAAGGCTCAGATCCGAGTCCGGAAAGCTGAGTGCTTGGGTCATGAGAAAAATGGCTGTACAATCAGTAGTAGCAAGGATGAGGGAGACGACTTACACAGCTCGTGATAACTTCAAAAGACTTAGTATTTGTTGGGTCCGCGTAATCCCGTATGTGCAATCCGCACATGCAGCAGCTCCTCGAGCATGGCCCAATCAACGTTACAGGCGTTTTGCAACGGACAGACCCTCTCCATAACTTCCAAGCCGACTGGGCAGGGGCCAGTGGTGAGCACGCAGCAATGCATTGATGCGCGTACTCGCTTCCGGCAACCTGGTGCTGGGCACTGCCGGAAAGGCATGGTGGGCACTGTGATGGGGCAGTCCGCCCATCAAGGCATTGAGCCACGGACCACAGTCCACATCCCGACTCGTGGCCAGTTGTCTGATCCGCTGGGGGAGGAGGGAAGCTCCACCAACGTCCTGCGCCTTCTCCCACAGGCCATGGTGTTCCACCAGGCCGCGGTATTGCACAACAACGCCGATCACCCGCTCAAAGATGATCCAGAAGAGCAGATAGCGCAGAACAACTCCTTGGCTGATCGCCAGCGCAAGCATGCCCCCGTGGAAGAGGATCACACCAACCCCATCCAATCGTTGGGCCGCCTTCAGCCGTGGATCCATGCTGCGCAGCAGCCAACCTTTTCGAGCGGTGTCGAGGATCAAGCCCACCCCGCCAAGCAGCAGACAGCGCACGGCAAAGGGATGGTGGTGCAGCCAGCGTCCGAATGGGCTGGATGAAAGTGGATCCTGAGGCAAGGCCTGGGTGCGCTCTGGATCCCTAGCATCCAGGCCATTCCAGCGGTGATGGAGGCGGTGGAGACGGGCATAAGTGGCAAAGGGCCAGGCCATGGGCCAGCTGAGCAAGCAACCCAGGCCAAACTCCAGGGACGGCGCACCAAAGAGGGTGCCGTGCACCATCTCGTGGGTGGCGATCAAGAGCAGGGCATAGGCCAGCCCAGCGCTGATCAAGGCGACCAGCCCCCAGCCACTTGCAGGGAGGATCCAATAGAGGATCGCGCCAACAACGAGCACAACGGAGAGGATGATCAATCGACCCCCCGTAGCCAGCCGTTCCCCTGGGGTGGGCGGACCCTGCAGATCGGCAACGGCCCGCACCATCAAACGATCTAGCCTTTGCATCGACTCCCCGCTGATCTTCAGACCAGAAGTGTGGGCAGAGAATAACGCTAAACCCTTGTGGCTGAATTCGTTATCACTACTGAGCTGCCCATGTCAATGGGCTGCAAGCCGCTCGCTCACTTATTTGGAGGTGATCTGGATCAACCACAACCCTCAGGCCGGTCGCGAGATGAAAGATCACCATCCCTTTCTTGTGCTCTCCACCACTCCAGCTCAGGCGCTTGATTCTTGAGCTATCGGGTGGAATTTGTTCGCTCAGCCGCCAAGAGCTACCGCCAACTGGATCCTGTGCTGC
>JBBARZ010000052.1:0-14310 GCA_040399505.1 Cyanobium sp.
CCTTCTTCCTCCCCACCCCGGAGAATTTTGCGGAGCGTGCCGCTCCTGGCGCCACCGGGATGGCACCGCCGGGGGGAGGGGCTGGGGGTGAGATGCCTTCTCTGGGCTATCCCATCAACCAGGCTCCGATCGAGGTGAGCCCCTTTGGCATGCGTTACTCCGAGTCGCGCGGGGCCTGGAGGATGCACACGGGCATCGATCTGATCGTCACCGAGGGTACCCCCGTGTTGGCCTCAGCCCAAGGGAGAGTCATCCTGGTGGATGAGGTGAGTGGCTATGGCCTCACGGTGGTGGTGGATCACGGTGGCGGTTGGCAAACCCTCTATGCCCACCTGTTTGAGTTGGCCGTGCAACCTGGCGACCTGGTGCATCGCGGCCAGCCCCTGGGGCGGGTGGGGGAGAGCGGCCGGGCCAGCACTCCCCACCTGCACTTCGAGATTCGTCGGCGCCGGGGAGAGCGGATGGTGGCCCTTGATCCTGGGCCGATCCTGCGCCCCAAGATCCCTGGTGCCGTTGTGCAACGCCGCTGAGCTCCTCGGCCTGCCTTAAAACCAAATACGCATCGGCAGCTCGCAGCTGTCGATCTCTTCCTCTCCCACCCAAATCGCCTGCCCCCAGGCACGGCGCATCGCTGAGCGCAGCAGGGCGAAGGCATCGAGGAGATCGTCGTCGGCCACGGCCCGGCGGGGCAGAGTGGGCCGGATCCGATCAAATTCGCCTGGAAACAGGCTGTCCACCAGGGTGAGGCGCTGCTGTCGGCCTGGCGCCGTGGCCTTGCCGTGCTCCAGGGGGATGCCTCCATTCCAGTCGCGGAAACACAACTCCGGGTGGGTTTCCAGCAGCAGGGGGCGCAGGGCCCGCTGTTGTTTCAGGAGTCCATCCACGTCGCGGATCTTGGCCAGCAGGTGGAAACTCTGCAGGCTCAATCCGCGCCCTTGTAACTGGCGGCTGAGGGCATTGGCTTCCCCATAGCTGGTGGCCGCCAGCACGGGCCTCAAAGGTGCGGGAAACACGCTGCTGCGCCTTGCCCCCAGCAGGGCTTTGGCCTGTTGATCGCAGGCCCGGGGCCCCCGTTCGGCCAGTCCGATGGGGATGTCGATGGCGGTGAGGGGCAGGGGGTGGGTCTGATCCACCAGGCTGCTCGCCTCGCTGTGAATGGTGGCGTCCACCGGCCCCACAGGGCCATGGCGCTCCTCGGGGAGGCGGGCTCGCAAACGGATCCAGCCGCCTTTGCACCCATCCACGCCCTGCAGCCAGTGGCCGGTCTCAAAGGTCGGGTGGGGAAAGCTCGGGGTGATCACGGGAGATGCTCACAATGCTCGGCGCGAAGAGAAACACCGAATCCCCTAGGCGTTCGGATTGGCCATCGATGGCATAAACGCCGCCGGATACAAAATCGATGATGCGCTGAGCTTCCTGGGGGTCGAGGGCATCGAGGTGAAGCACCACCGTTTTCAGATGTTGCACCGCCAGAACGGCTTCGGTGGCGTCTTCAAAACAAGAGGGGCTGAATACCACCACTTCGGGCGACCAGTTGCCAAATGGAACGTCCATGGCGCCAGGAGCCGTTTGCATCACTTGAACCTTACCGAGCGGTGGGATGGAGGTGCCGACCAGCAGCGATTTCTCCAGGGCTGGCAGCCAGCAACACATAAGCAATAACTATGGCTGTTTCGTATCAATGTGATACCAAAATATTTTACTTAAGCGTGTCTCGGCCGGCTGTCAAGCCTCTAAGTCCAGTAGAAAACGTCGAACCCTTCGTAAATCCGTTCACCCATGGCCTTCACGCCATCTGATGTTGCCAATCTCCGTCGGCTGGTGCAGGGTCAACCGGTGTCTGGAGCGGTCACGGGCATCCGGGCCCTGAGCGGCCAGGGGAACAACCTGCGGAACCCCACCTGGGGGATGGCCAACACCACCTTTCGTCGGATCACGCCTGCCCGTTATGGGAGCCCGATCCAGATCGCCGATCCCGTCACCGGCATCAGCAGGGTTCAGAACCTCAACGTGAACCCCCTGTTCCAGGGGCTCGACCCCCGGGCCATCAGCAACATCGTCGGCGTTCAGGAAGCCACCACCCCTAAGCAGGCCCTGAACCATCTCTGGGTGGCCTTCGGCCAGTACGTCGACCACGGCTTTGATTTTGTGGAGAAGGGCGGCAGCGGCACCCTGGAGATCGGAGGCCCTGGGGTGAACCGGGCCACCGACAATCCGGCCGACCTCACCCGGGCCACGGTGACGGGTTTTGACGCCAACGGCATCCCGCTCCATCGCAACCAAACTGCCCAATACGTCGATCAGAACCAGGCCTACGGATCCATCGAGCTGGTGGGCACCTTCCTGCGGGAAACCACCGGCAATGGAACCGTGGGGGCCCGATTGGCCTCCGGGGCCGTCGATCCCTCCAACCCTTCGATGCGCCTGCTGCCCACCCTGCGCAAGCTGATCCTCGATCACTGGGCCAACAACACCCGCTTCAACAGCAATGGTCTCAACACCACCTTCCGCGCCTATTTCCCGGGGCTGGTCAGTGCCACCGGCGTGATCAACGAGGCCATGGTGCCGGGCCTCTACAAAAATTTCATGGGTAGCAACCAACCCCTGCTGCTCGACCTCAACCCCTTCATCAGCCCTCTCGATCACATCGTGGCCGGGGATGGACGCGTCAACGAAAACATCACCCTCACGGGCATCCATACGGTGTGGGCGCGCAACCACAATTTCCACGTGGAGCGACTGCTGGCGTCCGGTTTCACCGGCACGGCGGAGGAGCTCTATCAAGCCGCCAAGATCGTCAACGACACCGAATACCAGCGTGTGCTGTTCACCGATTACACCGATGCCCTCCTGGGTGGCATGAAGGGGAGTGGGCAGCACGGCTGGTCGGGCTATAACCCCAATGCGGATGTGGGCATCTCCCATGAATTCGCCGCCAACGCCTTCCGCTTTGGCCATTCCGGGGTGCCTGAGCTCGTTCGCCTGATCACCCCGGCCGGCGCCAGCCAGGAGGTGCGCCTGTTTGACGTGTTTCTCAACCCCACCAGCAAAGGCCAGTTCACGGGGCCTCTCCCCGCGGGCTATGTGCCCCAACCGGGCTACAGTGAACACGGGGTCGCCACCATCCTGCGTGGTATTGCGAACCAGGCGTCCGAAAGGATCGACGCTCAGGTGGTGAACGCTCTGCGCAACGATCTGGTGCGCAACCCCGCCGATCTGTTTTCCTTCAATGTGCAACGGGGGCGTGATCTGGGGCTGGGGAGCCTGAACCAATTGCGGATCCAGCTGTCCGCCTCCACCGACCCCTATGTGAGGGAGGCGGTGGAGCGTGCCGGCGGACCCCTGACCCCGTACATGTCCTGGGAGAACTTCCAGGCCCGCAATGGCCTCAGCAATGCGGACATCACCAAGCTCAGGCGCGCCTATCCCGATCTGGTCCTCCAACCGGCCGAGATCGTGCCCTTCCGCCGTGCCAACCCCGAGATCACGTTGGTGAATGGCAACACCGTGAAGGGGATTGATCGGCTCGACGGCTGGGTGGGGGGCCTCAGCGAGAAGCACATCAACGGGGGTGTGGTGGGGCAGACCTACTGGGTCATCCTCCACCAGACCTTCGACAAGCTCCAGGAGGCGGATCGTTTCTATTACCTCGATCGCACCAAGGATTTCGATTTCTACAAGGACGCCACCCTGGCCGACATCTTTCAGCGCAACACCGGTGTTCACTTTTCCGAGTCGATCTTCTTCACGCCCACCGATCTCGTGGCGCCCACGGTGGTGTCGCAGGCTCCTGCGGCCAGAGCCACCCAGGTGGATCCCAACGCCAATCTCACCCTCACCTTCTCGGAGGCCATCAAGCGGGGCCTGGGCTCGATCGAACTTCGCACGGCCGCTGGGGTGTTGGTGGAAACCTTTGCCAACACCAGCCCCAGGGTGACCATCACCGGCAGCACCCTCATGGTTGATCCCACCCGCGCCCTGGCAGGCAACACCAGCTACCGGCTGATCCTGTCTAGCGGTGCTGTTACCGATCTCAGCGGCAACGGGCAGGGCGCCTACACCGCCCCGGCCTTCACCACGGCCTCGGTGGGCGTCACCCTTGTTGGGGACAACAATGCCAACACCCTCACCGGTGGAGCCCTGAACGACATCCTTCGGGGTCTTGGCGGGGCGGATACCCTGCAGGGCATGGCGGGTAACGATTCCATCGACGGCGGTGCCGGTAATGACGTTTTGGGGGGTGGAGCCGGAGCAGACATGCTCACCGGTGGGTTGGATCGGGATACGTTTGTGCTCAATGCGGCGGGGGGGGCTAGCAACACCCCTGGGTTTGCCGGTACCGATGTGATCACCGACTTCTTGCGGGGCACCGATCGGTTGGCCTTGAGCCGCGCCACCTACGCCGGCTTCGGGATGGCCACGGCCGTGGCCGCCAACCAGCTCCTGGTGGGCAACTTTGCTGGGCGAACAGGCTTTGTGAGCACCGAAACCGTCAACACGCGTCTGATCTACGACACCGCTTCCGGCAACCTCTGGCATGACGCCAACGGCAACCTTGCCGGGGGCTTCACCCAGATCGCCGTGCTCCGCAACGGGTTGAATCCGCTCACCACCCTCTCCACCACCGACCTGACCCTGATCGCCTGACGGTGCTGCAAACGCGCCAGCCTGGTTTGCTTCTGGAGCATTGGCCCTGTTGGCTGCAGGGCCTCTCCTCGGGCCCTGGCACTTCTGCCAAGGCCCAGGCCTTCCCCGATCTTCTGCAGGAGTTGCAGGAAGGCCTTCCATGGCGCCAACCCGTGGTGCGGGTGTATGGCCGCAGCCATCCTGTGCCCCGCCTCACCTGCTGGATCGGCGATCCGGGGTGCCACTACCGGTACAGCGGCCTGCTGGAAACACCCCTCCCCTGGAGAGAACCCCTGCTGAGCCTGCGCCGCCATCTGGAGACCCACCTCGGCGTTCCCTTCAACAGCCTCCTGCTCAACCGCTATCGCGATGGGCAGGACCGCATGGGCTGGCATGCGGACGATGAACCCGAACTAGCCCCCAACCATCCCATCGCTTCCCTCAGCCTGGGGGCCAGCCGCACCCTGCGGTTCCGTCCCCGCCCTGGAGCGTCTGGCGGTGAACCCTTTGGATTGGACCTCCACCACGGCGACCTGCTGGTGATGCATCCCCCCACCCAGAGCCACTGGCACCATGCCCTGCCTTCCAGGCAGCGGGTGCGGCAGGAGCGCCTCAACCTCACGTTCCGGCTGATTTCCCTGCCCCCACCCCAGGCTCCCTAACCCAGGAAAGCGACCGCATCGATTTCCACCTGAGCCCCCTTTGGCAGGGCCGCCACCTGCACGCAGGCGCGGGCGGGGGCCACCTCGGTGCCAAACAGCTCCGCATAGAGGCTGTTCACCGTGGCGAAATCCGCCAGATCCACCAAATACACCGTGGTGCGCACCACCTGGGCAGGCCCCGCTCCCGCTGCTTGCAGCACAGCCTGAAGGTTGGCAAGCACTTGTTTGGTTTCGACCGCCACATCTCCATCCCCCACCATCGAGCCGCTCTCAGGATCCAGGGCGATCTGCCCTGAGCAGTACAGCCAGCCGCCGGCCTTCACGGCCTGGTTGTAGGGCCCGACGGGGGAGGGGGCCCCGGCGGTGTTCACAGCCACAGGATCGGACGTCACAGATGGCCCTCCGCCGTTGCAGGATGCATGAAGCGAGCTTATGGCGCCGTTTGCCAGACCCTTCCGCATTGTCGGGCCCTCGGTTGACCGTGCAGGACCTCTGGCACCGCTATCCCGGGATGGCCCCTGAAGGGTGGACCCTGCAGGGCCTCTCCTTGGAGCTGGGGCCAGGGGAATTGGTGGGCCTACTGGGACCCTCAGGGTGCGGCAAAACCACCCTCCTCCGGCTGATTGCGGGGTTTGAAACCCCGGCGCGGGGCACCATCTGCCTCGACGGCCAGGAGGTGGCCGGTTCTCATCGATGGGTGCAGCCCGAATCTCGGGGGGTGGGGATGGTGTTTCAGGACTATGCCCTCTTCCCCCACCTCGATGCCTGGCAGAACGCTTGCTTTGGCCTCACTCCTCCCCGCCGTGGTCAGCCCGCTTCTGTTGAGGTTCGCGATCGGGTGGCCTGGTTGCTCACCTTGATGGGTCTGGAGGGTCTGGAGCGCCGCTATCCCCATGAGTTGTCGGGGGGACAACGGCAACGGCTCGCCCTGGTGCGGGCCCTGGCTCCCGGACCCACCCTGGTGTTGCTCGATGAGCCCTTCTCCAACCTGGATGTGGAGGTGAGGCTGCGGTTGCGCAGTGAGTTGCCAGAGGTATTGAGCCGTTGTGGGGCCTCCGGTTTGCTCATCACCCACGATCCGGAGGAGGCCATGGCCATCTGTGATCGGGTGGCTGTGATGCAGCGCGGGGTGTTGCACCAGTGCGGAGCCCCTCCCGACCTGTTGAACCATCCGGCAACGGCCTTTGTGGGGCGATTCGTGCTGCAGGCCAACACCCTGTCGGCACACCAGGAGGGCAGGCTGGTGCAGACGGATGTGGGGCCCATGCACCTCCTGGAGGGCTGGCTTGATCTCCGTTCGTCTGCAGGCGAGGCTGCCGAGGTGCTAATCCCCCCCGAGGGCCTCACCTTTAACCCCGATCCGGACGGGGAAGCCTGGGTGCTGGGGCGGGAATTCCTGGGGCACGATTGGGCCTATCTCGTGCAGTGGGGAGAACGGCGACTGCGCCTGCACCTCCCCCTGGAGGTGCTCCATTCCCGTGGGCAACGGGGCCATGTGGAGCTGCGCTCCGATGCCTCAGGTTGGCTCTTTCCCGGCGGTGCTCGCCTAAGGGCTAGGCCGTCGGAGGCTTAAGTGATCCTCGAAGTGTGTCACCCCTTTCCAACTGGCTTGCGTAAGGCCCAAACCCACGCAGGCAGGCGGCCCCGCAGTGGCTTCCCATGCTGATGGCTTGCGCCAGCGGCCAACCAGCGGCCAGACCCGCCGTGACCCCAGCAGCAAAGGAATCCCCCGCCCCATAGGCATCTACCAGGGGATCGGTGAGCTGGGGGGCGCCGAATCGACGCTGGCCGGGCAGGGTCGTGCTGCCCGCGGCCGCTTCCGTGGTGATGGTGTGCTCGGCTGGCAGGCGGTTTAGGTCGGGGGGAAGGGCCTCCGCTGGATCCAGCGCACTGCCCACAAGGGCATCCAACCGCACCCCACTCTCCAGCAGCACGGGCCAGCGCACCCTGGGGGTGGCCGCCAGAAGGCGGCAGCGTCTGGCCAGACGCAGGCCGGCCCCATCGGTGGCTGTCACGAACACCCCGTCTGAGCGCTCCAGCAGCTCCCAGGGCAGGGGATCGGTGGCACAGGGCATGATCCGCTCCCCCAGCACGGTGATCGTGCGCTCCGCCTGATCATCCACCCAGGTCACGCCCCTGCGGGTGGGGGCGTCCCTCCAGGCCACATGCAGCTCCAGGCCTAGGGCCTCTAGATCCCTTGCAGCCTGCTCTCCAGCACGATCGCGCCCGAGAGCGGTGAAAAAGGCCACGGACCTGCCTGTGAGTTTGGCCATCTGCACCGCCACCACAGCCCCCCCGCCTGCGGGGACCTCCATGCCCTCCCTCGCCTTGCAGATCGCGCCGGCTGTGGGGATCTGGCCCACCCGCAGAAAGGTCACTACCTCCACATGGCCCACCACGGCCAGCTTCAGGGGGGGCAACACCGGAAGGAGTTGTAGGGGGACCAGGGGCTCCCGCTCTCCATGGGCTGGTTGGTCAGCCATGCCAACCATCCTTGTGGGCCCGCAAGGCGGCCAATTCCTGCCCACTCTCTGCTTGCACAAACAGATTCGTCTGCTGCTCCAGTGCCAGGCTCGAAGGGATGGTCGGTTGGCCAGCACGGCGCAGGGCACGCACCGCTTCCAGACGGGAGGTGATGGCTGGGTTGTCGCTGGTGCAGGTGGATGCCCAGCGCAGGTTGGCCTCCGTGTATTCGTGGGCGCACCACACCCGGGTTTCGGAGGGCAGCTCCATCAGTCGTTTCAAAGATTGGTGCATCTGCTCTGCCGTGCCCTCAAACAGCCGTCCGCATCCGCCGGCGAAAAGGGTGTCGCCGCAAAAGAGTTCTTCCTGCTGGTCTGTCTCCAGGGCCGGGAGGTGGTAAGCCAGATGGGCACGGGTATGGCCAGGCACCCCAAGCACTCTCACCTGGCGGCCAAGCAGGGCAAAGGCATCTCCGTGGCTCACGCTGTGGGTCTGGAAGGGAATGCGCTCCCGATCAGCCGCTGCGGCCACCACCTGGCAGCGTGGCCAACGCTGGAGCAGGCCGGGGGAACCTCCGATGTGGTCGCTGTGATGGTGGGTGTGCAGGATCGCCACCAGCTCCAACTGATGGGTCTCCAGCCAGGTCTGAACGGGTTCCGCCACCGCGGGATCAACGACAACAGCCTGACGACTGGTGTGAAGGACAAAAACATAATTATCGTTCAAAACCGGTAGGAGAGAAACCTTGGTGGCGGTCTCACCTTTGAAGTCCGATGGGGCTGCTTGGTCCATGGGCCCAATCTAGTTCGCCCCCTCAAAGAGATCAGGATTGCCGCTTTTTTTCTCTTTCCAAGCGGCAGTGATCTTTTGGTCTGGTTTCTGTTTTTTCCAGCTGTTTTTCATCCCAAAGCCAGGAAAGGCCCAGAGCGGTCGGCTCGGTAGTCTCCTCCTATCTCGGCCTCTGCTGCCCTACCCGTTGTGATCACCATCGCTCTGGCCAAGGGTGCCCTGCTGGCCGATTCCATCCGCTGCTTTCGGGAGATCGGCCTGGATTTCACCGACCTCCTCAATCCCGATCATCGCCAGCTGATGGTGTCGAGCCGCTGTGGCCAGGCGCGGGCTTTGCTCGTGCGCAACGCAGATGTGCCCGTTTATGTGGCCTATGGGCAGGCCCAACTGGGCGTGGTTGGCGAGGATGTGCTCCGGGAGCACCAACTTCCGGTGGCTCCCCTGGTAGACCTCGGCTTTGGGGGCTGTCGCATGGCCGTCGCCGTGAAAGCCTCCAGTGGCTACTTGCGAGCCCTCGATCTACCTGCCCACTGTCGGGTGGCCAGCAAATTCACTCGCTGCGCTGAAGCGTTCTTCGAGCAGATCGACCTCCCCGTGGAGTTGATCCACCTCACCGGCTCCGTGGAGCTCGGGCCCCTCACGGGCATGTCGGAGGCCATCGTGGATCTGGTGGCCAGTGGCCGCACGCTCAAAGACAACGGGCTGGTGTCCATTGAAACGCTCTTTGAGAGCTCTGCCCGCCTCATCGGCCATCCCCTGGCCTTGAGGCTGGATCAGGGTCCGCTCCAGATCCTTGTGGCCCGAATGGCCGCCCTGGTCCAAAGCCCTTCTCGGGCCGCCCTGAACGTCACCTGATGGCCTCCCTCGACACGCGCCGTCTACAGCGTCTGCTCCCTTACCTGGCCCAGGATCGGCGCCGTCTGCTGTTCGCCCTCCTGCTCCTGATCCCCCTCGCCCTAGCTGGAGCCCTTCAACCGCTGCTGGTGGGTCAGGCCATCGCCGTGCTCCGGGCCGAGCCCGTGCTGCCCTGGCTCAAGGGCCTGGCGGTGCCCCAAGCCCTTCGGGTGCTGGTGGGCTTGCTCCTGGCGGCCGTGCTGGTGCGGCTCAGCCTGCAGGGCACCCAGAGCTACAACGTTCAGGTGGTGGGCCAGCGGCTCACGGCCCGCCTCCGGGAGGCCCTCTTCCACCATGTGATGGCCCTCTCCCTCCGCTTTCACGACAACACCCCCACCGGAAAGCTGGTGACTCGCCTCACCAGCGATGTGGAGGCTTTGGCGGAGGTGTTCGGCAGTGGGGCCGTGGGCCTCCTGGGCGATCTAGTGAGCCTGGTGGTGATCAGCATCACCATGCTCATGATCGAGTGGCGCCTGGGCTTGATGCTCATCGCCCTGCAGATTCCCGTGACCCTCGGCATGCTCTGGCTGCAGCGCCGCTACCGGCGCGCGAACTATCGGGTGAGGGAAGAGCTCGGCCAGCTCAACTCCGATCTTCAGGAAAATCTGCAGGGATTGGAAGTGGTGCAGATGTTCCGCCGCGAAGGCGAGAACAGCCAGCGATTTCGCATCACCAATCAGGCCTATCGCCGCGCTGTGGATGGGGTGATCTTCTACGACAGCGCCATCTCAGCCATGATCGAGTGGGTGAGTCAGGCGGCCATTGCCCTGGTTCTGGCCGCGGGCGGTGGCCTGGTGACGGGCGGGGCAATGGGCCTGGGCACTCTCACGAGCTTCATTCTTTTTTCTTTGCGCCTCTTTGATCCCCTTCGCCAGCTGGCTGAACGGTTCACCCAGATTCAGGGCGGGCTGACGGCCGTAGAACGGATCGATGAGCTGCTGAGCCGGCCCATCGAAATCAGCGACATCAGCGATGGGGCCCGAAGCGAGTTGGTGCGGCGCAGCGCGAGCGAGAGCCACAGCCCAGGAGAAGTGGTGTTTGAGTCGGTGAGCTTTGCCTACCGCCCCGACGACCCCATCCTTCATGACCTGAGTTTCCGCATCTCCCCGGGGGAGCATGTGGCCATCGTGGGCCCCACGGGTTCGGGAAAGACCACCATTATTCGCCTGCTCTGCCGCCTCTACGACCCCCAAGCGGGCCGGATCCTCCTGGATGGCATCGACATCCGTGAGCTGCCCTTGGCGGTGTTGCGCCAGCGCCTTGGAGTGGTGCTCCAGGACACCTTTCTCTTCAGTGGCAGCGTGGCCAGCAATGTGCGCCTCGATTGCCCCCTCACCGATGGGGAGGTGGAACGGCTTTGTCTCGATCTTGGCCTGGGATCCCTCCTGCAACGCCTGCCAGCGGGGTTGGCCACCTCTCTGCGGGAGCGGGGAGCCAATCTCTCGTCTGGGGAACGGCAGCTTCTGGCGGTGGCTCGGGTGGCTGCGCGGGATCCCTCCGTATTGGTGATGGATGAGGCCACGGCGTTCCTGGATCCCTCCACGGAAGCCACCCTTCAGCGCGACCTAGAGCGCCTGTTGCATGATCGCACCGCCATCGTGATCGCCCATCGCCTGGCCACGGTCGAGTCGTCCGACCGCATTCTTGTGCTGCGCAAGGGACAGCTGATTGAAAGCGGGAACCACCGTCAACTGCGGGCGGCTGGGGGCCTCTACGCCCAGCTCGCTGAGCTTCAGGAGAAGGGGTTGGCCACCTTCTGAGCGCCCGCTAGGCGTCTGCAGGTACGCCCTTCTCCAGCCAATGGTGGATCAGACCGGCCAGTTCCCTGGGCTTCTGGCACATGGGCAAATGCCCCGCACCCTCGAGAATTTCCAGGTGGTGATCGGAGGCATAGGCCGCCAGGTGGCGCACATAGCGCGGTTGCATCACCTGGTCCCGGCTTCCGGCGATCCAGAGGCTCGGCACGGTGAGTCCATAGGCCAGACGCGGCAATTGCCTCACGGCTCCCCGATTGGTGCTGCAGGCCAGCAAACCCCTGGCGGCCCTCTGATCCGCCATCAGGGGAGAGCGGAGGCGATCCAGCAGGGGCCAGTGGGCCAGCCCCTGCGGCCGAAGGCTCAACAGCAGGGAGCCCCCACGCCGCAATTGGCGAAAGGGACGGGGTTGAAACACTCCTCCCCCGGCACCGATCTGCACCAATCCCTTGAGCTGATCCCCCAGGGGCTCCGCCGCATGGAGCGCCACACTGCCTCCCAGCGAATGGCCCACAAGCACCACGGGCTTCCCCCCAAGCTCCCGCTGCACCCATTCCGCCACCCAGCGCCCGTAACTGGCCAGGCAGGGCTGCAATTCCCGTGGTCTGGCTTCTGAGCCAAACCCGGGCAAATCAGGAGCCAGCAGTTGCCAGTGGGGCTGGAGCTCCTCCGCCAGGTGTTGCCAGAGACGGCCGGAGAGCATCCAGCCATGGAGCGCCACCAGAGTGGGAGGGTTGGCTGGGCTGCCGCTCACGCTGATTGGGGTTGGACGCCCAACCATGGCGCAAGGGGACTTCGATCCGCGAAGATCGTCAGATTGCGTTGCGCAACGCCCGATCGCCCGTGCCAGAGGATTTACCCGATCGCGATTCGTTGTTCACTGGCCTCTATGGATCGGGCCATCGCCTCTGTGATCTGCCTGAGACGGCCCGCCTGGAGGCCGTGCTCAGCTTGGAGCGCCCGATCGACCTCATTGAGCTGGAAGCCCTCTGCGATGCGGTGGGCTGGAATCGGCGGCCCTTGCGGCGGGTGCGCAAAGCCCTCCAGCACAGCCTGTTGCGAGTCGGTCTCTGGCGGCACGACGAACGCCTTCCCCGGTTGGTGGGGTTTGCCCGCTGCACGGGGGATGGGGTGGTGGAGGCCACGGTGTGGGATGTGGCCGTTCACCCCCTCTACCAAGGGGTGGGTTTGGGGCGCCAGTTGATGGATTTTCTGATCGGCCATCTGCAGGGGATGGGGGTGGAGCGGGTCACCCTCTATGCCGATCCAGATGTGGTGGAGTTTTACAGCCATCAGGGCTGGGAGCTGGAGCCCCAGCAGCGCCGCTGTGCCTTCTGGTATGCCCCGTAGCGCTCAGACAGCCGCTGGGGATCCTCGCCCCGTCGCCAGGCTCTCCTGAGCTGAGCGTTGGCCCAGGTGGTGCGCAGCAGTCCTAGCTGTTGCCAGCGCCGGCCATCCACCTGGAAACGGCCCGCCATCATGCGGATGGAGGCCACCGTACGCAACCGCAGGATCAGATCCAGATCTTCCATGAGGGGGATGGGGGCTACTCCTCCCACTGCAGCCAGGGTCTGTCGGTGCACCAGGAGTCCCTGGTCGCCGTAAGGCCGATGAAAGAAGTAGGTGCGCCAATCCACCAGCTGTTCCACCACCCGCAACCCCAGAGATGGGCCCTGAATCCCCAGCTGAAAGGCCCAGCAGAATCCGGGACCGTGATCCATGGCATGGATCACGGCCTGCTCCCAGCTCCTAGGAAGGCGCCCATCGGCATGGAGGAGCAGGAGCCAGGGCGCAGACGTGGCCATCACCCCTCTGGCCAGTTGCGCACCTCGGTTTGGGGGGTCCTGCAGCACCCGGGCTCCGCCCAGCCAGGCCACCCTGGCCGTGCCATCCCAACTGCCCCCGTCCACCAGGCAAATTTCAGCCACACACGCTTGAGCGCAGGCCAGATCGGCCAGCAGCAAAGGCAGCCGGCGGCTTTCATTCCGCGCTGGAATCACCACGGCCAGGGGAGCGCTCATCGCCAGGGCAGCAGATCCTGAATCTGATCAAGATCGCTCCGTTCCGGCAGGAAGTACGGCTCTAGCCCCTCAGCAGCTGCGGCCTCCAGCGTGCCTGCCAGCACCTGGTTGGTTCCCCAGGGAATGGGGCGCTGGGCTCCGGCGAACAGCCGCGGGGCCAGCCGCTGTGGTGAAAGGCCGATGAGCCAGTAGCCCCCATCGCTGGCGGGCCCCACCACCAGGGCCGAGTGATGGAGCGCCTGAAACGCCGCAAGGAGATCCGCACTGCAGAGCTGGGGGAGGTCGGTGCCCACCATTACCAGGCGATCTATTCCATCCCTAGCCGCATAGCGCACCTGCCGCTGCAAACGCACCCCCAGGCTGCCCTCCCCTTGGTTCACCACCCGATCCGCGGGTAGTGAGCATCCCCAGCGCCTTGTAGCCCTGGGCCCCAGCCCGGTCAGAGCGAACACCACTTCCATCGACTGACCCTCCTGCCGCGCCTCCCTGGAAGCCTGAGAGGCCACCCATAGGCCGTGCCAGAGAAGTCTCCGCTGCACGGTCGCAGCGCGCCAAAGGCCAACAGAGACGGCCAACCGGCGCTTGCAACGGGAGGGGGCGGGCCAGCGACCCAGCAGCACCAACCGTTGCTGCGTCACTCCTGGCGGGGGAGGTTGCCGGGCTTCACTGTGAGGGCCACGCTTCCTTCACCCCGTCGGACCCGCAGGGAAAGGGGTTGACCGATCTGGGCCTGGTCCACCGCCAGCTGCACCTCCGATGGGTTCTTCACGGTCTTCTCACCCACCTGTTCAATCAGGTCACAGGGCTTGAGCCCAGCTCCATCCGCAGGACTGCCCTTCATCACATCGACCACCACGACTCCGTTGACTTCCGGCAGCTTGCATTGATCCGTGCTGCTGTTGATCTCACGTGCCAGTTGGGGGGTGAGAGCCTCGAGCCTCACCCCGATGTAGGGGTGGCTGGCATAGCCCCGATCCATGATCTGGGAGGCAATCTTGCGGGCTGTGTTGATGGGGATGGCAAAGCTCAAGCCCGCCCCGGGCGCTTGCCGAATGGCGGTGTTGATCCCGATCACCAGACCCCGGTCATTGATCAGCGGCC
>JBBARZ010000053.1:0-14276 GCA_040399505.1 Cyanobium sp.
CAGAAACGTCCCGGTTTCACAACTTCATGAGTTTCGAGCGTACCTGGCTCGATGACGACGGCTCAGATGATTGCCTGGGTCGCACACTCCTGGCGTTGGGTGCCTGCGTGGGACGGTCACGCCGTGACGAACTGCGCCACTGGGCAGTGGACCTTTTTCAGTTGGCCTTGCCATCGGTCCCATTGACCACGAGTCCACGTGCTTGGGCCCTTGGGCTCAAAGCCATCCACGAGTATCTGCGAAAACTCAGTGGCGATCGAACTGTCAACCTAATGCGCGATACCCTCACAGAGCAGTTGTTAGAAGCCTTCAGTCGAACTTCCTCAATAGAATGGCCCTGGTTTGAAAATGTGCTGAGTTATGACAACGCTTCTCTACCCCATGCTCTAATTCTCAGTGGTCGCTGGTCACAACGCAGTGAAGCCCTAGACATCGGCCTGCGCGCTCTGCGGTGGTTGATGGCTGTGCAAACAGCCGAAACTGGCCATTTCAGGCCGATTGGATCTAATGGGTTCTACAGGAGAGGGCACCACCGAGCTACCTTCGACCAGCAACCTCTAGAAGCATGCGCCTCGGTTTCGGCCTGCGTCGAAGCTTGGTCCGCAACAGACGATTCCTTCTGGCTTGATGAGGCATGGCGTGCCTTCGCGTGGTTCCTCGGCGGCAACGACCTTCACTTGACGCTCTATGACGCACGTAGCGGCGGTTGCTTCGATGGTCTTCGAGATGACAGTGTCAACCAGAACCAGGGTGCCGAATCGACACTGGCCTTTCTCCTGGCTCTCCAGGAGATGCGCCTGCTCGAACAGGCGCGCCATTCCCTCCACAACCCATGAATAGAATCCGCTTCGGCGCCATTGGAGCAGGAGGGTTTGGACTGTTTGCCCTGCAGCAGTTCCTCCAAGTAAAGGGTGTAGAGCTTGTGGCCACCGCCGGCACCCATCGGGAGGCGGCAATCGCTATGTCCCGGCGTTTTGGGGTTGCAGAACCGATTCGCGTGGAAGAGCTACTGAATCTAGATGAGGTTGATCTTGTCTACATCGCAACGCCTCCATTCCTCCATTACGCCCAGGTGCGTGCCGCCCTGGAAGCAGGAAAGCATGTGATCTGCGAAAAGCCACTGGCGCTCACGGTGATGCAGGCTGATGATTTGCTCCAGCTAGCTCGTGCCAATGATCGTCTGTGCATCGCCAACCTGATGCAGCGCTACAACCCCCTGTTCGGGGCCGTTCGTCGACTAATTGATTCAAGAGTTCTTGGGGAGTGCCTGCACGGCTGGTTTGACAATGCAGCAGGTGATGAGGGATTGTCAGCAGAGCACTGGTTCTGGGATCGCGCCAAGAGTGGCGGTATTTTCGTCGAACACGGCGTGCATTTCTTCGACCTTTTCGAAGGCTGGTTGGGCAGGGGAGAGGTTGTGGCATCTCAGCGCATTCTGCGTCCAGGCTCAGGTGTCGAGGAACAGGTGCAATGTGTAGTGCGCTATCCCAATGGTGCCCTGGTGACTTTCTACCACGGGTTCACCCAGCCGGCACGATTGGAACGCCAGGAATTCCGTCTGCTCTTCGAGCGCGGTGAGTTGACTCTCGATGAATGGGTACCCATTCGGGTCCACCTTCGAGCTGTAGTGGATGAAGCGCAGTCGCGCACACTGATGAGCATCTTTCCTGATGCGAGGCTCGACGTTCTCAACACCTATTCCGGCTCCGAGCGTATGGCTCGTGGTAGGCATAAGGATCTTGACGTTTATCAGAAGATCGACCTTCGATCAGGAATGGAAGCAGACAAGATGCGCCGCTACTGTGAGCTCCTGCGGGCGTTGCTCAGCGACCAGATCGCTTGGTTGAAGGATCGAACCCATGAACGGGTGATCAACGAGGAGAACGGCCGCAATTCCCTTGCCATGGCCTGCGCTGCAACGCAGTTGGCTGATTCCAGCGCATGATTCCACGCCTGTTCAGTCGCTGCCTACTTCGACCGGAAGACTTGGAGCCATCGCAGGACGACCTAACCGTTGTCGGTGCGTTCAATCCAGCAGCCGTGGCGACCAAGTGGGGATTTATCCTGATGATCCGGGTCGCCGAAAAGGCCAGCCAGATCTCCACGGGATATGTAGGCTTGCCGCGATGGGATGTGGAAGCTGGTCGAGTGATCACAGATTGGCTGCCACGAGAGGAGGTCATCTTCCAGGATGCCAGGGTGGTGAAAATCAGGAAGACGGGTCTGCTTCGCCTCACCTTCACATCCCATCTGCGGATCTTTTGCAGCCCCGATGCTCGCAGTCTCGAGTCAACCAACGCTCAGATTCTTAGGCCCAGCCATGCCTATGAGGCCTATGGCATGGAAGATCCCCGAATCACTGAAATCAATGATCTTTTCTATGTCACTTATGTAGCCGTTTCTCGTCACGGGGTAGCAACTGCACTGGCATCCACCCAGGATTTTCGATCCTTTCAGCACCACGGGCTAATCTTCTGCCCGGAGAATAAGGATGTCGTGCTGTTCCCCGAACGAATCTCTGGCCTTTATCACGCGCTCCACAGGCCCACGACAGCCCATGTCTTCTCTCGCCCAGAGATCTGGTTGGCATCATCACCCGATCTGCTGCATTGGGGCAGGCACCAGCCCATTCTCAGCTCCAGTGGAGCCTGGGATCGCGGGCGAATCGGCGCAGGAACACCACCGATCCGCACGTCTGAGGGTTGGCTGGCGATCTACCACGGCAATGACAAAGGAGAAGAAGACAGCGGCATTGGCAGTTATGGGGCAGGACTGGTGTTGTTGGATTTGGATGAACCCGAGAAGATCCGCAGAACGGGAGGTTTGATTCTAATGGCGGAGATGGAGTATGAATGCCGTGGTTTTGTGCCCAATGTGGTTTTTCCTTCTGGGATTATCAACCAGGGCGAGACCGTGCTGATCTACCACGGTGCCGCAGACACCTCAACAGGAGTTATTGAGCTACGCCTAAGCGACCTACTGGAGGTGCGTTAAGCACCTCTTTTCCGCTGATCTACGCCCGTAAAGCCAGCCTCGTGCAGTGGCTCAGACCCCGTGCTTGTCGGAACAATTAAATCCGACGCACGTCTGGCGTCGCTTAGCAGCTTGTAGAGCAGGTGAGGCGACTCCCTCAGGAGCTTGATCCATTCCGCTAGGTAGGCCGCGTGGTTGCCTACGTTGCTGCCGATTTCCAACCGATCCCCCAGCAATACTGCTCCCAGTTCTGCCACCAGCTCTTCCCTGGCGTACTCCCTGCTGCCCATGGCCCCCGAAAGGTTCCGGTTCAGTCTTGACGGATGCCCTGTGCTGTGGAGAGCCTCATGGGCCCAAGTGGCATAGAGCGCTGAACTTGAGTGAAAAGCACTGCGCTCAGGCAGGTGAATCTGGTCGGAGTGGGGGTCGTAGGAGGCCATAGAGCCTCCGTGGGAACAGGGCACTGGCCAGGCCCTGAGCACGGCCTCCGCATGGGTGAGCCGTTCAGGTTCAGGCCGCATTGCCTGGGCATTACTTGCCTGTCGAGCAGAAAGGAGACCTTGAAGGGCCTCACCCTCTAGATCCTCTGCATTGAAAAGGGTGACAGGGAAGTAGCGCACCCAGCTGAGGCCAGCCTGTTTATCCTCCGCGGGATCTACGGTTCTGTCCGCTGGATGCGGGGCGTTGGGTTTATTCAGCGGTACGGGCCGTTGGCGCCGCACCTGGGGCCTCAGCACGATGACCGCCTTGGAGCCCGTTCTGGGGTACAGGCCGTGGGACTTGGCTTCTCCCGCTCCGCACCAGTAGGGAAGGGTTGCTCCACGCTGGTGCAGGCCGATCGTTAGCAGGATCGGATTTGCCCCCCGGTAGGCCCGTCCGGAGAGCAGATTCACGTGGTGGCCTCCGCTCCTGCTGTCCCATTCCCGTCGCCAGGGAGCTGTGCCCTTTTCCATCAAGGCAATAAGCGAAGCCACCAGGGTGTCGTCAAACTGTGGGCAGGCCATGGGAGCAGCACGGGAGGTGATGCCCCGTAAGTGCCACCTGCTGTCACGTTCAGTGGCTCAGCTCCCGTCTGAGATGGAAGTAGAGATGTTCAGGATCTTTGTATTGCCTGGGCATGCAGGCATGAAGCGTGGTTAGCCGATGCCAGCACACACTCCGCTTGATCTGTTCCATGGTTTTTTCTTCCCGGATCAGGATCCTCATGGCCTTGCAGTAGAGCGGATAGCCAGCCTGGAGCTCTCCGATGGTGAGCCTGGTGGAGATGGACTGACCCATGGCACGGCATCGGCAACTCCAACAGCATGAATGGTCGTCGGCCGAAGGGTCTGCCCCCGTTTGGGGGCAATCCTTCCGAAACGACCCTCAAAGCTGCACCATGCCGCAGCGCATTCCCTTGAGAACGGCTTGAAGCCGGTTGTTCACGCCAAGGGTTTGAAGCAGACGTTTGCTGTACGTGTGGGCAGTTTCTTCGCTCACCATCAACTGTTTGGCGATATCTCGGTCGCTCATGCCACTGGAGAGCAGATCCAACACCTGGTATTCCCTAGGGGTGAGCCGCGGGCAGCTGAGATAGGGCAGCTGGCCGGTGCGCAGGGAAGGACTTCGATAGGAGTGACCTCCCATGACCGCGATGACCGCCGCTTTGAGAGGCTGTTGATCCTCTACGAAATCAGCCTCTGCCACCACTGCTTCCAGCCAGGGGGCATCGACAAATTCGGCTGGAATCACATCTCCCAGAGCCAGCACCACACAATGCAGCTCAGGATGGATCTGCTTAGCCTGCCGCACGAGTTCAAAGCCATTGCCACTTTCGAGATAATCCGTACAAATCAGGAGCTGGTAGGCCGGATCAACGCTGGCCGACAAATAGGAAAGACAGCTGTTTTGATCTGTGACCGCACAGGAAATGACGTTGTTTTCGCCAAAACTCTTGCAAACAGCCCTGAGGAGAAATCTCCCCTTCATGGCCACCGCAATTCGTCCCCTGATTTCAACAGAAAGTAAGCCCTCCTCAGTCGACACAGGGTCTGAAGTTAAGAGGTAGGGAGTGAAATCCATCGGCTATCAATCGTCGTAAACCAGACAGTTGACGTCGGATGGATTGAGATCACAGAACACCTCCAACGGTGAGGGAGCTTGCGTGGCATCGGGATGCCGCTGGCTAAATGCCTCTAGATCTCGAATGGTTTGTTCCAGTTTCCGTGTGGTTGCCCCATCTCCCTTTGATTGTGCTGCCTCCAAGGCCGAGCGGTAAGACTGCAGTTGATCAGCAATGGAGGCCATGGACAACGGCTCTAGCACCACATAGGAATGTAGCGATCGCTAGGGGTGCATCGGGTGAGCCAAGGGCACAATGCACTAAGTGCATATGCCTAAATTTTGAGCCCCTTCCAGGAGGGGCCCATCAGGGCCTGCCAGGTTTGGCTGGTTTTTGAGGGCCTCATGGATCAGGGAGCGCTGACAGACGGGATCGGAAGAGCTTTCGTCCGGGACAATCATGAAGAATTTGCTAAGCCGCGATGGAATCGCCACGGTTCTCCAGGGATGTGTTAGCGCAAATGCGCCTTTCTCAGTTGAGAGTGCTGGCGAGACGCCTTGGTGTGAGCCGTTACAGCAGCATGTTGCGGTTAGATCTACTTGCTGCCCTTCAAGGAAAAGCCCCTCGCCAGAAGGTCACAGAATTCACCCCGGTTGCGGAGCAACCGCTCGAAACGCTTGAGCAACCTTCCTCCGAACTGCGTGCATGGGTTTCGGCACCCTCAGCTGCGGTTCATTCGGCTGTTGCTGAGCCTGTCGTTTCAGAACCCGTTGTTGTTGAGGGAGCTGCTGAAGTTCCAGTTGCTGCCATCGCAGCTGAAAGAACGGAATCTGTTCTCGAAGCCCCCACCTGGGTTTGGTTTCAGCCCCTGGATTCCCAGTGGGCCCTTGTTCGTTGGGGGATTCATGGCGCGGATCGTGAGCAGGCCCGAGCTGCCGGCGGGCAGCAACTCGTTCTGCGCATTACGGATGTGACCGACCGCCCGGCTCAGGACGGTCGACCCCACACGCTTCAGGAGGTGCTGGTAGAGGCCCATAGCCAGGAATGGCACATCCCCATTCCTCTTGGGGATCGGGATTACCGCGTTGAGTTGGGCTATCGAACGTCCACGGGTGGTTGGATTTCCCTTGCCCATTCCTCAGTGGCCAGGATGCCCGCGGAACTTGATTTGAGCGGCTCTCCTTTTGTTCCTTTCTCCATTGTGGAATCACAGGCTCTCCCGGTCAGCTGGGAGTCCACCCTGGCGACGCCTGGGCAGCATGAGCGCCTCTACCAGCAGGCCAGCACTGGAGTTCAGCGTTCGCGATTGGGTTCGGAGGCTTTCCATGAGCAAGGTGCCTCATTCCATGGCGCTGCAGGCGGACACCTCTCTGGAGCTGGCCTCTGGGCCAGTGGTCGGGAGGCTTCAGGTGCGGGTTTGGCTCCTCGTCAACGCAGTTTCTGGTTGGTGGCGGATGCCGAGCTCATCGTTTATGGCGCCACCGATCCCGCGGCCACCCTCACCGTAGGTGCTGAGAAGCATGCCCTCACCAGTGAAGGCACCTTCAGCCTGCACATGGCTTTCCCTGATGGCGACCAGACCTATCCCATTCAGGCTATTGCGGCTGATGGCGAGCAGAAACGCTCGATCACCCTGGACTTTCGCCGCACCACACCTCATGCCCATGTGAACAGCCGGGAGTCTGCAGTCGCTGAGTGGTTCTGACGGGGATCAGTGAAGGAGGTTGAGATGGGGGAGAACCCCACTCAACCTCCTTCACTGATTTGGACGGAATTTCAGCTTTCCTTTAAAATTTCAGCTTTCCTTTAAAATTGATGTGCAGACCGTGATGCACTCTCCATCGTCCAGCGAGCACTGTGTGATGCATTCGAAGTAGGCCTCGACGGGGTCACCTCCTCCGTCAAATGACTGAGCAAACCCCAGTTGAGGATTGACATCAGCTCCAAATGTGTCGGAAGAACCGTGGGAGGAATGGGAGTGGCTCATGAGTGTTGATGGGTGTCGATATGTCCAACGTATAGGTGTTGAACTTCTGACACAAGCGAATTGAGCAGAGCTACCTATCCTTCCATTGAGAAGTGTGAACCACGGTTCAGTTTTTCGATCGCCAGTTGAAGTGAAGGAGCCAGGGGCCTGAATTCACCGATCGCTGGACTCCACACCCGTCCTGATTGGAGAGCTTGGAGTTCAGCCAAAAGCACATCTTGACCCTCCTGGAGTCGCAAGGTGTCTAGGGGCTCCAGCAGCGATGTGAGAAAGAAATGGGCGATCCGCTTCGGATTGCGGTGAGTGAACCAGGGCCGTACGGCACCTGCGCACCAGCAGATTTCCTCGAACAATTCCCTCCGCAGGGCTTCCTCAGCCGTTTCCCCTGGCTCCAGATGCCCCCCGAACAGACCCCAGCAACCGGGCGCCACAATCCAATCGAGATCATCACGGAGTTGGAGCAACCACTTACCTTCCTGCTCCACCATGGCTAGGGCGACTTCAAGCATCCCAGCCGCTTGGCATGGGCACGAGGCTTACCTCACTCCTCTTCGGAGGATCCAGCAGGCACCAGACGGATTTGCTTGCGACCGAGCTTGATTTCAAACTCATCACCAGGATTCAGATCGAGGAGTGCTGTGTATGCCTTGCCCACGAGCAAATTGCCATTTCCTTGCACTGTGGCCACGTAACTCAGTTTCCGACCGGCTTTCCCTTTGGCCGAGCCGGATTCAGCCAGGTTTACGCCTTTGGCTTCCAGCAGGGCCTCATAGAACGCGGTGAAGTTCAAGCGCTCGGTTCCATCCTTCTTTGTGCTCACATAGCCACAGCTGCGAACGAGGTCGGATTTGGAGACATCGCCCAGTTCCTTTACTTTGCTGAGAAGGTCTGCACCGGTCAGCATGATTCGTTACCCAAGAACACTCACACTCTAACGAGTGAAGGGGGTTTGGTCTACAGCAAGCGCGTTTTATTTTTTTCTCTTGATCGGAACAAGGAGCCTGGCCTCAAAGCATTGCCAATCAATGAGTCTCGCCAGGTGTCGCCTCTAAACCTCCATCAATCATTCGCAGAATCGCGATCCGCTTGGCCCGCTCCAGGCAGCACCTGTCTGTGCCCCCCATAGGCCACAACGTGCAGCGGAGTATCGAATAGGGCACTTAGCGGATCATCTGCCAATAAGGCATGGCAAGGCCCATCGGCGACCACCGTGCCGTTTTTCAGGAACACCGCCCTATGGATCTCAGGTAAAACTTCCTCCAGGCGATGGGTCACCAGCAGCAGGGTGGTTCCCCTTTGGCAGAGCTGGCGAAGAAGATTCAGCAGTTGATACCTTGCCTGGAGATCCAGGCCGTTGGTGGGTTCATCCAGAACCAACACCTCAGGATTGTGCACCAAGGCTCGTGCCAGCAGCAGCCTTCGCCTCTGACCTTCAGAGAGGCAGCCGAATGGCTCTCCCTGCAGATCGGTCAACTCCATTTGGTCCATCAGATCCGCCACTCTCTGCATTTGTTGGCTATCGGGTTCATGGCTTCTCCCCAACCCCACGGAACCAAAAAAGCCTGAGAGCACCACATCAAATGCCCGCACATCTCCCCTGTAGGTGGTGTGCTGATCCTGAGGCAGCACACCCATCCGCGAGCGAAGCGTCCAGAGGTTGATGGTGGCGCTCCCAAACAGCCGTAGCCAGGAGCCCTCCCGCACCACTGGATACAGCTCTCGAGTGAGAAGTCGGATGAGGGAACTTTTCCCTGCCCCGTTTGGTCCGAGAATTACCGTGTGTTCCCCCTTGAAGAGGTTCAGTGAGAGGTGTTGAAACACCTGGCGCGAGCAAAGCCAGGCTTCCACCTCCTTCATCTCCAGGTAGGGCGTTGTTTTGCTCAACGGTGTCGCCACGCACGGCCAAGCTGGGCCAGTGGCGCTACACAGAAGTCATCCACCGAGATCACCGGTCATGGAATCTGCCTTCAAGGGGCATCTGCTGCTCACCTTGGTGGATCATGCCAAGCCATTCAAGGGCACTTGGCAGATCTACAAGCAGGGTGAAACGATCTACTCCGCCTGCCATTCCCCCGCGTCAGCTGCCGGGGAGCCCTCCCCAGCGTTCTGTCAGGCCTTTAGCAGCAACAGGCAGGTGTGCCAATTCACCGAGATGCTCCAGTTCTATGGCTGGTCCGTGGAGGAGCAAACCCCAGACAGTCTGAATTTCCGCCAGAGCTGCGCCCTCTGACCTTTTCCTCTCCATCGGCATGGCTCACGGCTGAATCGTCGCCAGGGCCTTTCGCCCCTTCTCCATGACCGCCGGCGGCAGGCTGATAAAACCGAGGCCTTCTGCAAGGCCCTGGGCCGGTTGGCTCAGGGTGTGGTCGAACACCTTTTGAAGAGTGGCATGGTTGGGCCCGTTGCCCGTCTTGTAGAGCAGGATCCAGCTGAAGGTGACGATGGGATACCCCTTGGAAGGGTTGGGATTGCTGCCGATCAGGTCGGCACCCAGTTCAATGGAGGCCAGCGCTTGTTGTGCCCCTTCCGCAGTGGGCTTCACCGCATCCCCGGACCCATTGGTTAGGGCCGCCGCCTGGAGCGGTGCTTTCACGAAGGCCGCTTCTACATAGCCCAGGGACCCCTCCACCTGGTTGAGCTGGGCCGCCACACCCTCGTTGCCTTTGGCCCCTGTTCCCACTGGCCATTGGACGCTCTTCCCTGAGCCCACCTGCTGCTTCCAGGCTGGATCGATGGCAGCCAGATGGGCGGTGAAATTGGCTGTGGTGCCCGATCCATCGGAGCGCACCACCACCTTGATGGGCTTGGCTGCGCAGCCGAGCTGGCTGTAGTTGTTGATCTTGCCCTGGAAAATGCCCACCAGTTGGGCCTGGCTCAACCTCAGATCACACCCCTTGTGTTGGTAGGCCACGGCGATGGCCCCCGCCGTCATCGGGATCTGCACCACGCCCTGGGGCACCTTGGCGATTTCCTCGGCCTTCATCGGCACGTCGCTGGCGGCGAAATCCACGGTGCGGGAGATCAACTGACGCACGCCCGCCCCGGATCCCACGGATTGGTAGTTCACCCGCACCCCTTTGCTGGACATATCCTGGAACCAGCGCTGGTAGATCGGGGCAGGAAAGGAAGCGCCTGCCCCATTGAGAGTGCTTGTGCTGGTGCTGCTGGTGGTGCTGCAGCCCGTTGCGGCCAGGGCCAGTCCGCATGCCAGTGTGCCGATCACGCGTCGCGGATGGGTGCCGAGCCGAGAGGAGGGAAAAGAAAGCATGGGAGAAGGTCATGCAAGCCTGAACTTAGGCAGGGAGGCAACGCTCTGCTTCTCAGTACGCCAGTACTATGGCTTGGGTTGTTTCTGGCTGTGCGCCTTTCCCGTTGTGCCCCTGGCCACCGTTCTGATCGATGGCAATAACTTCTATGCCTCCTGTGAGGCCCTTCTGGATCCTGCGGTTGTGGGAAGGCCCTTGGTGGTCCTCTCCAACAACGATGGCTGCATCGTGTCCCGCAGTGCCGAAGCCAGAGCCCTCGGCATCCCCATGGGAGCGCCCTTCTTTCAGGTGCAACGCCAGCTGGAGCGCCATGGTGTGGTCGTGCGCAGCTCCAACTACACCCTCTATGGCGACATGAGCCAGCGGCTCATGGCCACCCTGGAAGCCTGGGTGGAGGAGCTCGAGATCTACTCCATCGATGAGGCCTTTGGCCTGCTTCATCGGCCCCGTGCCACCGATGGCCTCCCGGCTGACCTCACCGCCTGGGGGCTGGCCCTGCGCCAGGCCGTGCGTCAGCAATTGGGGCTGCCGGTGGCCGTTGGCATCGCCCCCACCAAGGTGCTGGCCAAGGTGGCCAATCGGCTGGCCAAGAAGGCCGATGGCCTGCGTGAGCAAGGGGTGTTTGACCTGGGCGCCGTTGTCGATCCCGACACCTGGCTGGACACCGTTGCCATCGAAGACGTGTGGGGTATCGGCCGTCGCCTCTCCCGTTGGTGTCGGCTGCGGGGCATCAGCACGGCCCGCCAGCTTCGCGATATGCCCTCAGGGGAATTGAAGCGGGGTTGTGGTGTGGTGGGCCTGCGTTTGCAGCAGGAACTGCAAGGGCAGCCCTGCCTGCCCCTGGTGGCCTTGCCGCCGGCCAAGAAGGAAACCTGCGTGAGCCGCAGTTTCAGCACGCCGATTACCACCCTGGCCGAGCTGCGCCAGGCGGTGGCCACCTACCTCAGCCGCGCCGCGGAAAAACTCCGCCGTCAGCGCCAAAGGGCCGGTGTGATCACGGTGTTTGTGCGTAGCAGCCCCTTCACCGGCGGCCCTTTCTACAGCAATGCCGCCACCGTGGGTCTTTCCCTGCCCAGCAACGACACCGCCGTGCTCCTGGCCGCTGCCCTGCCCCTGGCATACCGGCTCTTCCGCCCCCACCAGCCCCTGCACAAGGCCGGCGTGCTCCTGCAGGCCCTCCAGCCGGACGACCAGCTCCAGCACCACCTGTTCACCCCCTCCACCCCGGCCCACCAAGAGCGCCGTCAGACCCTGCTGGCCACCATTGATGCCCTCAATGCGCGCCATGGGCGGGGCACCATCCAATGGGCTGCTTGTGGTCTCCATGCCCCCTGGACCATGCGTCGCTCCCGCCTCTCCTCCTCCGCCACCACCCGTCTCACGGAGGTGCCCCTGGTGTGGGCCTAGCGGGCCATCCCATCCAACAGGGTGGCGATCTGATTGCGGCCATTGCTTTTGGCTAGGTGGAGGGCCTGTTCAGCCCGCTGCAACAGGGGGGCGAAGCTTTCGTCGTGGGGGCCCAGGCTGGTGAGCCCGCCGCTGATGTGCAACTTCAGATCGGAATGCCTGTGCACTCCCGGCATGGTGCCGACCGCCCGCCGAAGGGCTTCGGCGGTGACAAGGGCATCCTCGGCAGGGGTGTTTACCAGCAGGAGGGCGAATTCCCCATCGCCCAGCCGACCGGCAAAATCTTGTTCACGCAAAAACTGCTGCCCCATTTTGCATAAATCAGCCATCACTTCATCCCCGGAATGGTGCCCCCAGCGATTGTTGATGACACGGAAATGATCAATGTCAAACAGCAGCAGCGAAAGCGGTCTGTTTTCGGCGTGAGCCCGATGGAACTCCCCTTCGGCAATGCGTAAGAATTTCTGGCGTATCGGCAGCCCTGTCACCGGGCACAGGAAGCGTTCCCGCCTGAGATCGAGCTCTCTCATGACAAGCTGGGACAACAATTCCAATTCCCGGATCTGAACGGGAGTGGGCTGCATCGGCTGGTTGTTGATCACACACAGGGTGCCGAGATTGTGCCCCTTGCAGCTGCGCAGAGGCGCGCCAGCGTAGAAGCGGATCTGGGGGGCGGACACCACCAGAGGATTGGTGCGAAACCGTTCATCCTCCAGGGCATTGGGCACCACCATCACCTCGTTTTCCAAGATCGCGTGGGCACAGAAGGCCACCCCTCGCGGGGTCTCACGGACGTTGAGTCCCTTCTCCGCTAGAAACCACTGCCGCGTCCGGGTCACCAGCGAGATTGCCGCCATGGGCACCGAAAAAATCAACTGGGCTAGCTCCACCAGGCGATCGAGGTGAATGTCGCTGTCGCCGCCAATCAACTCGAAACGCTCGAGGTCCCGGAGCCGGTATTCCTCATCCCCCGGGATCGGGAAGGGGGGGGAGAGGGAGCCGGGGGGAAGGATGGCCATCGGGCCCTCTCATATGAGTTCAACATAGGACGGCCAATGGAACGCGTTCCAGGGTGCCCCAAGGCTGCAGAGGATGTGAATCAAGAGGTGTGCACGATCTCCACCAGATCCGCCCGGCGGTGTTGATCCAGCTCTTGCAGATGGCGGCGCTCGGCGTAGTAGTCGGCCTGCAGGCGTAGGGCGTCATGGTTGAGCTCCTCGAAGAGCTCGTGCAGGCGAAGTTCCATGTCGGCCGCAGGGGCGGAGGGGTTGGCTGGAGGGGTGTCGATCTCCAGGAGCCGGGCCAGGCATTGCTCCAGGGTGTGGAGCCGTTGGGCGTTCCATGTGTCGAGTAGGTGGCGGCATCGCTTCTCCGCAGTGAGGCGGGCTCGGCTGGCGATGGCGCCACGGAGGTGGAGAAGGGGCTGGTGAAACGATTGGCGCTGGAGCTCGCCAGGTTCGAGCAGGGGCATGAACCGGTCCAAGGCACCGCCCAGGGCCCCGGTGTCGTCCATGGCCAGTTGGTTGGTGAGCAGCTGCATCAGAGGGATATCCCCCAGCTCGGCCCCCTCATCGGTTCCCCGGCTGATGGCCTCGATGCGCGGAGCGCCGAGATGGGCTTCCTCCAATTCGGTGATGGCGGCCCAGAGGCGGCGATGGTGGTGCAGGCAGAAATCCTCCTGCTCCCAACTCCGCAGGTGCTTCCTGATCTCCGCCCGGAGGTGGGGGCAATGGAGATAGAGCTGAAGAATTTCCGCCTCAGCCCGCTCCTGAATCCCCGCCGTTGAGGGGGTGTCCCAGCGGCTGGCTCGTCCGTGCCAGCGCTGGCCCTTCACCTGTTGTCGCAGATCGTTTTCCAGCTGCAAGGTGAGGCGGGCCTGCCCCCCAGAGAGGCGCTCGGCCACTTTCTGGAGATAGCGGCTGCGAACGGCGCTCTGGGGCAGCTTGCCCAACAGGGCCACCAGGGCCGCCACCGCCTGTTGAAATTGATCGCTGCGCGAGAGATCGCGTCCCTCCAACACCTGGTCGATCTGCCAATCCAGCCAGAGGGGGGCCCCATCCAGCAGGGCCCGATAGTTGCCTGCCCCCTGCGACCGCAGGTATTCGTCGGCATCCTTCCCCTCAGGGAGTTGCAACACCCGCAAGTCCACCTGGCCCTGCAGCGCCAGATGTTCCACCTCCCCGATGGCCCGCTCCGCGGCGCGCACGCCAGCCCGGTCGGCATCGAAGTTGAGCACCAGCCGCTTGCTGTCGCAGCAGCGGCACAGCTGGGTGATCTGCTGACGGCTCAGGGCCGTGCCCAGGGCAGCCACCGCCTGGGTGATGCCGGCGGCATGGAGCGCAATGGCATCGAAGTAGCCCTCCACCACCACGGCCTGATCCGCCCGGCGGATTGGATCGGCCGCCCGGTCCAAGGCAAACAAATGACTTCCCTTGGCAAACACCTCCGTTTCCGGGGAGTTCAGATACTTGGGCTCGGCCCCATCTAGGGAGCGACCGCCAAAGCCGATCACCCGGCCCTGCCGATCCCTGATCGGCACCATCACCCGGTGGCGAAAACGGTCGTAGAACCCACTGCCTCCCTTGCGGGGCACCACCAGGCC
>JBBARZ010000054.1:0-14117 GCA_040399505.1 Cyanobium sp.
CTGGTGATCGCCACCAGTCGCATGCGCACGATCCTGGATGTGGATCTCAGCAACCGCCGTGTCACTGTTCAACCCGGGGTGATCAACAGCTGGGTCACCCGGGCCGTGACCGGAGCTGGCTTTTACTACGCCCCCGATCCCTCCAGCCAAGTGGTGTGCAGCATCGGCGGCAACGTGGCGGAGAACTCCGGTGGGGTCCACTGCTTGAAATATGGCGTGACCAGCAACCACGTGCTGGAGTTGGAGGTGGTGCTCCCTGATGGCACCCTCACCCATCTCGGCAGTGGCTTGGCCGAAACCCCGGAACTGGATCTGCGGGGGGTGTTCATTGGCAGTGAGGGAACACTTGGCATCGCCACAGCGATCACCCTGCGCCTGCTGCGCGCCCCCCAGAGCGTGGCCGTGCTTCTGGCGGATTTCACCAGCATGGAACGGGCTGGGGAGGCGGTGCGGCAGGTGACGGCGGCGGGCCTTCAACCGGCGGGGATGGAGATCATGGACAACTTCACCCTCAACGCCGTGAATGATCTCTTCGGCCGCGAGGAATACCCCAAGGACGCCCTGGCGGTGCTGCTCATCGAGCTGGACGGCCAGGACCAGGAGGTGGCCGCGGCGATCGAGATCGCCGCGGCCTTATGCCGTGACGCCGGAGCTCGCACGATTCGCAGGGCCACCGATCCTGCGGATCGTGCCCTGCTCTGGAAGGGCCGAAAATCTGCCTTTGCCGCCGTGGGCCGCATCACCCCCACCTATTACGTGCAGGACGGGGTGGTGCCCCGAAGCGCCCTGCCCCAGGTCCTCGGGGCGATTGAGCAGCTCAGCCGCCGCTACAACCTCCCGGTGGCCAATGTGTTCCATGCCGGCGATGGCAATCTCCACCCCCTGATCCTCTATCGGGCCCAGGAGGAAGGGGCCACGGAGCGGGTGCAGGCCCTGGGGGCCGACATTCTTCGCCTCTGTCTTGAGGCCGGTGGCAGCATCACCGGGGAACACGGGGTGGGCAACGACAAGCGCTGTTATCTCGACTGGATGTTTGCTCCTGAGGATCTGGACACCATGAAACTGGTGCGCCAAGCCTTTGATCCCAAGGGTCTGGCCAACCCGGGCAAGATCTTCCCCACCCCCGCCCGCTGCGGGGAATCCCAGCGCCGGCTGGAAGCTTCCCCTGCCGAAGAACGGGTGTTGCAAGAGGCGGATGTCTTCTGATCAGCGGCCCACCTGGTGGGCAAGGGGCCGAGCTCTGGCTATGCCTGGCAAGGCCTGATCCACCTCCATGCATTCCCGTCCTGTTCATGACCAGCGGCCGAAGCATCGTCGCCAGCTGGCTCTTGCCCTATTTTTCAGTTTGTGGCCCGCCTTTGCCGCCCTGCAAGTGAGCGCGAATCCTGCAGATCCCGCCTGCCCAGCCCCCCAGCCTGGCCGCTACGGGGTGATGGGAGAGGGGGAGCTGAGGGGCGAACCGATTGCCCGGCTGCTCCTGGAAACCTGGAACCCGGATGGAACCTTGCAGGGCGTGCGGCTGGAGCGCCGTGGTCGCACCTACCGGGAATCCACCTACACGGGTCGCTTGCGCCCGATCAGCAACTGTCGCGTGGCGATCGAGCGCAGCTATCTCAACACTATGAGCACCAGCCAAGCCGTTCTCGATCTCCAGGGGCGCCCCCGTTTTTCCCTGGGCATCCTGCCGGACGTCCTGATGGTGTCCCGTTGGTTTGCCCAACCCGCCCAGGCCTGTGCCGCCACCCTGCTCGATGGGGTGGTGGTGAGCCAACAGCAGGGAAGAGATTGGCGAGGCTCCCAGTGGCAACCCAACGCGGTGGTGCAACGGGAACAATGGCGGGGCGGGCAGGTGAAAGGCTTGGCGATCTCCAGCTACGGTCCCACCGTGGAAGAGGCCACCTACACGGGCTCCATCACAGTGCAGCCCGATTGTTTGGCCACCATCCAGCAGCGCGATTCCCTTGGTAAGTCATACAACTACCGCGCCATCGTCCTGGCGGATGGTTCGGGGTATCTCTATCTCCAGACCGATCCGGACGACGTGACCGTGGCCTATCTGCAGCTGCTGTCTCCTCCCGCCCAGCGGTGATGGCATCGCCCCTCACCCTGGAGCTCCGCCGTCCGGACGACTGGCACGTCCATCTGCGGGACGGGCCCATGCTCCAGGCCGTGGTGGGGGCAACGGCGCGGGTGTTCGCCCGCGCCATCGTGATGCCCAACCTCACCCCGCCGATCACCACGATGGCGGCTGGGCTGGCCTACCGGGAGCGGATTCTTGAGGCCCTGCCGGATTCCTGCGGGTTTACCCCCCTGCTCACCGTCTACCTACAGGATGAGAGTGATCCCCAGGAGATCGCCCGAGGGTTTGAGCAGGGGGTGTTCACTGCCTGCAAGCTCTATCCGGCCCACGCCACCACCAATGCGGCAGCGGGGGTGAGGGATCTGGCCTCGCTCACCAAGGTGCTGGAGGCGATGGAGCGCATCGGCATGCCCCTCCTCCTGCACGGGGAGGTAACCGATCACAGTGTGGATGTGTTCGATCGGGAGGCGGTGTTCATCGACCGCCATCTCGAGCCCCTGTTGCGGCAGTTTCCAGGCTTGAAGGTGGTGTTTGAGCACATCACCACCGCCGAGGCCGTGGCCTTTGTGCAGGCGTCCGCCCCCCAGCTGGCGGCCACGATCACCCCCCATCACCTCCACATCAACCGCAACGCGATGTTTGATGGGGGTCTCCGGCCCGATTTTTTCTGCCTCCCCGTTGCCAAGCGGGAGAAGCACCGTCGGGCCCTGCGGCAGGCCGCCACCTCGGGGGAGCCTTGCTTTTTCCTCGGCACCGATTCCGCGCCCCATGCCCGCACGGCCAAGGAGGCCGCCTGTGGGTGCGCCGGCATCTTCAATGCCCCCACGGCTCTGGAGAGCTATGCCCAGGCCTTTGAGCAGGAGTGCGCCCTGGATCGGCTGGAGGCCTTCGCCTCCCTCCATGGGCCCCACTTTTATGGCTTGCCCCCCAACGAGGAACGCATCACCCTGACGCGCGATGGCCTCACCGTGCCCCCAAGGCTCCACCTCAACGATGCCGCTGGTCGAGCGATCGAGCTGGTGCCCTTTCATGCGGGCCAGGTGTTGCCCTGGCGCCTTCTACCGCCCACGCCCTCCCAGCCCTAACCGTTCATCAAGGCCGGCGGGTTGGGAGACTGGGCATTGCGCTCCCTGCATCCCTTGGCTGCCCCCTCCCTGGTCACCTCCCTGCGGGGGGAAGAGCTGCTCAACGATCCCCTGCTCAACAAGGGCACGGCCTTCACCCGCCAGGAGCGCCGGGCATTGGGATTGGAGGCCCTCCTCCCCTGGCAGGAAGAAACCCTTGAGCTGCAAGTGGAGCGCTGCTGGCTGGCGTTCGAGGCCATGGGCAGTGATTTGGAACGCTTTGCCTATTTGCAATTCCTCCGCGAGCGCAACCTCACCTTGTTTCACCGCTTCCTCGCGGAGCACATCGATCACGCCCTGCCAATTGTGTACACCCCCACGGTGGGCAAGGCAATTCAGCAATTCAGCCAGTCTTACCGGAGCCCCTCCAAGGGGGTGTATCTGGCAGCGCCCGACCAGGAGCGGCTGGCGGAGCTCCTGCGCCAGGCCTGTGACAGCTTCGGCCAACCCGAACTCCTGCTGATCACCGATGCCCAGGGAATCCTGGGCATCGGTGATCAAGGGGTGGGGGGCATTCAGATCTGTCTGGGGAAGATTGCCGTTTACACCCTCTGTGCCGGACTCCATCCCGCCCAGGCCTTACCGGTGATGCTGGATGTGGGAACGGATCGAACCGATCTGCGCTCCAACCCCCTCTACCCCGGATGGAAGCATCCCCGCTTGGATGGGGAGGCTTACGACGCCTTCCTGGATGCGTTCATTGGCGCGGTGCACCAGGTGTGCCCTCAGGCGCTGGTGCACTGGGAGGATTTCGGGGCCGGCAACGCCCGGCGCGTTCTGGATCGCTACCGCCAGGTGGTGCCTAGCTTCAACGACGACATCCAGGGCACCAGCGGGGTGGCCGCGGCGGCGGTGCTGGCGGGATTAAAGGGGTTGGGCCAGCCCTTCCGCAACCAGCAGATCGTGATCTTCGGGGCCGGTAGCGCCGGATGCGGCATCGCCGAGCGACTCTGCCGGCTCCTCCAGCGCCAGGGCCTCTCCCCCGCCGAGGCGGCCGATCGATTGTGGCTGCTAGATCGGGAAGGGCTCGTGCACGAGGGGCTGACCCACTGGGGTGAGGCGGTCAGCCCCTATGTGAAACGGGCGGAGCTGGTGCGGAATCTCCCCGCCGATGGTGAGGGCCGGATCGGTTTGCTGGCAGTGATCGAAGCCGTGATGCCCGGTGTGCTGATCGGCACCTCCACCTGCGCCGGTGCTTTCGATCAGCCTGTGGTAAGGGCCCTCTGCAAGGGCACGGAGCGCCCCATCGTGCTTCCTCTCTCCAATCCCACACCCCTGGCAGAAATCACTCCGGACAACCTCCTGCGCTGGAGCCAGGGCCGGGCCCTGGTGGCCACGGGGAGTCCGTTCCCGCCCGTGCAGATCCACGGCCAGGAGCGGGTGATCGGGCAGTGCAACAACTGTTTTGTGTTCCCAGGGCTGGGGTTTGCGGCGATGGCTGTGGGGGCCAGCGAGGTGAGTGAGGGCATGATCGATGCCTGCGTGGAAGCCCTGGCCGACCAGATCCCCGCCAGCCTCCACCCCGAGGCCCCCCTGATGCCTGCGCTCTCCCAGGTGCGGCAGGTGTCCAGGCGTGTGGCGGAAGCCGTGGCCCTTGCAGCCTTGAAGGAGGGGCTGGCCAGGCGGGCCACCACGGAGGAAGAGGTGATGCAGTGCTTGCAGAGCCATCGCTGGGACCCCGTTTATCCCACCCTCTCGCCCTGAAGCGGAGAATGGGAGCAACCCGTGCCTCCCAGCTCGATGGGCTTCTTTCTCCAGCTCACCGATGCCATCGCCGACCGGCAGTCGCTTCTGGTCACCGGGTTGGATCCGAATCCGGAAATGCTGCAGAGCTGGTCGTTGCGGCGGGGCATGGCGGGTTGCTCGTTCCTCTCTCAGGCCCGCCACTGGATCAAGGCCGTGATCGAGGCCACGGGCTCCCATGTGTGTGCCTACAAGCCCAGCCTGGGCTTTTACCAGTCTCTGGGGCCGATCGGCCTGGAGCTGCTGCGGGAGGTGCGGGAGTTGGTGCCCCTCCACACCCCCCTCATCGTGGACACCAAACATGGGGATCTCAACAGTTCCTCCGCCCTGGCCCACTACCTGTTTCGGGATCTGGGGGCGGACGCGGTGACCCTCTCTCCTCTGCCCGGCCAGGACATCGCAGCACCGTTCCTGCTCTACCCGGAGAAGGCTGTAGTGGTGACCTGCCACAGCTCCAATCCAGCTGCGCGGGAATTCCAACATCACCCCAATGAGGAGGATCCCCTCTATTTGCGGATCGTGCGGGAGGCCCAGCGCTGGGCCACACCCGATCAACTGTTGCTGGAGGTGGGCACCAGTGATCCGGCCATCCTGGCTCGGGTGCGGGCGGAGGCGCCAGAGCGCTTTCTGATCCTGCGCAGCCTCTGGGCGGAGGAGGATCGGCTGGATGCCCTCCTGGAGGCGGGCCTCACCGATTCCGCCGATGGGCTCCTCCTGCCCCTGCCCCAGAACCTCCTCGTGGAGGACGACATGGAGGAGAGGGCCAGCCAGCTCAAGGAACGCATCCAGTCCCATCGGCAAGCACGGTTGGAGCAACAGGCAGAGGATCGCTGCACCCTCTGGCTGCCGGCAGAACAGGCCAGCCAGCCGATGGAGCAGTTGATTGTGGATCTCTTTGATCTGGGTTGTCTGTTGTTTGGCGAATACAAACAGGCCTCAGGAGCCCTCTTCAATTACTACATCGATCTGCGCCAGATCATCTCCGATCCCAATCTCTTCCATCGGGTGCTCCACGCCTATGCCGGCTGCCTGGAGGGCCTGTCCTTTGATCGCATTGCGGGGATTCCCTATGGGTCGCTCCCCACGGCCACGGGCCTCTCGCTCCAACTCCATAAACCCCTGATCTATCCCCGAAAGGAAGTGAAGGCCCATGGGGCCAGGCGGCTCATCGAAGGCGACTTCCAAGAGGGGGAAGAGGTGGTGGTGGTGGACGACATCCTGATCAGTGGCGGCAGCGTGCTCGAGGGGATCGGCAAGTTGGAGAGCTCCGGCCTGCGGGTTTCCGATGTGGTGGTGTTCATTGACCACGGGCCCAGCCCAGGAGCAGCGGGAGAGGTGCTCCATGGGCGCCAGCGCCTGGAGAACGCCGGCTACAGGCTCCACGCGGTTCTTGACATTCCCCGCATCACGGCCGTGCTGCTCAAGGCGGGCCGGCTGAGCGAGGAGGAGGCGGGCTCCCTCGGCCACGGGGAGGCCTCCTGATTCTTCTTCTCCCCACCCTGCGTGCGGCAGGCCTGCCAAGATCTTTCCAGCCTGCGTGCAGGGATGCCCGAGGGGGATGGCTTTGAGGTCGATCGCGGATCCCTTCCTCCGGCGCCCGGTGCTCACCATGGTGCTGAGCCTGCTGATCCTGCTCGCCGGGGTGGTGAGCCTGCCGGCGCTGCAGGTGGAAAACCTGCCTCCGATCGCCAATAGCCGTGTGAGCGTAAGGGCCAGCTATCCAGGCGCGGGGCCCGAAGCCGTGGAGCAGGGCGTCACCAACCTGCTGGAAAAACAATTCAATGGTTTAGAGCGGCTGGATTCCATCCGTTCCACCAGTTCCGCCAATGGGAGCTCCATCTCCCTGGTGTTCACCGGTGGAAATCCGGAGCTCAACCAGATCAATACCCAGAACCAAGCCACCGTGGTGGCGCGCCAGTTGCCCTCCCAGGTGGCCCGTTTCGGCGTGCAGGTGCAACGCAGCTCCGACGACCTCATGCTGGTGTTGAGTTTCAGCGCTGATGCCGCCACCTATCGCGACACCTTCCTCAACGGTTGGGTGGATCAGGTGGTGCGCGATCGCCTGCGGCGGGTTCCAGGGGTGGGCGATGTGGGCTTCTTTGGGGGTAGCCCCCTGGCGTTCCGCCTCTGGTTGGATCCCGTGCGCCTGGAGCAGCGCAACCTCACAATCGCCCAGATCCGCCAGGCCCTGGAGCAGCAGAACGTGCTCGCCGCCCTGGGGCAGATCGGGGATGCCCCCACCCCGGCGGACCAGGTGATGGTGCTGCCTCTGCGGATGGAGGGCCGCCTGCGCTCCGTGGCGGAGTTTGAGCAGCTGGTGGTGGGACGCACTGGGGACGGGGGGGTGACCCTACTGAAGGATGTGGGCCGGGTGAGCGTGGGAACTGAGAGTTATGAATCCCTGGCCTCCAATTTGAGGGGACAGCGCACAGTTTCCGTGGCGGTGTACCAGCGGGATGGCAGCAATGCCCTGGAGGTGCGCAAGGAGGTGCAGGCCGCCCTGGAGGAGATCACCCCCCGGTTCCCCCCCGGCGTGGAGATGCAGGTGATCGTGGATGAGGCCGAAACCGTGCGCACCAGCATCGATGGCGCCATTGAAGCCTTGCGGGATTCGGTGTTGCTGGTGTTTGTGGTGTTGCTTCTCGGTCTGGGCAATAGCCGGCTGGCCCTGATCACTGCTGTTGCCGTGCCCGTGGCCCTGATCGGATCGCTCACGGTGTTGCGTCTCACCGGCATGTCAATCAACACCCTCTCCCTTTTTGGCATGGTGCTGGCGTCTGGGTTGGTGGTGGATGACGCCATCGTGGTAAGTGAGGACATCGGTCGCCGTCTGGAGGGGGGCACCCCGGCCCTGCAGGCGGCTCGGGACGCCATGGCCGAACTGGGGAATGCGGTGGTGGCCACCTCCTTGGTGCTGGTGGTGGTGTTTCTGCCGGTGCTGGGTTTAGAGGGGAGCCTGGGACGGCTTTACGCCCCCATTGCGCTGGCCATCAGCGCAGCCATCGCCTTTTCCACGATCAATGCCCTCACCTTCACCCCTGTGGCGGCCAGCCGCCTGCTGCACGCCGATCAGCGTGAACCCGCTTGGTTGAAACGTTGGATCGATCCCCCCCGCCTTTGGCTCGAGGCTTTGGAGCGGCCCTACGGCAGGCTGCTCGAAGGGGCATTCGCCCGTCGGCGGGCCGTGCTCGCCCTTCTGATGGCAGGCCTGCTGTTGACGGTCCTGGCGCTGCGGAGCAGGCCCATGGCCTTCATCCCCCAGGAAGATACGGGACAGATCAGGGGGGTGGTGGTGTTGCCAGAGGGCTCAGCCCTGGTGCGCACCCAGGCCGTGTTGGAGCAGGTGCGCCAGGTGGTCCGCCAGGAACCCCTGCTGGCCAGTGGCAACTTCTTCGCCGGTCGCTCCTTCGACGACAGCAGTCCCAACAAGGGCCAGGTGTTTCTGCGGCTGATCCCTATTCGGGAGCGGCCTCGCCCCGACCAGAGCACCGCGGCCGTCGCCGAGCGGATCAAGGCCGCCCTTCAAGGAAAGATCCAAGGAGCGGTGGTGCAGCTCAGCGAAGCACCCACCGTGCGGGGCTTTGGTTCGGAAGGGGGCCTGCAGCTCGATCTGCTCGATACCAGCAATGGCCAATTGGCCTTGGACCGATTCGAGCAGGAGGCGCGGGCCTTCATCGCCGAGGCTCGGGCCCTCACCCTCGGGGGAAAACCAGCCTTTGAGCGAGTGTCCACCCGCTTTTCCGCGGCTTCTCCCCTGCTGCGGCTCACCCCCGACCGGCTGCAGATGGCCTCCCTAGGGGTAGACCTGGCTGATGTGGTGGATCTGCTGAGCGCCAGCTTTGGCAGCGACTACGTCAATGACAGCTTTGAGGATGGGCAGGTGCGCCGCGTGATCGTCCAGCTCGATGGCAAGGCTCGCCGGGGAGTAGAAGATGTGCTATCCCTCCGCGTACCCGCCAAGGAGGGCCGCCTGATCCCCCTGTCCCAGGTGGTGCGGATCGAGAGCAGCGCCGGGCCCACCACGATCCAGCATTCCCGCCTGCTCCGTTCCATCCCGGTGCAGGCCCTCCCTCGGCCCGGCGTGAGCACAGGCCAGGCCATGACTTTGTTACAAGACCTACAGACCCGCCGGGACAACGATTCCCTGACCCTGGAATGGGTGGGCCTGGCCCGGGAAGAAGCCCGTTCCACCGGCGGCAACGCTCGCGCCTTTGTGCTCGGAACCCTGGTGATGGGGTTGGTGCTGGCGGCGTTGTACGAAAACGTTCTTGATCCGGTGATCATCCTGGTGACCGTTCCCCTGGCTCTGCTGGGGGCGGTGCTCGGGTTGGCCTTGCGGGGCCTGCCCTTGGATGTCTATGGGCAGATGGGGCTGTTGGTGCTGGTGAGTCTGGCCGCGAAAAACGGCATCCTGATCGTCGAATTCGCCAACCAGCGCCTCAGGCAGGGTCTTCCCCTCGGGGAAGCGATCCATGGGGCTGCAGTGGCTCGTCTACGGCCCATCCTGCTCACCGCAATCTCTTCCCTGGTGGGCTTTCTGCCCCTCCTCTTGGCCAGGGGAGCTGGAGCCGCCAGTCGGATCAGTATCGGCACCGTGGTCTTCAGCGGGCTGTTTGTGGCCACTCTGCTGAGCCTATTCGTGGTGCCCGTGGTGTATCGGTTGGTGAAAGGTTGGGAGATGGGTAGGCTGGCCCCCTGAGCGCCTCAATCCAGGGCCGGTGGGATCTGGATGGGAAAGGGCAGTGGCGGTGGAGCAGGTGGGGGCGGAACCACAGCGGGGCGCGATCGCCGGATCGGTAGGGGCGTCGGCATCACGGTGGCGGGGGTGCGCTGTCCGAAATTTGGCCGCACTCCGCCCCTGCCCAGGGCCTCCCGGTGCAACTGACGGAAGAGGGCCTGTCGGGTGGTCGCCCCCTCAGCTCCGGAAAACTGGCCCCAAAGTCCCTCCCAATAGAAGTAGATCACCCCGTGACCACGACGCATGGAGAGGTCCACCTTTTTGCCGAGGGTCGCCATGTCGGTGGTGCGGCCGCCGAATCCCGCCAGGATGCCGATCTCCACAGGGATGCCCCAGCCCCGCGCCTTGATCAGGGCTGGCTGGTCGAGATCTTTGGCAAAGCCCTTCACAGAGTAGGCATAGTTCTGCACCACCAGGTCATCGATCAGGCCTCCCAGAGCCCAGAGTTCCCAGTCCTGCAGCCATTGGTTGTAGGCGAAGCGAAACGGGCCCGGAGAGAGGCTGATCACCAGCCGCTTTGCACCGGACACTTGCTGAATGCGCGTTCGCAGCTCGCGCAGCAGGCTGGTGAGCTGTTGTCGTCTCCACCGCATCCAATAGCGATCCGTATGATCTGTGGGGGGTTCCCGCCCCGTCTGGGCCCGGTAGAGCGCCCGGGTGGTGTCGTCGTAGCCCAGCTCCACGGGCCAGGCGAAGTGATCATCCAGCTGAATGCCATCCACGCCACAGCGCTGCACGATCTCGGCGATGAGCCCGATGAAACGCTGGCGCACCTTGGGGTGGGCGGGGTTGAGCCACACCCGCAGATCCTTCAAGGGAGAGGTGCGCAAATTCGCTCCATGCATGGCGTAGAGCGCACTGCCATCGGCACGGCGTAACAGCCAATCGGGATTGGCCTGCACCACGGCGGCGTCCGCTGGCTCCATCAGGCCATATTCAAACCAAGGCACCACCTGCATGCGTTGGCTCTGGGCAGCCCGGGTGAGGCGGCAAATGGGGTCGAGCCCCGCATTCACCTGAGCCAGTGCCGGTTCAATGGGGGCATAGCGGCTGTTGTGAAAGGTGGTGCCCCGACTCCAGACATTGGGATAAAGGGTGTTGAAGCCGGCTGCAGCCAGCTCCTTCACGGCCTGTTCGATGCGGTTGGTGTCGTAGTAGAGCGGGCTGGGGCTGTTGGTCAGCCAGACTCCCACCCGCCGCCCCATGGGTTTGGGCAATTGTCCCGGTTGGGCCCCAGCGGGAAGGCCCGCCGAGAGGAGGGATCCCCCAGCCAAAAACAAGGCGAGGCCCCGCTGGAGTGGGCGCCATCCTTTCTTCATCGGTGCCAATCAGAACAATGGCTCAACGGAACATGGAGCTGACCGAGCTTTCTTCATGAATCCGCCAAATGGCTTCCCCCAGCATGTTGGCAACGGAGAGCACCCGGAGCTGATCAAACATCCGATTTGGGGGGACGGGAATGCTGTTGGTCACCACCACCTCCTCGAAGAGGCCAGGTTCTGAAAGGCGGTCGATCGATGGGGGGGAAAACACGGCGTGGGTGGCACAGCAGAGCACGCGGGAGGCCCCACGGCGCCGCAGCAACTTGGCCCCTTGGCTAATCGTGCCTCCGGTGTCGATCATGTCATCGATCAAAACGGCTGTTTTTCCCGCCACATCGCCGATCACTGTGAGGCTTTCTGCCACATTGTGCTCCGAGCGTCGCTTATCGATAATCGCCAGGGGCGCATCCTGCATCTGCTTGGCAAAAGCCCTGGCTCTAGCCACACCGCCCACATCGGGAGACACCACAACCAAATCCTGCAGCTGGCGAGTGCTCAAATAATCCACTAGAACAGGAGAACCGTAGATGTGATCGCAAGGAATATCAAAATAACCCTGAATCTGTGATGAGTGAAGATCCATCGCCAACACGCGATCCACGCCTGACTTTACGAGCAAGTTGGCTACTAATTTGGCCGTGATAGATTCGCGACCGGCGGTTTTTCGGTCTGCCCTTGCATAGCCATAATAGGGAATCACGGCCGTGATTTGCCTCGCTGAGGCCCGCCGGCAGGCATCCACCATGATCAGCAGCTCCATCAGGTGATCATTCACAGGAGCACAGGTGGGTTGGATCAGAAAAACATCACAGCCCCGGATTGATTCCTGAATCTGGATGTAGAACTCCCCATCCGCAAACCGCTTGATCACCCGTGGTCCGTCAGGTATGCCGAGATAGGCCCCGATTTCCCTAGCCAGCTCGGGATTGGAGTTGCCACTGAAGAGCCTCAGGCGCCTGTTGTCGTTCGTGCCATGGAATTGGGTGCCACTGGGCTCCAGCCGTTCGGTGGGAGAGAATGTGGTCACGGCGGGCACGGGCTCCACGCGGCAGAGTAGATCGTAGAAGCGTGCCTTGACGACGACGCTGTGGCCATCATGGTGGTGGGATCGGGTCCAGAAGCCCTTCTGCGGGGACCTGACAGTCCGACAGAGCTTGCCGCCCGTCGCCTGGCCCGGTCCCTTGCCCTGCCCCATCGCCCGATCTCCGATCCGGGCTCCCCCGATTGGCAGCTGCAGCAGCTTCAGGCCTCAGGACAGGGCTGGCTGGCCAACCTTCCCCTGGATCCAGGCCAGGCCTTACCGGATGGCAGCACCTGGGCCGAGGCCCTCGGCGCCTGGCGCCAACCCACCCTGGTGATCCTGGGTGCCCAGCAGCTCTCCAGTGGGGCGGCAGCCTCCAGCACCGCCCTGCTGCGCCAGTGGCGGGTTCCCCTGCTGGGGCTGGTGCAATGGGGTGGAGCCTGGAAGGCCGACCTTCGTCGCCGGGATGGCCTCCCATGGCTCGGGCGCCTCGAGGAGGGTGGAGCTGGGGAGGGAAGCGACGCGATGACCGATCTGCTGGAGCTCATGCGGCGGCGCTGGACCTCCCTCGATCTCCCCTTGCCCTCCTAGGGAGAATCCGCGGAAGGGGACTTAGAGGATTTAGTAGCTTTGGGCTCGGGCCACAGAGGCTGGGGTGCGGCCGGATCCAGCTGCCGCAGGTCGCCAAACTCCTTGCTCGCGGGCATCAGGGGCAGGCTGCGGAATTCGAGGGAGGTGCCCTTGTCCAGTCCTGCGGCCAGGAGGCTGAGGATCTCCTGGGGGCTCAGGTTGGTGTCCACCTCCCCTCTCCAGCTGGCCACCAGGTTCGGGAGCAGGGCGAGTTGTTCCGAGCGTCCCAGCTGTTCCCTCAGGCCACCCAGCACCAGCTGCTGGTTGCTCCTCCGGCCGGCCTCTCCCAGCCATTTGTCGCGATAGCGCACCATCTGCTCCACCTTTGCCCCCGAGAGGCGCTGCAGGCCGCTGGGGAGGTCGATGCTGTACTTCAGCGTCTTGTCTTTGTATTTCAACCGGCGCGGCGGACTCACCTCCACGCCTCCCACCCCATCCACCAGGTTTCGCAGGGCTTGCCGGGGCACGACCAGGTAGCGCTCCGGAGCCGTTGGGCTCAGGTTGAGCAGTTCTCGTACGGTTTCGGCCGTCAGGGCCACCCCGCCCTGGCGATAGAGCACACCGAGGGCCACAGGGTTCGGGCGACCCGGCAGGGAGAGCGCCAGTTCCGACGGGAGCTGGAGCACCTGCAATGGCCCCTGGGGATTCACCCGCACCAGCAGCAGCGTGTCGCCATTGGGCGGGCCAGGAGGGGCGGCGCCGTTGCTAGTGGCGCGAAGAGTGTCCGCGTCGCTGCCGATCACCAGAACGGTGACAGCCCCGGTGGGCTTCGGGGCCAAGCTGTCAGCGGTGATCTCCTCCCGGAGATGGGCCGAGCGGTCGGGTTTGGGCCAGATCACCCCCAGCAGGCTGGCACCGGCGATGGCACCAACCAGACCCAGGGCGGCCACCCCCATCCCAGGCCAGGAGGGCCTGGAGCGTGGCAGCCTCCGGAGAACGTCAGCGGAATCTGGCTTGGGGATGGGAGAGCGACGTTTCCGGCGTTCGGCCATGGGTGCCCGATCTGGCAGGACTGGGGCCACTTTGGCTGAGCGACTCCACACCTGCTCCCCCCAACAGGTAGGCCAGCCGATAGGTTGTGCTTGGCCTGCCCCTGCCGCGCCTTTGACTGCTGTAGAGCCGCCCTCCCAGCCCTTGATCCCTTCCTCAGCGCGAGGGCACTTGCGGGCCCGTCCCATGGCTGTGGGCAGCCCGAGGCCCGCCCGCGATCTCTGCAGTGAGTGCGGCCTTTGCGATACCCGCTGGGTGGCCTATGTGGGCCAGGCTTGTGCCTTTCTGGATCAGCACTTTGACGCCATGGAGCTGCAGAGCCATGGTCGTAGCAGGAATCTGGAGGATGAGGACGAGCTCTACTTCGGGGTGCACGAGCGGATGCTCACGGCCCGCCTCACCCCGCCAATCGACGGGGCCCAGTGGACAGGAATCGTCAGTCGGATTGCGGTGCGGGCCCTCGAAACGG
>JBBARZ010000055.1:0-13818 GCA_040399505.1 Cyanobium sp.
ACGCAGAGCTTGCTCTCCTGCGTCGATCAGCTCTGCTGTCCGCCCGAGTCCAGCTTCCTTGCCTTGACCCGTGATCAGCGTCCCGCCAAGGCTCCTCGCAGGTCTAACCAGGCTCTCTCCAATGCTTTGCGGCGATCCACAGCCCCGGCTCCGCTTTTGCCCTTCTCGCTCTCGAGTTGCACGGCCAGACATTCGTAGCGGGGTTCGCTCAGTCCAGTCATGCGCCTGAGATGACGCGTCCAGCCTGGCTCCGCTGCCCGTTCCAGTTTCTGGTTTTCCGGTACCAGGATGGAGCCATAGAGGCCCGCCAACCCCGTGGGACTGAGGCAGGTTTGCAGACGGGTGATGCTCCCCGGAGGTTCGTCGGGGCCGCGCCCCAGGGCGATCTGATCGTCGATGGGGTTCAGCCCCTTGGGCTGGGCTGAACCCAGGGAAAGAACGCGCCTGTCGTTCAAGGAAAAGGTGGGCTCCCGGGCGGCCACCGCCTCCATATTCAGTCCATTGCGCAGATCGGTTTCCTCGCTCACTTCCGATCCTCGCCGGCTGCGCACCGGCATTAGACGCAACGTCAAGGGAGCGTCCCCCGATCGGGGCACCAGGCGGAACACCCGTTGCCTGCCCTGGCTCAGCTCCCGGCCCTGTCGGGGCTCAGCTCCAACCGGCAACCGGCGAATGTCATACCCCGGCAGCTGCAGATTTGTGGGCGCTTCTGCGATGGGCATGGGAGCCGCCAGGCTCACCATCTTGCCCATCAGAGCTATGCCCGTGAGCAGGCCCAGCAGCTGAAGCTGACGCCGAAGTGGAACGCTCATCGTGTTCCTAGGGCCGCCACCTGGCGCGCCAACCAATACACGTAGAGCCACACAAACAACTGCATCGCAATTCCCGCAAACACCAACCCACCCCACTGCTCATGGAAGAAGTCAAACCACCATTTCTTGTTGGCCAGGGTGCTGTCGTTGATCAGGGCCAACGCCATGATCCGCCCAGCGTTGGTGAGCAGGGCGATCAGCGGCGCAATCACCAGCATCAGGCCGTTCTGCCAGCGATGGCGCATGGGAAACGCCATGGCAAAGATCACGGCCACCACAAACAGCTGCAGCAGCATATTGAGCCCCGCGCAGGCGTCCGACACCTTCACCCCAGCCGTTGGCAAATTGATGAAGATGCCGGCCAACTTTGAGGGGAAACCGGAAAACCAGAGGAATTGATGGGTGATCCAGGCGGTTGCCACCGACAACGGTTCCAAGGGGGTGACCCAGCCCAACCAACGCATCACGGGCAAAAATCCCAACACCAGCAGGGAGCGCAGGAAGATCTGCCCTTGGTTCCACGGTGCGGCCAGCAGCACCAGGCCCAGCCCAGCCAGCAGGGGCAGGAGGCTGGAGGCAAAGTCGAAGGCCAGGATTCGCTGCCCCCGCGCCAGAACGAGCACCAGCAGGGCCACCCCAACCCAGCGGCCCACTCGCCCTGGCCGGGGCTGCCATCTATCCGGGAACCCTTCGAACACCACCAGGGCTCCTCCCATCACCAAGGCCACATTGATGGCCTCATCCGGCAATTGCGTGAGGAGGCTCAGCAGAAACAAATAAATCCCAAGAAGAGCTGCCAGCAGGAGCCAGAGGCCCTTTTCATCCAGCATCCTCCAGCGGCTGATGAGGATGGATGGTGAGAGGAGTGTCTGGGGGAACATCATGATGCGGTCCGACTCCTGCCTCCCTCGGCCGAGACTTTAGACCGTTCAAGCCTTGGTTCTGAGCGTTACTCCCCTTGATTCATAGGCTTGGAGGCCATTCCTCGAAGCACCGCAGAGGGGCGGCATCCATAAGCCCGCTGAAAATCCACATAGAAGCGGCCCAGGGAGTTGTAACCGCACTCGGCAGCAATAGCCCGCACCGTCGTGCGACCCGACTGGCCCTCTTGCAGCCGTTGCATCGCGAGGATCATGCGCTGCTGGCGAATCCACTGCATGGGGCTGCAGTTGAAGCGCTCCTTGAAGGCGTAGTGGATGCTGCGGCGGGAATAGTTGCTCTGTTCCATCAGCACCGATAGGGAGAGCGGTTGATCAAGATTGAGCACGATGAAATCCAGCACCCTCGCCAGCCGTCGGTCGGTGCTGGGGGCGTTCGGCTCGGGGATAGGGGATGGCTGGGGAAGCCGCAGGCTGGAGAAGACCAGCGCAGCGAGCAGCCGGTAGAGCTGTTGGTCGAGAAGAAAGACATCGAGAAAGCTTTCCCCCAGACTGCCCACCTGCAGGAAGGCGGGCAGGAGCAAGTTCAGGGCGATCACCAGGGAGGAGGACTGATGGTCGCCGTCGCTGGGCAGGCTCAGGCCATTGTTCAGGGGTGAATGGAAGGCTGAGGGAGGCTCCCAGCCGCCTGGCGCCATGGCCCGGGCCGTGGTGACCAGTCGCAGGGGGTCAAAAGTGATGAGCGTGATGCTGCAGCCCTGCTCAGACACCAGTTTCCAGCACTGGCCTGGAAGGATGACCGCTGTGTCGACTTGAAGGTCAAAGCATTGGGACCCGAGGGTCAGTGCCGCATGGCCCCCATGTCCGAGCAGGATCAAGGGGTGGGAGTGACCGTTGGTCTCCAGAAGATAGGGAGAACCACAAGTGGCCAACAGTTCCAGAGAGCCGGCAGGGAGATGGCCATCAGCATGAACCCATTCCCGTGCGGGGGAAAGGGGCTCCAGACGCCGCAAAGGAAGGCATTTGGAGAGTCGGCGCTGGCTTTCGGCTGGTGTGCTGGCACGGCTCAGCAGGCACGCCAGAGGATGGATAAGGCCATCAGGCAAAAGTGGACAGGTCGACAACTCCAAAACCGGTCAGATTGAAAAATTTTTAAAACAACAGATGAAGCACTAATGCATAAATAACCGGAAGAAACATGCTACGCAGACACGTCAGACACGGCAGACACGGTAAGAACTACATTCCAGCCAGTATGTAGCAGAAGCTTCATTGTTGAAGGCTAAACAATTTTCAAATTTTAATTTACCGCTGGACCCCTGCTAGTGGTTTTCAGGTTTGTGCAGAGTAAGTGCAGATTCACGCAATTAGTTTATTCCTCTCAATGCGTTATCTGCATTGGGGTTCGCCCTGTCTTGGGGAGGGTTGGGCTTGGGGCGGGAGGGTTCCCAGGCGAAGCACCGCTGAAGGATTGGCCCCATAGGCGCGCTTGTAATCCACATTGAAACGGCTCATGGAGCGGTATCCACAGGCTGCGGAGATGGCGGTCACGGAGTCGCCAGGTTGGGGATGGAGCAGGCGCTGGTGCGCCCGGGCCAGGCGCTGCTGGCGGATCCACTGCATCGGGGAGCAGCCGCAGCGTTCATGAAACGCATATTGCAGGGTGCGGCGGGAATAGTTGCTCACACGCTCCAAAGTGGATAGGCAGAGGGGCTCCTCAAGGTGGTTCAGAATGAACGTGAGCAGTGGATCCAGCGGATGGTCACTTCGCTGGCCGTTGCCAGCATCGGTGGAGGAGCAGGGTGAGGCGGTGTGCCCATCGCGCAGGGCGGGGAACACCAGGGCGGCCAACAGGCGCAGGAGCGTTTGGGTGGGCAGAAGCGCTTGCAGCAGTGGTTGTTGGAGCGGGGCAAGCTGCACCATGCTGGGCATTAGCTGATGAATCGCCTCCAGCAGGGCGCGGGAGGCACCGTCGTCTCTGCTGGCGAGAGAGCGGGGCTGCTTCAGAGGCAGAGCATGGGGAGGAGCAAACCAGCCCGGAGGGGCCATGGCATTGGCTTCTTGCAGCAGGCGCCTGGGATCGATGGGGAGGGCGGTGGCACTGCAGTGTTGCGTGCTGAGGCGAAAGCTCTGGCCCGGCAGAAGCACCCCATCGCCAGGAGACAGATGGATCCCATGCCTGTTCTGGGCCAGATCGGCGTGACCATCATGGTGCAGCAGCAGCCAGTGGTGAGGATGGGGATCGATGTCGAGCAGAAAGGGGGAGCCCAGCCAGGCGGCGATGGGGAAGGCAGGCAGGGGGAAGTGACCGTCGTGCTGCCACCAGCCGTCCGGCTCCGTCAGGGCTTGGAGATAACGCAGAGGAAGAACGTTGCGAAGGATCTGGGCACTCTGTTCAGGGGAGCCGCTCGACTGCAAGCGATCTCTCAGAGGATGGACCAGGGGTGAGGCCAGGGAGGTGTTGCGTCCGTTTGCAGCCATCAATCCTGATATTAATTATGAGATCTGCCTGAAACTTACAGAGATTGTTCCCTCTGCCAATCGTCCAACCTTTGCCTTTGCGTCGAGGAAGAGATTTTGCCCAAAGCAACCTAGATAAAAGCGACCCAATCCAGTTCAGATCTCACATTTGTGCAAATCTCCGCCGGCACCATCCCTCTGCCCAGCCAGCGACCGTGCTTCTGGTGCAACGGGACCTGCAGGCCATCGCCCGTGCCGTGCTGCTGCGGGAAACCGGGGAGCCTCCAGGCACCCCCTCCCAGCTTGAGGAGCCCCATCCAAGGGGGGAGCTCCTTGAACCCTGGCTAAGGTGCGGTGGGATTCCGCAACGGTCGGAGGCTTTGTTGGCTGACGCTGAGAGCAAGAGGAGAGAGAAAAGGCACCGCAACCCTCTCCCGTGGGGTTCCCGAGCCTTCTATCCCCTGGCCGCTTCCCTCGCCGTCGCCCTGCTGGTGCCAGGCCTGGGAGCCTGCAGCCGCAAGCCCGCCGACAACACAGCCGTGGTGGCTCCCCGCCAGGTCTCGGCCCTGGGGCGCGTTGAGCCGGAAACCAAGATCCGCCGTGTGTCCGTGTCGGGCTCTGTCAGTGGAGACCGCATCGAGAAGCTGCTGGTGCAGGAAAACGATGAGGTGAAGCAGGGCCAGCCTCTGGCCATCCTCAACAGTTATGGCTCCCTTAAGGCCTCCCTGGATGAAGCCACCGAAATGGTGGCCGTGAACCGTTCCAAGCTGGCCCAGGTGCAGGCCGGGGCAAAACAGGGAGAAATCCGCGCCCAGCAATACCAGGTGGAGAGCCTGGAGCGCCAACTGGCCGCCGAGAAGCTCACGGGGGATCAGGCGGTGGCCTCCGCCAAGGCCAAGGCGGAAGAGGCCCGGCTGGAGAGCCAACGCTTCGACAAGCTCTTCGCCGCAGGAGGGGTGTCTGAACTGGAGCGTGACCGCTACCGCACCCGGGCCAGCACCACCCAGGCCGAGCTGGCCAAGGCCATCGAGGATCGGGCCGGCACGCAAGCCCGGCTGAGGGCTGATATCGAGGGGGCCAAGCAAACCCTTGAGAAAATCAAGGAGGTGCGTCCCGAAGACGTGGTGACTGCCCGCAATGAACTGCGCCAGTCGGAAGCGGCCCGCGAGCGGGCCAAGCAGGAATTCGACTTCGCCACCGTGCGCGCTCCCCAGGATGGCCGCATCCTCAAGATCTTCGCCTGGCCCGGCAGCAAGGTGGGGGACGACGGCCTGCTGGAAATGGCCGATACCTCCAGCATGGTGGTGACCGCCGAGGTCTATCAATCCGACATGGGCAAGCTCAAGATCGGCCAGGAAGCCACCATCACCGCCGATGGCTTCCAGGGGAGCGTCCGGGCCGTGCTCTACAAAGTGTTGCCCCAGGTGCAGAAGCAGAGCACCTTTGCCGGAACGCCTGGCGAAAACATGGATCAGCGGGTTTATGAGGTGAAGCTCCGGCTCCTCCCCACGCCCGAGCAGATGAAGAAGCTCCCCTTTGCCTCCAATCTGCAGGTGAATGTGGTGTTTGATCCGGCGGCCCCGGCCCCTTCCACCCCTGCGGCCCAGCCATGATCAGCGCCCTGCGCAAGGCGCTCAAGCGCACGCCCCTGGCCTGGCTACAGGTGAGCCACAACCCCGTGAAATTGGCCATCGGCCTAGCCGGGGTGAGCTTCTCGAATCTGCTGATGTTTTTCCAGCTCGGCCTGCTCGACAGCATCTACAACAGCCAGCGCAAACCCATCGAACGCCTGCGGGCCGATCTGGTGATGGTGAGCGCCGGCTACAGCAACATGGGCTCCCTGCAGGTGTTTGATCGCAGCCGGCTCTATCAGGCCCTGGGGGTGGAGGGAGTGGAAGGAGTGTCGCCCCTGCACATCTCACGGGCCACCTGGATCACGCCTGAAACGCGCAAGTCGTTTGATATCTATGTGTATGGAGTGAATCTCAACCGGCCATCGCTTGCTTTCCCTGAACTGGAGGGGCAGCTCTCCCGGCTCCAGCCCCTGCGCAATGCCCTGTTTGATCGCAGCTCCAAAAAACAATATGGGCCCATTGCCTCCGAACTGAAAAGCAATGGATTGGTGAACGTGGAGGTGAACCAGAAGCAGCTCCGCATCATCGACACCTTCTCCCTCGGCTCCACCTTCGCTGCCGATGCGAACCTGATCGTTGGCGACAACACCTTTTATTTTCTCTTCCCCGAGAAAAATCCCAACAAGATCGAGATGGGCCTGATCCAGCTCAAGCCGGGCAGCGATCCGCTGGCGGTGCAACGGGCCCTGCAACCCCTGATGACCAAGGATGTGAAGGTGCTCACCAGAACGGAGCTCTCGAATCTGGAGCTCAACTACTGGAAGCGCAACTCCTCCGTGGGCTTCATTTTCTCCCTGGGTGTGCTCGTGGGCTTCGTGGTAGGCAGCATCATCGTCTACCAGATTCTCTTCGGCGATGTGATGAACTCCTTGCCTCAATACGCCACCCTCAAAGCGATGGGCTACACGGATCGCTACGTGATCTCCGTGGTGATCCAGCAGAGCGCGATCCTGGCCTTCGTGGGTTTCATCCCCGGCGTGCTCACTTCCATAGGGCTCTACTGGCTCCTGGCCACGGTCACCAAGCTCTCCGTGTTCATGACCACCACGCGGGCTCTTCAGGTGCTCCTGCTCACCTTTGTGATGTGTGTGGGCTCCGGCGCCCTCGCCACTCGCAAGCTGGTGCAGCTGGATCCGGCGGATGTGTTCTGAGATGTCTACCTCTCCGGAGTCGGGCGGTGTCGGGCGGGAGCCGGTGATCTCCCTGAAGCATGTGAACCACTGGTTTGGCAGTGGCGACAGCCGCAAGCATGCGCTCAAAGACATCACCCTCGACATCTACCCCGGTGAGATCGTGATCTGCACTGGCCCTTCAGGATCGGGCAAAACAACCCTGCTCACCATGCTGGGGGGGCTGCGATCCTGCATGGATGGCAGCCTGCGCATCCTGGGGGAGGAGCTCCATGGGGCAAGCAAGGAGCAGCTGGCCCAGCTGCGGCTGAATGTGGGCTTCATCTTCCAGGCCCACAACCTGATGATGTTTCTCACCGCCCGCCGCAATGTGCGCCTTTCCCTGGAGCTGCACGACGCCTACATGGAGCAGAATCTCGACCAGCTCGCCGCCGAGATGCTGGAGAAGCTGGGGATGGGCGATCGGCTTGATTACTACCCTGCCAATCTCTCGGGGGGCCAGCGCCAGCGGGTGGCGATTGCTCGGGCGCTGGTGAGCAAACCCAAGATTGTGCTTGGAGATGAGCCCACCGCCGCTCTCGATAAGGAATCAGGCCGCACCGTGGTGGAGCTGATGCGCCAGCTGGCGAAGGAACAGCAAACCACGATCATCATGGTGACCCACGACAACAAGATCCTGGATGTTGCCGATCGCATCATCATTGTTGATGAGGGGGCCCTGGCCACCAAGACACAGGAGGAGGCCTTCGTGGCGCGAATGCGGGAGGGAGCCGGCTGAACAACGGCCGCCCCTGGGAGGGAGGATTCCCGCCTACGGCCCCGACGGCCAGGCAGTAGCTTTTGCTTGCTTTTCCCCCTGCCAATGCTCCCCCATAGCCTGGCTTTGATCAGCCTGGAGCATGGTTTGGATCCAACCCTGGTGCAGAACGTGCTGCAGCAGTGGGGCTATGGCGTGATCTTTGGGGCCATGCTGCTGGAAAATGCCGGGTTGCCCCTGCCTGGGGAAACGGTCACCCTGCTGGGGGGGTACGCCGCGGGCAGTGGTCAGCTGAATGTGCTGGGTGTGATGGCCGCCGCGGCTGGGGGCGCCATCTTGGGCGACAACCTGGGCTACTGGGTGGGGAGGCGGGTCGGATGGGGGCTGATCCTGCGGGTGGGGCGGATGCTGCGCCAGTCGCCAGAGCAACTGGAGGCCATGCGCGTTCAATTCCTACGCCATGCCAATACTTCTGTGTTTCTGGGCCGCTTCGTGGCCGTGCTGCGGGTGGTGGCGGGACCCATGGCCGGTGCCGTGGGCATGCCCTACCCCCGCTTTCTCCTCTGCAACACCGCTGGGGCCGTGCTCTGGGCGGGCTTGATGGTGAGCCTGGCCTGGCTCGGCGGGCGCTGGATTCCCCTTTCCCAGATGGTGGGTGGGGTGATCGATTTCGGTCTAGGTGCTCTGATGTTGCTGGTCTTGGTGGTTCTGGTGCCGAAGCTTCTCTCCCGCCTGGAACAGCGCCGATCTGGAGCAACTCCACCGGGCAATATGGGCTGAACACGATCAGGAGGCATGGCCCGTGAATCTTCTATCCGAGGACAATGTCGAGATCGCCGACTGTCGACATGGTCGGATGGCCTTTCTCCGCAATGACAACATCATTGGACGGTCCCTACGGTTGTATGGGGAGTGGGCAGAAGCGGAAATTGAGCTAGCAAAAGTGTTTCTTCGGCCTGGAGATCGGGTTCTGGATGTGGGTGCCAATATCGGCACCCATTCCATCGCTTACGGCCTTTTGGTGGGGGAGTCTGGGGAGGTGATCAGTTGTGAACCCCATCCCTACATGTTTGAACTTCTCTCGCGCAACACACGGGAGAACAGCCCCAGTCAGGTCAAACTCTTAAATACCGCTGTTGGGGCTTCGTCTGGCACCCTGTGGATGGATCTGCCGGCCCAGGAGGCCACACTGAATTTTGGGAGCCTTCAAGCCAGTGAGGCGCTCCCCGTCCAAGAACCACAGAAGATGTGGGTCCAGAAAGCTCGCGTCCAGGTGGCTCGTGATTGCCTGGACAATCTTGACCAAGGCCCGGTCCGATTGCTGAAGATTGACGTGGAAGGAAGTGAGATCCAGGTTCTGCAAGGTGCGTCGCAGTTGCTCACCAACCACAGGCCAATTGTGATGGCTGAATCCAACACAACAGCCTATTCCTGGCCCGTGATTCAATCTCTTCAATCCCACGATTACGTGATTTATATGCACTACGCCCCCATCTTTCACCCGGGGAACTTTCGCGGTGAACAGCGCAATATCTTTGGCCCCTGCGGGGAAGCCACTCTGGTGGCGATCCCGCAAGAGCAAGACAGGGAGGAGCTTGTTTCGGCTCCATGGAAGGCGACGCTCAACCCCATCCGCGATCTGGATGCCCTAGTGGCGGCGATGCTCCAGAAAGTCCAATACCGGGAATACTTGGCCTCCGCCTATGGCTTTGATCTCGCGGCTCTCGAAACCTTGAAACCTCGAGACCTGGAATGATCGGGGGGTTGATCCACCGCTCGCCCCCCCCATGCTGCCGATACGGTATATCCGCTATCTGCTGTTCCCCCTGGGCTGCTGCGCCGCTGGCTTGGCGGTCGTGCTGGGGTGGAAGGGCATAAGCGCCGCCTGGATCACCCTGGTGCTGCTGGTGCTGGAGGTGTCGCTCTCCTTCGACAACGCCGTGGTGAATGCCCGGGTGCTGGAAAAACTCACCCCCGGCCAGCAGCGCTTTTTTCTCACCTGGGGGCTGGTGATTCCGGTGTTCGGCGTGCGTTTCGCCGGCCCCCTGCTGATGGTGGCCCTGGCAGGCGGGGTCAGCGTGCAGCAGGCCCTGGATGCGGCCCTACACAAGCCTCAGGAATACAGGCATCTGCTGGAGCTGGCGGAACCCCGCATCCTGGCCTTCGGGGGCATGTTTCTGCTGATGGTGTTTCTGCGCTACTTCTTCGATGAAGCCAAAACCCTCCACTGGTTTCGCCCCCTGGAACGGCGCCTGAGCGACGCCGGCAAAGTGGAGGCCCTTGAGATCGCCCTGGCCCTGATCCTCTTGCTGGGCCTGGTGGCCTTCCTCCCCGGGGAGCGGCGTGGGGAGGTGATGGTGGCCGGCGTTTTGGGCCTGGTGCTCCAGTTGCTCAGCACCTCCCTGGCGGAAGCCTTCGGCGATGAAGAGGAAGCTGGTGCCAGGCTCGCCGCCGGGGGGGGGCTAGCCAGCCTGCTCTACCTGGAATTGCTAGATGCCTCCTTCAGCCTGGATGGCACCATCGGCGCCTTTGCCATCACTTCCAATCTGGCCTTGATCATGACCGGGCTGGGCCTGGGAGCCCTCTTCATCCGCTCCCTCACCCTGCTGATCAGCCGTGAAAAAGCCCTCGACCAGCTCATCTTTTTGGAGCACGGGGCCCACTACGCCATCGGTGCCCTTGGGGCCCTGATGCTGGTGGGGATCTGGCTGAAGGAGCACCACCTTCACCTGCCCGAATGGGTCACCGGGTTGATCGGTCTGGTGTTTCTGGCTCTTTCCCTCTTTGATTCTTTGCGCCATCGCCAGCGCTTCGGGGGCGCGGCTCCCGGCACCTAGGCCGTGGCGGTCCCAGTCTCTTGATCGCTCAGAGCCCGAAGTAGCGGCAGATCAGCCAGGGCACCGTGATGGCCAACATCAAGGTCAGGGGGGCCCCATAGCGTGTCATGTCGAGAAAGCGATAGCGCCCCGGGCCAAACACCATCAGGTTGGTCTGGTAGCCGATCGGGGTGAGGAAGCTCTGGCTGGCCGCAAACAGAATGGCAAAGATGAAGGCCATGGGCGGCAGATGGAGGCCCTTGGCCAGTTCGGTGGCAATTGGCATCAGCAGCACCACCGTGGCTCCATTGCTGAGGGCTTCGGTGAAGAGCTGGGCCAGCACGAACACCACCAACAACACGCCGTAGGCCGGCCAGCCCTGGAGCGAGTGCAGGAGATCCTTGGCCAGGGCTTCCGCCAACCCCGTTTTTTGCATCGCCACGGAGAAGCAGGAGAGCGAGCCCAGCAGCAGGATCACATCCCAGCGGATGGATCGTTGCAGCTCGCCGGGCCGCAGGCAGCCGGTGGCCACCATGGCCACCACCGCTAGGAGCACCGCCGCCATGAGGGGCAGCACCTTGAACATCGGCAGCAGGATCACCAGCGCGCCGATGAGCAGTGCCACCCCTTTGCGGTTGGTGGTGGGCAGATCCTTTTCCAATTCATCCAGCAACACCAGATCGTTGTTGGCCTGCATGCCCCGGATCGCATCCACCGGCGCCTGCAGCAAGAGCACATCACCAGCCTGGAGCACCACCTTGCCCAGCCGCTCTCGCAACACCTGGTTGCCACGCCTTACGGCCATCAGGGTGGCGTTGTAGCGCTGGCGAAAACGTAGGTCGCGGGGGCTAGCCCCCGCCAGGGTGGAGCCATTGGGCAGGAGCACCTCCACGATGCGCTGGGTGGTGATGTCCGGGCGGGAGAGCTCCTGGATCGCCTCCTCTTGATCCCCAGCAGGGGAGAGCACCACGGTGTGCTCCTGCTGCAGGCGCAGCAGGGTTTCCCTGTTGCAGCGGAGCACCAGCCGATCCCCCCCCTGCAGCACCCGCTCCGCCAGGGGCGAGCCAAAAATTTCGCTGCCCCGCTGAAGCTCCAGCACGTCCACATCAAAGCGTCGCTGCAGGCGGCTGGCATGCAGGGTCTGGCCCACGAGCTCAGAACCCGCTGGAATCAGCACCTCCGTGAGGTAGCCCTCCCGGGCCAGCCCACCGAGCAGATCGTCCCCATCGAGGCCCCGATCCGGCAGCAGACGGTCGCTGGCCCAGATCATGTAAAGGCTTCCCAGCAGCCACACCGGTATGCCGATGGCGGTGAAGCTGAACAGATCCAGCGGCCCATAGCCCAGTTGGCGGCTCACATCGCTCGCCAGAAGGTTGGTGGAGGTGCCCAGTAGGGAAATTGTGCCGCCCAGCACGGTGGCGAACGACAGAGGCAGCAGCACCTTGGAGGGGGCGATGCGCCGGCGATGGCACCAGCCCTCCAGCACGGGAAGCAGGGTGGCCACGATCGGGGTGTTGGGGATGAAGCCCGACACCGGCGCCACCACACCCACCAACAGGGCGATCATGCGCCGAGGGCTGCGCACGGCATCGGAACCGATCAGGGCCCTGAGGCGATCCAGGCCGCCGCTGCGAAAAAGGCCCGCCGATAAGGCGAAGAGGCCCATCAGAGTGATCAGGGCTGGACTACCGAAGCCCTGCACGGCTTCATCCGGCTTAAGAACTTTGAAGGCCACCAGCAGGGCCGCTGCCAGGAGGCCCACCACCTCCGGCACCAACCAGCCGGTGACGAACAGCAGGATCGCCCCCGCGAACACCACCAGGGTGATCAGACCTGGCAGGGTGGCGGCCACCGAGAGGAAGTTGCTCATGGACGCGGAGAACAGGCCGCTATCTTAAAGAACGGTTTGCCCATAGGGAAATAGGCTTGTACCTGTTTGGAGGTAGAAGCCCACCTCGGTAGCTGGTGCCCACAATCACCATCAGACCCACGATTAGGGCCGTGATCGGCAGGATCTCCTGGGTGGCATAGGCCACCGAGGAGAGGGCATCGGAACTCAGAATCGCCAGCGGGGCCTCGGCGTTGCCATAGCGCTCCTCGTGATGGGCGCTGGTGGGTAGGGGCTGTCCGATCAACAGCTGGCGCATGGAGATCAGCCGCGGAAAGCTTGCCATCAAACGCCCCACTTATCCCGAAACCGAGGATCTGCCTGCCTTCCGCCCTCGATGGCCGACGAACGGGATCAAAGGGCGTTAAGTTCCTGCCCAACGAGCTTCCGATGCGTTGACCCTGTCCACCGTAAGGCCGTCCTGGCATGCCCTCTCCCCCCAGGACTGTCTGAACCAGCTTGAGGCCACGGATCAGGGTTTAAGCACGGCCCAAAGCGCCAAACGGCTGGCCGATGGTGGCCTCAATCGGCTGGAGTTGGCCGCAGGGCGCAGCAACCTGCGCATCCTCTGGGATCAGTTCAGCAATGTGATGCTGATCATGCTCTTGGCTGTGGCAGCTGTGTCGGCCGGTGTGGCCTACGTAGAGCAGAAATTTCCCAAAGATGCGATCGCCATTGTTTTGATCGTGGGTCTTAATGCTCTGCTGGGGTATCTGCAGGAATCGCGTGCCCAGAAAGCTCTCCTGGCCCTGCGGGAGATGGCCCAGCCCCTGGTGATGGTGCGCCGCGATGAGGAATGGCAACGCCTGCCCAGCGAACAGCTCGTACCCGGCGACCTCATCCGGGTGGAGGCAGGGGATCGGGTGCCCGCCGATGCCCGCCTCCTTGAGAGTGTGGAGCTGGGATTACGGGAAGCGGCCCTGACGGGGGAAGCAGAAGTGGTGAACAAGCAGGCATCCCTCCTGTTGGAGCCCTCCACTCCTGTGCTCGAGCGCCTCAACTGCCTCTTCCAAGGCACCGAAGTGGCCCGGGGCAGAGGCACCGCCGTGGTCACCTCCACCGGCATGGGCACCGAACTGGGCCAGATCGCTGAGCTGATCAACACCGCCGGCGGAGAAACCACCCCTCTCCAAGAGCGGCTCGATGGTCTGGCCAACGTGCTGGTGGGCTCCGCCTTGGCCTTGGTGGCCCTGGTGGTGCTGGGAGGCTGGTTCCTGGGTCAGCCCCTGCTCAACCTGCTCGAAGTGGCTCTCTCCATGGCCGTGGCCATCGTGCCGGAGGGCCTGCCTGCCGTGATCACCGTCACCCTGGCGATCGGCACCCAGCGCATGGTTCAGCGCGCTGCCCTGATTCGTCGCTTACCGGCGGTGGAGGCCCTGGGCTCTGTCACCGTGATCTGCTCCGACAAAACGGGCACCCTCACCCAGAACCGCCAGGTGGTGC
>JBBARZ010000056.1:0-13750 GCA_040399505.1 Cyanobium sp.
TCCATGATGGCTGCTGCGGCAAGGCGTCCACTCATGGTGGCACCTTCCATGGAATCGATGTAGTCCTGGCGGGTGTAACTGCCGGCGAGAAAAAAGTTGCTGATTGGCGTTCGCTGCTCCGGGCGGAAGGGCTCCATGCCAGGGGCCTCGCGATAGAGCGACTGGGCCAGCTTGACCACATGGCTCCAGACCAATTGGAGATTGCGGGAGGAGGGGAAGAGCTCTCTCACCTGGCTGTCGGTGTGGGCAACGATCTCTTCGTTTTTTTTCGGAATCCAGGGATCCCCCGGCGTGAGCACGCACTGGAGAAGGGAGCCCAACCCTGGCTTGCGGTAGTCCTCCGGGCTGGCCAGGGCCAGATCGGCGAAGCAGCTGAAATCCGCATCTGCTGTGTAGAGGAGATTGTCGAGGCCCACCGGCCTCGAGAGATCGCTCCGCCGCTGGCCATCTGTCGGGGTGTCCCCCAACTCCGTCACCCAGCCGTCGTAGCGGAGCTGCACGGTGGCGACGGGCACCGCCTCCAGCCGATCAAGATTGGCAAACAGGCTGTGGCAACGCCAGGCTTCAGGCACCAACCGCTGGATGCCTGGTACATCGCAGGCCGCCAGATAGGCATCGGCATGCACCTGGATATTGCCCTCGGGCGTGCCCAAGGTGAGACCGGTGACCCTGGTGCCCGTAGGCGTGCCTGCCACACCGGCACCCTCTTCGTAATCAAGTCTGAGGGCCCGGTGGCGCAAATGGAGCCGGCCACCCCGGGCTTCGATGTAACGAAGGATCGGGCCCGTAAGCCAGCGGTGGGGGGAGCCCTTGAGCAGATTGAGTTTGGAGGCCTCCGTACGGGCCGCGAACATCAGGAAGATGGTGAGCATGCAGCGGGCCGAGATGGCCTGGCAATCCAGAAACCCCAGGGCGTACGCGATGGGATTCCAAAGCCGCTGAATACTGTGCAGATTGCCGCCATGGCCCAGAAACCATTCCTGAAAACTGATGCGATCCAGCTCCCGGATCACCCGCATCGCCCCTTCGTAATCCACCAACCCCCGCACAATCGGACTGGTGCCCAGGGCGAGGGCATTTCTGACCTTATCGATGGCCTCCAGTTGGGGGGTGGTGAAAAAGGCTTTCAGCCCGTTGAAGGGGGCCCCAACGGGGAAACGAAAATCCAGGCTGCGCACATCACCACCACGATTCACGAACAGATGGGTGTGATCCTTGGGGAGGAGATGATCGATCGCCCCCACCTTGCGCATCAGGGCAAAGAGATTGGCGTAGTTGAAGAAAAAAACATGCAGCCCCATCTCAATGTGATTGCCATCGGGATCTTCCCAGCTGCCAACCTTCCCTCCCATGAAGGGACGAGCTTCATAGAGATCCACCTCCAGGCCTGCATCCACCAGATCCACCGCCGCGGATAGCCCTGCCAGCCCTGCTCCCACGATGGCGACCCGCACCCGAACGCTCCAACAGTGCATCGACTTTATGGAAGGGGCCACCGTGTTGCGGGGGAGAACCGACCAGCCCAGCAGTGGACAGTGGTCCATAGACTTAAATGACCGATCAGTGATCAAGACCGTGGAAGCTGCCATCTCCGAAGAGGTCATCCAAAAGGCCACCCACACGGGCGTGGATGGGCGGGGGATCCAGATCACGGAATCGGCCATGCGCCAGCTCGGCACCCTGGTGGCTCAACAAGGCCAGGGCAAAGTGCTGCGGGTAGGAGTGCGCTCAGGGGGATGCAGTGGCATGAGTTACACCATGGATTTCATCGAAGCCTCCGGCATTCGGGACGACGACGAGCGATACACCTATCAGTCCACCGAAGGCGCCCCCTTTGACGTAGTGTGCGATCCCAAGAGCCTGCTTTATATTTATGGGTTGCAGTTGGATTTCTCAACGGCTCTGATTGGGGGTGGCTTCAACTTCACCAACCCCAACGCCACCCAAACCTGTGGTTGCGGGAGTTCCTTCGCCGTCTGAATCCCATTCGCCATCGCCGTGGGAACCTGAGAGGCTGAGCGTCCTGCAAGAAGCCATGGCCAGCAGCCACGAAGCCCTCTTTGAGCAGGCCCTGGAGCGCTATCGCCAGGGTGAGCCCCCTGAGGATCTGATCGATGATTTTCTCCAGCTCACGGCCCAAGCGCCAAGCCAATCGGCGGCGTGGACTTGTTTGGCATGGCTTCAGTTGCTCCTGGACCAGCCCAAGGAAGCGCTGAAATCGGCCCGCACGGCCGTGCGCCTTAACCCCCAGGATCCACAAGCCCGGGTGAATCTGAGTGTGGCGATGCTGGAAACCGGGGCCAAAGGGGTGCGCGAGCACATCGAGATGATTCATCGCATCACCCTCATGGCGCCAGAGCTGGGCGACGAGCTAAAGGATTCGATGGCCGATGGGTTGGCCCGACGCCCCGGCTGGTCGGCGATGGAGAAAGTGCGTGGTTGGCTGCAAGGGTGAGCCGGCTTTTGCTGATCAGCAATGGCCACGGTGAGGACCTGAGTGGGGCCCTGCTGGGGCAGGCCCTTCGGGCCCAGGGCATGGCCGTTCAAGCGCTGCCACTGGTGGGCCATGGAGAGGCCTATAGGCGGGCAGGCCTGCCCGTGGTGGGGCCCACCCGCGACTTCAGTACAGGGGGTTTGGGCTACACGAGCCTGCGTGGACGCCTCACCGAACTCAGGCAAGGGCAGCTGGCCTATCTTCTCGCACGGTTTTGGGCCACCTGGCGCTGCCGATGCTCCTGCGACTGGGTGGTGGTGGTGGGGGATGTGGTGCCCTTGCTGGCCGCATGGCTGACCGGCAAGCCCCTGGCGATGTATCTCGTGGCTTATTCCAGCCATTACGAGGGCCGCCTAAGGCTTCCCTGGCCGTGTGGGTGGCTGTTGCGGCAATCCCGGGTGCAGCTTCTCTGGAGCCGCGACACTCTTACAGCAGAGGATCTGACCCAGCAGCTGGGACGCCCCGTGCACTTCGTGGGCAACCCCTTCCAGGAGGGGGTACGAACGCGAGTGTCCCTCACCCCCGAAGCGGGAGTGGGCTCAGTCCTGGGCCTGCTGCCAGGAAGTCGGCTGCCAGAGGCCCGCTCCAACCTTCTGCAAATGCTGGAGGTCTTGCGCCTGCTGCCCGAGCCATGGCCAGGCCGCCTTCAGATCCTGGCAGCCCTGGTGCCCAGCCTGAGCACTGAGGAGATCGGGCGGGCGGCAGCCGCCTCAGGCTGGAGCCTTGAGCCCTCCCCAGGGGAGGGGGACAAGTCTGTGCTCCGGTGCGGGGCCCTGCGGGTGGAGCTGGTGGCAGATCACTTTTGGGGGGTGCTCCAGAGCAGCGATCTTCTGCTGGCCATGGCTGGCACGGCGGCCGAGCAGGCCGTAGGGCTTGGCAAACCCGTGCTCCAGCTGGCAGGAGCAGGGCCCCAGTTCACGGAAGGATTTGCCGAAGCGCAACGCCGCTTGCTTGGGCCGGCGGTGAGCTGCGCTCCAGGCCCCGTCGGGGCAGCCACCACCTTGAAGGCCACGGCGCAAATGGCTGCCGCCCAGCTGGACCATCTGGCTGATCCCGAGGCGGGGCCGAGGTGGCGAGAGGAGATGGGGAAGGTGGCCCTGGAGAGGCTCGGCGAGCCGGGGGGCACGGTTCGCATGGTGGAAGCTCTGATGGCCAAACTGGAATCTCTCAGCCCTCCCTCCCATGCCACCTGATCCAGCTGAGTTGCCCCGCCCATGGTTAGAGAGCTGGCAACAGGGGCTCGACCGTGTGCTCGTGCTGAATGTCTTTGTGGTGCTGGCAGGTGCCCTGTGGTTTGGGATCGGGGTGGGTCTGCATCTGCGGGGGATCGAGGGGATGTTATCCGCCTTTCAGCGGCTTTGGCCTGTCCTCTTTCAACCGGCGATTGGGGTGCTGATGCTGGGAGCGCTGATCAGCGGGGGGCTGGGTTGGTGGAGGCGGCGAGGGCAGCCCTGAGATCGGGAGTGTCGTACTGGAAGCCCTGCTCCAGGAGCCGCTGGGGCTTGACCTGCTGACCTTCGAGAACTACAGCAGCCCCATCCCCCAACATCACCTTGAGCACTGGCGCAGGTACGGGGAGCATGGAGGGACGGCCCAGCACAAGCCCCAGGCTTCTGGCAAAGTCGGCCATGCGCACGGGCTCAGGGGCCACCGCGTTGTAGATGCCCTGGTAGCTGGAATCCTCGAGTGCGGTGGCCACCAGACGGCAGAGGTCGTGGCGATGGATCCAACTCATCCATTGCTGGCCCGATCCCACGGGGCCCCCAAAGCCAGCGCGGAACACCGGCAGCATTTTGCCGAGGGCACCGCCATCGGGGCCTAGCACGATGCCAAGACGCAGCACGACCACACGGCAGATGTTGGCTGCTGCCAGAGCTGCAGCTTCCCAGTCCTGACAGAGCTGGCCAAGAAAATCACTGGCCGCCGGGCTGGATTCCACAAACGTGGCTTCATCGCTCGAGCCATACACCCCCACCGCTGAGGCACTCACCAGCACCTGGGGGGGCGTGGGAAGTTGGGCGATCGCCTTCACCAAAGCCGTGGTGGTGAGCAAGCGGCTGCTGCGAAGGATCTGCCGTTGGACCTCGCTCCAGCGGCGTTCAGCGATCGGTTCTCCCACCAAGTTGACCACGCCCTGCGAAGAGGCAAGGGCCCCCTGCAAGTCGGCCGACTCCCAGCTCGCCGGATCCGCTGGATCGAGCTGCAAACAGCGCACACGATCCCCCTCCAAGGTAGGAAACGGTTGGCTCTGCCGACTCACCAGTGTCAGGTCGTGGCCGAGCTCCAAAAGGAAAGGCACCAGTTCGCGCCCCACAAATCCCGAACAACCCAGCAGCAGCAAGCGCATGCCTGACTCCCAATCTGCGGCCCGAGGCTAGTGGCTGATCTGACAGGCGTGGGGCAGCCCATAGCTCTGCAGGGGGCCTAGGGTGCCAGCGATCCTGCCGCCCGGCCATGGCCGATCCCTCCCCCCAGCCCAGTTCTCCTTCCTCCACTGCGACCCCAACGACACCGGCCAAGCCAGAGGCCCTGAAAAAAGGAGCCCTGGTGCGCCTGAATCTTCAGGCTTACCGCGGCAGCCTGGAAGCCTCCGCCAGTGATCCCGTGCCCCCGGCCTATGTGGTGGAGGGGCCTGGGGAAATCCTCGCGGTGAAGGGCGACTTTGCACAGATTCGCTGGCGGAGGCCCGTGCCCGACGTGTGGTTGCGCCTGGACCAGCTCGCGAGCTATGGGGGGTAAGGGTCTAGATCTCGAGCCGCCGTCGCTCCTGGTGCAGCTGATCCCGTTGCCGTTTGGCCTCCCGCAACATCTCGCGGCCATCCCTTAGATAATCATCCACATAGCCCAGGGTGTAACGCTCCAGTTCCATCAAGGCATCCTGCACCTGTCTGAGGCAGTGGTAGAGGTGAAGGCTGAAGCCCTTTGCCACGGCAGGGCAGGCCTTGGAGCGATAGAGCTGCTCCGCCTTGTCCATCCGGGCCTGACTGTTCTGAAGAAAGCTACTAAAGGCCTCCATGAGTGCATCGTCGTAGGGGTCGGCCGCGAGGGCACGCAACTGGGCGGCAAAGGGGTTGATCACCTGGCCCAGCCATCGGTCGATGGGGGCATAAACCTGCTGCAACCAGTCGAGGAGAAGGCCATCGCCATGGTGGCTGGAAGGCGATCGTGCTGAGGGGCTGGAGCGGCCACGGGGGCGAAGCTGCTCGGCGTCATACCGGCGTCGACGCTCCCGATCCCCGAGCACCTCCCAGGCCGCATTTAGGGCAAGGATGGTGTGTTCATCTCCCCCAGCATCCGGGTGGTGGCGTTTCACGAGGGCCCGATAGGCGGCCTTGATGTCCGCCGCCGAAGCCGCAGGATTCACACCCAACACGGCATAGAAGTCGGCGGTTCGCTGGCCTGCCAAAGGAACATCGGGTGGGTGCCCCCATCTTCCTGCGGCGCCTGGCGCAAAAAAAGCCCCCTTGCGGGGGCTGGGATTGTGTGTGAGGAAAGGTGCGGGATCAGAAGCGGAACGTGGTCTGAACCAGGCCGCCAAACACACCGAAAGTGTTCGAACGATCCGTTGTGCCGTCGAGGTTGAGGGTGTTTGTGAGGGCACCCAAGGGACGACTCAGCCAGAAGATGGCAGGTGTGACACTGATGTTGTCGGTGACCTGGAATTTATACCACCATTCCCAGGCGTAGTTCCCGTCGTTGACGAAATCAGTCAGGTCCTTGTTGCTCCCTTTGCTGAGGGTGGTAGCAAATGTGGGCTGACCCACGGCCATACCCAGGGAATTGCCACCCCAGAACACATCATTCCACTGCAGACCGACGTACCAACTTTGGGACTCAGTGACGTAGGGGAGTTCAAATTCGATACCGGTCGATCGCACCTCGTTGTTGGAAAGGGAGTTGAGGCCCCAACCGACGCTGATGGAGGGGATGAAACCAGCGCTGGAGGGCTGGAAGAAAGCATTCAAAGCCACGCTGTTGGATTCACCATTCGCTAGGAACCAACTGTTGGAGGCAACGAAGTTGGTACCACGGCGGAAGTTAGAACCACGCTGGCCATAGCGGTAACCAGCCGAAACTCCCCAAACTTTTGAGGTCCAGCCCAACTGGGCAAGGAAGCTGGCCCGGGAGCAATCGTTACCGATGCCACCCTCGAGAGCGTTACAGGCGAAATAATTATCGTCAATATTGGTGAAACCCGAATCGCCATTCGGAGCCACATAACTTGCAGTGGCACTAAACCCTCCTCCCCAGAGCTTGTAGGGGGTTTTCCAAATCAGACCGCCGCCGGCGCCGGTGGCTTTGTTGTAAACACCAGGGGCGCCATGGAGGGAGAAGTAATCGAGAATGCGGTCGCCTTTGCCGCTGCCATAAACCCCTGGGTTAGCTCCCAGGAATTCCGTATTTCGATACTTGGCACCGATGATGGCTTCAAACTGGTTACCGATGGGGAAGCGGTAATACAGACGGTCGATGCCCACCACATCGGAGCAATTGCGGTTATCACCACAGCTTGTGCTGCCGAAGCCATTAGAGGCCACGTCCAGGGCCGTCAGGTTGACGCCATTGCCATTGAAGGCATTGCTGAAGTTGCCCGTCCGCAGGCGGGTGTAGAGCTGATCCTTGCCTGTGAAGCTCGTTATGAAGTTTAGGCGCAAGTCATAGTTGAAGGAGGTGGCGCCGTAGAGGCTGTCGTATCTTTCGGCGGCATTACGGGTGCCGAGGGTGGCGGGAGCCGGTGGAGCAAACACCCCGGAGCCAGGGCGATCACCGCTGGCATTCACCGCACCGATCACAAAGGTGGCCTGACCCTGCAGCTTGGTGGTGGTGGAGAACTGATTGGCCTCCAGCTCACCCACCTTGGCTTCCAGCCCATCCACCCGGCCGCGAACCACGGCGAGTTCCTTCTCAAATTCCTTCATGAGCTTCTTGAGCTCATCGGTGATCTCGGTGATGCGATCGAGGCAGGCATTGAGCAGGGCAGCCGCTTCATAGCGGGTCATGGCCCGCTGGCCGCGGTAGGTACCGTCGGGATAACCCGCAACGCACCCGTAGGTCTCGATCAGGTTGGAAAGCGCCTGGTAGGCCCAGTCTGTGGGGTTGACATCACTGAACTGGTTGATGCTGGTGACCTGGTCTTTGCTGGCGTATTTTTTGACGCCCAACAGGTCGATTTCGGCCGCATGACCAGCGAATGGAGCAAGCAACCCCAACGCGGCAGGCGCAACCAGCAGTTGCTGGAAGAATTTCATTTGGTCCTCACACCAAAAAGAGGAAGCTCCCTATGGGAGTTGGGGTGATTGTAAAGAGTGCAGTCGTGGCTACCAGACGCAGCGACTACCGCCAGATGTAGCGCAGATCACATGGAATTCCGATCAGAAGCGAAAGGTGGTTTTCACAAGGCCACCGAAGTTGCTGAGAGTTCCCCCCTCATTCTTCTGTAGTTGCCCCAAGGGAGCACTCAAGTAGTAGATCGCAGGAGTGATGGTGATGGAATCGCGCAGTTGGAGTTTGTACCACCATTCCCAGGCGTAATTCCCGTCATTCGGGATACGGAGGTTGGGCTCATCCGGAATTGCGGTGTCAACTCGTGTGATGAAAGTGGGTTGCCCCACGGCCATGCCAAAGACATGCCCCTTGGCCAACACATCTGACCACTGCAAACCCACGTACCAGGACTGGCTGCGGGCCCCATCAATCCAGCTGAACAGCACTCCGTCATCCTCCAACCTGTAGCCACTGATGCCCCAACCAGCGCTGATGGAAGGGAACAAGGGGCTGATGACGGGCGACCAATAGCCACTGATCCCAACGGAGCTGGCGTTGTTGGCAAAGGAGGAGGCCGCAACCGCGAGGGGCGTTCCATTGCCGCCGTAGAGGCCCGCACCCCTCTGGGCATAGCTGTATGCCAGAGCCAGACCAAAGCTCTCCTCCCCGTAAGCCATCTGCCCCGTGAAGGTGGATTGGGAACAACGGGTGGCCAGACCACCACTGTTGTCATCGCATGATTCCCCAAATGATGTGCCAAGCCCCGGTGAGCCCTGGTGGCCATTGAGGGAGACATAGCTGGCACTCAAGCTGAAGCCGCTTCCACTCTTCCACCACAACCCCCCTCCAGCTCCCAGGCTTTTGTTGTAAGCCCCCGGAGCTCCGGCGTAGGTGAACACATCAAGGGCGGTGTCCGCCGGGTAGGCACTGGGCCACATGGCGAGCATCTCATCTTGACGGACACGGCCTCCGATGGTGGCGGTGAACCCAGCACCAATGGGGAATTGGTAAAACAAACGGTTGACGGACACCACATCTCCGCAATCAGAATCGCCGCAGAGTTCTTCATAGGCAATCTCCAGAGCATTGAGGCCTATGGGATTGTTCGTACCAAACCAAGGGCTGTTGCCGAAATTGGCTGCCCGCAGACGCGCGCGTAGAAGATCTGCCCCAGTGAAACTCGTATCGAGGTACACACTCAGGTCGTAGGCGAAGGCCGTGGCTGCATCCAAGGCCCGGGCGGTGTTGGCGTATTGAACGGTGTTAGAAGTAAATGGGAGCCCGCCAATGCCGAGGAGAACGAGCGAATCGAAGAGATCGGGCTGGGCATCACCAGCGAAGGTGTTGGACCCCACCACGAAAGTGGCAACGCCACGAAGCCGGGTGGTGGTGGAGAATTGGCTGGCTTCCAGTTCCCCCACACGAGCTTCGAGGCCATCCACCCGGCCACGGAGGTGGGCCATCTCTCTCTCGAATTCCTTCAGGAGCTTTTTGAGCTCATCGGTGGTCTCGCTGATGTGATCCAGGCATGCATTCAGAAGGGCAGCGGCTTCGTAGCGGGTCATGGTGCGCTGACCGCGGTAGGTGCCGTCGGGATAGCCGGCCACACAGCCGTAGGTCTGGATCAGATTGGAGAGCGCCTGATAAGCCCAGTCCGTGGGCTGGAGGTCACCGAACTGGCTGATGCCACTTACCTGATCTGAGCTGGCGTAGGCATTCAGAGCATTCGGATTGCCATCGGCGGCCTGGCATGCCGGCGAGGCGATCAGAGCCAGGGCTGGGAGCAACAGCAGACGTTGCTGAACGCGTTTCATCCCTTTCCCAGCAACAAAATCCACTTGGAAAGAAATGTAGCGAGCCTTCCAGAAAAAAAAAGCCGGCTGCGATGCAGCCGGCTCAGATTTGAGGATAGGTTTTTGATCTATCAGAAGCGGAAGGTGGTCTTCACAAGGCCACCAAAGTTGCTGAGGGAATCGCCATCATCCTTCTGAAGCTGACCCAGGGGGGCGCTCAGGTAATAAAGGGCGGGAGTCACACTGATGTTGTCGGTGACCTGGAATTTGTACCACCATTCCCAGGCATAGTTGCCGTCGTTGGGGGTCTTTGTGTTGGGGTTGTCGGGGATGCTGTTGTCAACACTGGTGATGAAGGTGGGCTGACCCACGGCCATGCCGAAGGCGTTGCCCTTCCAGAACACATCAGCCCATTGCAGACCCACATACCAGGATTGGCTGCGAGCGCCATCGATCCAAGAATCGTCACCCGCACCATCGAGGCTGTAGCCGCTGATGCCCCAACCCGCACTGATGGAGGGGAACAGGGCACCCGAGAATGGAGACCAATAGCCACTCACACCAACGGAATTGGTGTTGTCAGCAAAGGAAGAGGCGTAAACCGCCAGTGGGGTGCCATTGCCGCCGTAGAGGCCAGCGCCATTTTGGGAGTAGCTGTAGGCCACAGCCAGACCGAAATTGTCACCGCCGTAGGCCACCTGGCCGGTGAAGGTGGAGGTGGAGCAAGCGTTGCCAATGCCACCAGAATTAGGCCCGCAAAGCTGGTCTTCGGCGAAAGGAACGTTAATTCCGGGGGAAGAACCATCACCGTTGGCGCTTACGTAGCTGGCGCTCACACTGAAGCCGCCGGCTTTCCACCACAGACCACCACCTGCACCGAGGTTCAGGTTGTAGGTGCCGGGAGCACCGGCATAGGTGAAGATGTCGAGAACGGTGTCAGCCGGATAGGCACTAGGCCACATGGCTAGCATGTCGTCCTGACGGACGCGGCCACCGATGGTAGCCGTGAAGCTGCTGCCGATGGGGAACTGGTAGAAGAGGCGGTTGACGGCAACGACATCGCTGCCATCACCTAGGCCACCTTCTTCAAAAGCAATCTCCATGGCATTAAGGCCAATGGGATTGTTGGTGCCACTCCAGGGGGAGCTGCCGAAGTTACCGGCCCGCAGACGGGTGCGGAGCAGATCCTTACCCGTGAAGCTGGTGTCCAGGTAGAGACTCAGGTCGTAAGCGAAGGAGGTTGCTCCGTCAAGGGTCTTGGCCGTCCGCGAATACTTAGCAGGGAAACCAGAGGTGCCCAGGCTGTCTAAAATTGCTTCGTCAAAAAGGCCAGGGCGAGCGTCACCGCTGAAGCTGTTGGCACCGATTACAAAGGTGGCAACACCCTTGAGCTTGGTGGTCGTGGAGAACTGATTGGCTTCCAGTTCACCCACACGGGCTTCGAGACCATCCACACGGCCGCGAATCACGGCAAGCTCCTTCTCGAATTCCTTCATGAGCTTTTTGAGCTCATCGGTGATTTCGGTGATGCGATCGAGGCATGCATTGAGGAGAGCAGCTGCCTCGTAGCGGGTCATGGCCCGCTGGCCGCGGTAGGTGCCGTCGGGATAGCCGGCGACGCAGCCGTAACGCTCAATCAGGTTGGAGAGCGCCTGAAAAGCCCAATCGGTGGGCTTGACATCACTGAACTGGTTGATGCTGGTGACCTGCTCTTCACTGGCGTACTGGTTGACGCCATTGAGATTGAGGTCGGCGGCATTGGCCGCGAAGGGCGCCATCAGGCCCAAGGCCGCAGGCGCCACCAGCAGTTGCTGGAATAGTTTCATGGGGTTAAACCTCACACAACAGGCGCAAAGCGCCACATGAATTGTGGCGAGATGTTCCTTGAAGTACCTCCTTGGGTGTGACAGAACACTGAACGCCCTTGGCTGGAGTGTTGCAGCAATGGTTTCAGCACCTTTTGCCAAGGGGTTCTGGGGGCCACACTGCGGACAGCTTTCTCTGGTGCGCTGCAGACCATTTCTCCCCCTCGCCCGATCAGCCCGAAGCAGCCAGACCTCCTCTGGTGGATCAGTCTGGCGGCCCTCTGGGCTGTCGCCACCGCAGCTGATCGCCTCTGGCTGGTCCTCGATCAGCGCCTCCCAAGTTGGGACCAGGCCGATTACCTCAATAGTGCCGTTGACCACGGGCGGGCCCTGGGCCTTCTTCGCCCTGGCCAGTGGAACGGCTGGCCCGCTTTGTTGGATCTTTCACCCAAAATTCCGCCGTTGGCCTCCCTGGTGAATGGCACCGTGATGGCCATCGCTGGCGACTCACCGGATCAGGCCAGCTGGGCCCTGGCCCTCTGGCAGGCCCTCCTGATGGCGGTGGTGGCCCTCTGGGGGCGAGGGTTGCTGGGGAAGGGCTTTGGCCTGCTCTGCGCCGCCTTGCTTCTGCTCGCCCCAGGGCTGATCCATCCGCGGGTGGACTACACCCTGGATCTGCCCTTGACGGCTACAGCAACCCTGGCGCTCTGGCTCTTAGGGCGCTGGCAAGGCAAGGGTCCGCAAGGGGGACGGTGGGGGGCGCTGGTGGCGGCGGCCCTGGCCATGGCTGGGGCCCTGCTCGTGAAACAGAGTGCCCTGCTGCTCTTGGCTGGACCGGTGTTCTTGGCTGTGGGGATCAACTTGGGCCGGCGCCAACAGCGCTGGCAGATGGTGGTGGGAGCTGCCGTGGTGCTGGCCCTGCTGCTGCCCTGGCTCCACCACAACTGGATCACCACCCTGGGGGGAACCAATCGAGCCGTCCTGGAATCCGCGGCCGCAGAGGGCGATCCACCCGTCTGGAGCTGGGTCTCCTTCACCTGGTACCTAAGGCGTCTACCGGCTCAGCTGGGTCTGGTGCTTCTACCGGCCTTGCCCGTGGCAGCGTTTCTCGGATGGCGCGGGCTGAGGAACATCGGCCAGAGCAAAGCCTGGATAGGCCTTCCTGAGGGATGGGGTTGGCTGGGGGTCTGCATCGTAGGCGGATGGCTCTTCACCACCCTCAGTCCGAACAAAGACGCCCGCTACATCACCCCGGTGCTTCCGCTGGTGGTGATTCTCCTAGCTCGCGCCTGGTGGGAGGTGGGCTGGTGGCTCAGGCGCCTCGGTGGGCCATCCCTGGCCTGGGTTCTTCTACTCACGGGTGTGGCTGGCACGGCCACCCAGTCGGCCCAGGGGGCAGCAGGGCAGATCCAGCACAGCGCCCCAGCACCGCTGGCCGAGATCACAGGCCACCTACGGACGCTGGTTGGGGAAACACCCACCACCTTGCTGGTGGTGCCTGGAAACCCCGAAATCAACGAACAGACAGTGACCACCTTCGGGCGCCTCGGGGGGGGACGCATTGAAGGACGACGGCTGGGACGGGCCCGCCATGAGCATCCGCTCGTGTTGGAGAGAAGCCGCTGGATTCTTCTGGCCACGGGAGATCAGGGCACCAATCGCCCCAACTCCCGGGAGCTCAGCCATCGGGTGCGCGCTGACGGGCGCTTCGAGCGGGTGAAGGCGTGGCCCTGGAGCGCGGGCCGGCAGGTGGAGCTTTGGCAGCGCAAGCCAGGGAACCCACCCGAGCGCTTTGATTCCACCTTCATCCAACTGGCACGAGGGATGGAACGGGGACCAGCAGGTTTAGCGCCCGTGTTTGCCCGCATTGGACCGGAGCACCAACTCGACGCCCAATTCCTCTATCAGGATCGAGTGCGCCAATGGGCCGAGCAACGCCTGCAGCACCAGCCTCAGGACCCCAATGCGCTCTGGAGCCTGGCCCTCATCGCCACCTTGCGCAACCGGCCCACGGAGGCGGCCCAGTGGTATGGCCTTCTCCAGCAGCAAACCCCTTCCAATCCCTGGCCCTTGGCTTACCGCTCCGTGGTGTTGCTGGCCAACTGGCAACCGGGCCGGGCCCATGGTCTTCTCTCGACCGCTCCTGCCGATCTCCGCCCAGAACCAGTCCTCCAAGCCCTGGAGGATCTCACGGGGGTGGTGTCCGGTCGGCTTCTTCGGCTTGGCAGCCTCCAGAGCAGCCTTCCCAGGGCCATCGCGGAGATCAAGGAACAGCTGGAGAGGGAAAGGACGGGGGACAAACAAAAAACCCCAGGGTGAAAACTCCCTGAGGAAAGGGTTGGGCCCGCACGGTGCGGAACCGAAAGATCTAGGAGAAGTGATCAGGCGATCAG
>JBBARZ010000057.1:0-13025 GCA_040399505.1 Cyanobium sp.
CGGATCGGGGCCTGGCCCGCATGAGCCGGGACATCACCCTCAGCCTGTTCCGGGGGCTCGCCAGCCAGGGGCAGGTGGTGGACCTGGGGCTGGTGCGCACGGTGGTGACGGCCTACCAGCGGATCGTGCTCGACCTGATGGATTCCTATGCCCACGATGCCGCCATCAACGGCCTGCAGATCAACCGGGGACAGGAGCAGCAGGCCGTGGACTTTTTTGCCACCAATCTTTTTGAAGCGGGGCGCCGCTTCGTGGAGGAAGATCGTCAGATTCCCCTCACCCCCACCTGGGATGAGGTGAGCCGTCTCCGGCCGGATGCCCTCCCCCGCCTGGTGGAGGCCGTGGGGGCCGATACAGCCGCCATGGGCCAGCCCTAAACGCCCACCGCCACTTTGCTCTTCCCTGCCAGCTCACCGCCATGCTCCTACCCAGCGCCCCCTCCCTGCTTGGGGTGATCAACCTCTCCCCCGAATCGATGGTGCGCGATTCCGTGGTCACCGGCGAGGGGGAGATGCTGGAGCGGGCCGCCTGGCTGACGGCCCATGGCTGCAGCTGCCTGGATCTTGGGGCCCGCTCGATCACGCCCACCGCCCCCATGATCGACGACGTGGAGGAGCAGCACCGGCTCCTGCCCCCCCTGCGCCGCCTGCGCCAGGAGGGCTATCGGGTGTCCGTGGACACCTGGAGCTCCAATACCGTGCAGGTGGCCCTGGCGGAGGGAGCCACCACCATCAACTTCACCGGCGCCGAGATCAGCCCAGAGGCCCTGGGGGCCATCGCCGCGGCCGGAGCCTCGCTGATCCTCACTTACATGCCCTATGGCGATGCTTACCGCATGCGGGATGCGGCTCCTGTGCCCTACCGGTTGCAGGGGCTGCTCGACCACCTAGGCCCCCGGGTGGAGCAGGCCCGGGCGGCCGGGGTGCCTGAGGTGATCATTGATCCCAACCTGGGCATCATCCACCCGGCCACCGACGACTTCGGCAAGATCCAGCTGCAGAACAGCGTGCTCTGGAACCTGGATCGGCTGCGGGTGCTGGGCTGTCCGATCCTGCTCTACGCCGCCCGCAAGCCGGAGCGGCTGGCCCGCATCCTGTTTGCCTCCAACGTGCTCTTCGCCGGCGCCGACATCATCCGCACCCACCATCCCGATATCCTCGAGGCCCTGATGACAGCCGAAACCATCGAGGGAGCATGAGCAGCCTCCCCCTGGAAGGAAAGGTAGCCCTGGTCACCGGCGCCGCCAAACGCACGGGTCGCACCATCGCCCTGGCTCTGGCCGAGGCCGGTGCCGACCTGGTGATCCACTACTACGCCAGCGCGACCGAGGCAGAGGAGGTGGTGGCGGAGGTGGAGCGCAGGGGGCGCCGGGCCATGGCACTGTCGGCGGATCTGGGCGATGCCGCGGCCACCGAAACCGCCTTTCAGCAGGCTGCCCACACCATGGGGGGTCTGCACATCCTGGTCAACAATGCCTGCGGCATCCTGTGGAAGCGCCTGGATGCCACCACCTCTGCGGAATGGCACTGGGCCGTGGAGCAGACCCTCCACATCACCTTCCACGCCTGCCAGGCCGCCCTGCCCACCATGCGCCAGCAGGGGTTCGGACGCATCGTGAACCTGATCGATGTGGACGCGGATTCCCTTCGGGCCGTTCCGGGCCTGACGCCTTACAAGATCGGCAAAACCGGCGTGCTCATGCTCACCCGCACCCTGGCCGTCACCGAAGCTCCCCACGGCATCACGGTCAATGGGGTCTCCCCCGGCACTCTGGACAACTCCGAGCGCAAACCGCCTCTCGAACGCATCCCCGCCGGCCGCTTTGGCACAGCGGAAGAGGTAGCTCGGGCGGTGCTGTTTCTGGCCGACCCGGCCAGCGGCTACATCACCGGCACCAACATCAAGGTGAGCGGTGGCTATCTGATCTGAGCGGTCTGGGGGGCCGCCGGCCAACGCACACCCCACGCCCTCAGTGCCCCAGCCCGCTGCTCTGCTATGGCGTAGGCATCCCTGCGATGGGAGGAGCTGGGCTCCAGCAGGGCCGAAGCGGTCAGCTGGGGCGACCACTTGCGATAGAGCAGACCCGTCTCGCCAAGATGCCAACCCTCCGCCACGGCGTTGAGAGCCAGCAGCAGGCCGGTGTCTTCCGAGGCGGGCAGGGCCATCCATCCCCCAAGCGCCCGCAACAGGTCGGTGCGCACGCAGAGGCTGGCGGGATGGACAGGCGGCTGTCGGCCATGCTGGCGCCACCAGCTGGCCACCGAGCCAATGGGTATGGACCCCTCGGGCTGTTGCCACTCCGGGGCGGCCCAAGTCCCATTGGGTAAGAGATCGAGAGCGGCACTGGTCACCCAGCCCACCCCTGGATGGTTTTGAAACAGCGCCACCTCCCGGCCCAGTTGCCCCGGGGTCAGGAGATCATCCGCATCGAGCACTTTGACGAACGACCCGCGGGCCCGTGCCAGGGCCAGGGTACGGGCCAGGGCTGGACCAAAGGACACCGGGTTGGTGTGCTGGTGAATCCTGCTGTCGTCAGGAAGGGGCTCCTTGAGGGGTCCCGGCCCATCCCGCTGCACCAACCACTCCCATGGGTGCTCCAGCCCGAAATCCTGCTGCTGCAGGCTGTGCCAGGCAGCGGTCAACCAGGTTGAATGGGCCGGCAACACGGGTGTGATGACCGACACGAGCGGAGCGTTGCTCATGCCCTCACGCCACTGGGCAGGTCCCGCTCCATGGCCTGGAGCACCAGGATGCGGGTGAAGGTGTTGAGGGGATAGGTGAGCGCCTGCTCCGGCGCCAGCCAAGCCCACTCCACAATTTCGTGGTTGGGGATGATGGCGGTCTGCTCGCTGTGGGCGAAGTAGTTCATCAACAGGAAGTGGGCCGGGCAGTGAAACTGGGGATCGTCCACCGCTTCCTGGTGGAGGGCGAACGCCACCTGGCTGAGTTCCAGGCCCACCTCCTCCAAGAATTCCCGCCGCAGCGCATCTTCGAGGGTTTCGCCCCATTCCACCTTTCCTCCGGGCACGCCCCAGGTGCCGCGCCATTTGGTGGTGCGCACAATCAACACCTGGCCGGCGGGATTGCTGACCAAGGCACCCACCGTGACCAGGGGGAAAGGCCGGGTCATGCGTCCATCAGAACCGCCACAACTTAGATCAAGCCCGAAGGGCCCAGGGATGCGCCATGGGAAACTCAGCGGTTTGCTCCTCCCACACCCCCATGGGCAGCCCCGGGTTCCTTGAGCACTGCCGCCAATGGTGCGGCGACTTGCGCCAGGAGGATCGGGGGCGCAGCGTCACCCTCCACGGCTGGGTAGACCGCCGACGCGACCATGGCGGGGTGATCTTCATCGATCTGCGCGACCGCAGCGGCACCGTGCAGATCACGGTGGATCCGGAGGTGGTGAGTGCAGACCCCAGCGTTCAGGCGGCCAGCGCCTCCACCTTCGCCACCGCCAGCCACCTGCGCAATGAAACCGTGCTCCAAGTGAGCGGTACGGTGCGGGATCGACCAGCTGAATCGGTAAACGCACGGCTGGCCACCGGCGCCGTGGAGGTGTTGGCGGCCACCATCACGGTGCTCAACCCCCTGCGGGCCAACCTGCCCTTCCCGGTGTCGGTGCACGACGAGGAGCCGGTGCGGGAGGAGCTGCGGCTCAAGCACCGCTATCTGGATCTGCGTCGGGAGCGCATGGCCCGCAACCTTCGCCTGCGGCACAGCACCGTGCGGGCCATCCGCGGCTTTTTGGAGGGTGAAGGCTTCATTGAGGTGGAAACCCCCGTGCTCACCCGCTCCACCCCCGAGGGCGCCCGCGACTATCTGGTGCCCTCCCGGGTGTGCGGCGGGGAGTGGTTTGCCCTGCCCCAATCGCCCCAGCTGTTCAAGCAACTGCTGATGGTGGGCGGGCTGGAGCGCTACTACCAGATCGCTCGCTGCTTTCGCGATGAAGACCTGCGGGCGGATCGCCAGCCGGAATTCACCCAGCTGGACATGGAGATGAGCTTTCTGAGTCAGGAGCAGATCCTGGCCCTCAATGAGCGGCTGATCACCACGATCTGGAAGAGCGTGAAGGGGATCAACCTGCCCCTCCCCTTCCCACGCCTCACTTGGGCCGACGCCATGGAGCGCTACGGCACCGACAGGCCCGACACCCGCTATGGCCTGGAGCTGGTGAACGTGAGCGATCTGGTGGCCGACATGGGCTTCAAAGTGTTCAGCGGAGCCGTGGCTGCAGGCGGGGCCGTGAAAGTGCTGCCCGTACCGGGGGGAAACGAGGCCATCAGCAACGTGCGCATCAAGCCCGGAGGGGATGTGTTCAGCGAGGCCCAGGCCGCCGGTGCGGGCGGCCTGGCCTTCATCCGGGTGCGGGAAGGGGGCGAGATCGACTCCATCGGCGCCATCAAGGACAACCTCAGCGAGGAGAAAAAGGCGGAGCTGCTGGTGCGCACGGGCGCCCAGCCCGGCACCCTGCTGCTCTTCGGCGCCGGCGACACCGCCACAGTGAACAAAGCCCTGGATCGGGTGCGCCAGTTTCTGGCCAGGGAGCTGGGCCTGGTGCCCCCCGACCGGGACAACACCATCTGGAACTTCCTCTGGGTGGTGGATTTCCCGATGTTTGAGTTCAACGCCGACGAAAACCGTCTCGAAGCGCTGCACCATCCGTTCTGCGCCCCCAACGGCGAGGATCTGGGGAGCGATCCAGCCGCCTGGGCGGAGCGGCTGCCCACGGCCCGGGCCCAGGCCTACGACCTGGTGCTCAATGGGCTGGAGTTGGGGGGCGGCTCCCTGCGCATCCATGATTCGGCCCTCCAACGCCAAGTGCTCCAGACCATCGGGCTTCCCCTGGAGGAGGCCGAGGCCCAGTTCGGCTTCCTGATGGAAGCCCTGGATCTGGGGGCCCCGCCCCATGGGGGCATCGCCTTCGGTCTCGACCGGATGGTGATGCTGCTGGCGGGGGAGGAGTCGATCCGCGACACCATCGCCTTCCCAAAAACCCAACAGGCCCGCTGCCTGCTCACCCGGGCACCGGCGGGTGTGGCCCCCAGCCAGCTGAAGGAACTCCATGTGGCCAGCACCTGGGTGGAGGAGAACAGCTGAGGAAATCCATAGGGCGTCACGGGGGCAATCCCAAAGCAAATCGCCTGAATCCCACACCAAGGCCGTTCATTGGCCATCCTGGGTGCGTTGTTGCCTGCGCCGGCTTTTGCCCAGAGGTCCCTCCACGGATCTGGTTCGTCAATACCTGAGGGAGATCGGCCGGGTGGCCATGCTCTCTGAGGAGGAAGAGCTCACCCTTGCGCGCCTAGTGCAACGGCGGGAGCGCATCCTGGAGCAGCACCCTGATGCGGAAAAACCCGGCACGGATCTGACCTCCCTGGCCCGCGCCAGCGGCTCCAGCGAAGCTGCCCTGCGCCAGACCCTGCACCAGGGGCGGCGGGCCAAGGAGCGAATGATCCAGGCCAACCTACGGCTGGTGGTGGCCGTAGCAAAGAAATACCAGCAGCCTGGCCTGGAGTTGCTTGATCTGGTGCAAGAGGGCACTTTGGGGCTGGAGCGGGGGGTGGAGCGCTTTGATCCCACCCGCGGCTTTCGCTTCTCCACCTTCGCCTACTGGTGGATCCGCCAGGGCATCACCCGGGGCATTGCCAGCCAGGGCCGCATGATCCGGATTCCCTCCCATGTGACGGAAAAACTGGCCCGCATCCGCAAAGCCCAACGGGAGCTGGCCCAGCGCCTGGGGCGCACGGCCAGCCTGTCGGAGCTGGCCGCCGCCGTGGATCTCAGCGAAGTGGTGCTGCGCCAAACCCTGGAGCAGCAGAGCCAGACCGTGTCGCTCGAGCGACGCATGGGCAACGATCTGGAGACCGAACTGGGGGACCTGCTGGAAGACGTGCACCACTCGCCAGAGCGCTGCCTGATGCGCCAGCACCTCCACGAAGCCATGGAACACCTGCTGGGTGAGCTGACAGAGCGGGAAGCCCAGGTGCTTCGGGAACGGTTTGGGCTGAACGATGACCAGCCCCGCACCCTCACCGAGATCGGCACCCACCTGCACATCTCCCGGGAGCGGGTGCGTCAGATCGAAGCCCAGGCCCTGGTGAAACTGCGGCAGCCCTGCCAGCACCAGCGCATGCGGGAGTTTCTCGGCAGCCTCGACTGAGCCCTGTTGGCGATCCACCCTCGGGTCCCGGTAGATTGGACCCACAGCTCCGGTTGCCATGACCCCCCCAGCCCGCAGCCTGTGCACGAAGTTCGTCTTCGTGACGGGCGGGGTGGTCTCCAGCATCGGCAAGGGAATCGTGGCGGCCAGCCTGGGGCGCCTGCTCAAGAGCCGGGGCTACAACGTTTCGATCCTGAAGCTCGATCCCTACCTCAACGTGGATCCGGGCACCATGAGCCCGTACCAGCATGGCGAGGTGTTCGTCACCCAGGACGGCGCCGAGACCGATCTAGACCTGGGGCACTACGAGCGCTTCACCGACACGGCCATGTCGCGCCTCAACAGCGTCACCACCGGCTCGATCTATCAGGCGGTCATCAACAAGGAGCGCCGGGGGGATTACGAGGGCGGCACCGTGCAGGTGATCCCCCACATCACTGGAGAGATCCGGGAACGCATCCATCGGGTGGCCGCCAACAGTGGAGCCGATGTGGTGATCACGGAGATCGGCGGCACCGTGGGCGACATCGAATCGCTGCCCTTCCTGGAGGCGATCCGCGAGTTCCGACTTGATGTGGGCCGCCACGACGTGGCCTATGTGCACGTCACCCTATTGCCCTATATCGGCACTTCAGGAGAGCTGAAAACCAAGCCCACCCAACACTCGGTGAAGGAGCTGCGCTCCATCGGCATCCAGCCCGATGTGCTCGTGTGCCGCAGCGACCGGCCCTTTAGCGACGACCTCAAGGCCAAGATCGGGGGTTTCTGCGGCGTAGCCACCCGGGCCGTAATCCCTGCCCTCGATGCCGACAGCATCTATGCGGTGCCCCTGGCCCTGGAGCAGGAGGGCCTCTGCCGCCAGGTGCTGGATGTGCTTGGCCTGCCCCACCACGAGAGCGACATGGCCCGCTGGGAAGAGCTGGTGGGCAAGCTGCGCCACCCGGGCCCGGCGGTGAAGGTGGCGTTGGTGGGCAAGTATGTGCAGCTCAACGACGCCTACCTCTCAGTGGTGGAGGCCCTGCGCCACGCCTGCCTGGAGCAGGATGCCTCCCTAGATCTCCGTTGGATCTGCGCCGAACAGATTGAAGGGCAGGGCGCGGCGGCCCTGCTGGAGGGCATGGATGCGGTGGTGGTGCCGGGTGGGTTCGGCCATCGGGGGGTGGATGGGAAGGTGGCCGCCATCCGTTGGGCGCGAGAGCAGCGGGTGCCGTTCCTGGGCCTGTGCCTGGGCATGCAATGTGCGGTGATCGAGTGGGCCCGCAACCAAGCAGGCCTGACCGGCGCCACCAGCGCCGAGCTCGATCCCGATTCCCCCCATCCCGTGATTGCCCTGCTGCCCGAGCAACAGGATGTGGTGGATCTGGGGGGCACCATGCGCCTGGGGGTCTACCCCTGCCGCCTGGCGCCGGGCACCCTGGCCCAGGGGCTTTACGGCGAAGAGGTGGTGTATGAACGGCACCGCCATCGCTACGAGTTCAACAACGCCTACCGGGGACTGTTCGTGGAGTCGGGCTACGCCATCGGTGGCACCTCCCCAGATGGCCGACTGGTGGAACTGATCGAGCTCCCCCACCATCCTTTCTTCGCCGCCTGCCAATTTCACCCGGAGTTTCTCTCCCGGCCCGGCAAACCCCATCCCCTCTTTCGGGGGTTAATCGAGGCGGCGCAACAACGCTTGACGACCCATCAGTCCAGCCCAGATTCCGCTGATGTCATGATGGCTATCTGATCACAACCCGGGCTGATTGGGGGTCAAATCTTGTATATTAGCCGCGTCGATGATAAACGTGCCGTGAAGCAGAAGGGATGGAGTGGTTTAACCACCAAGCAAACGGGTCGATTCATGGCCCTATTTTTTGTTCTTTGTGGGCTGAATTCCTACAGACCAGCCCACAGCCAAACCTGGGAGAAGGCACCTCCGTTGCCCACAGACATGCGCAACATCCTCTCCACAATCAGTAAAGACTCCAACCTCTATCTCATCTATCAAAAATACCGCGAAAATCGAGACGGCCTGCAACGGTCAGCCGAGCGCATTAATCTGCCGGAGGCCATTCGCAGGGGCCTGTCCACCAGCCCGCTGCTAGCCGAAACAGTGGCCCAGATCCAGGCTTCTGAATGGAGCGGCGTGGCCATCAATCGCGAATGGGTGCCAAGTCTGAGCTTCAAAACATCCAGCCCCGGCGTGCTGGGCTACTCTACGAGTACCACCAGGCTGACCACTAAAACTCCAGGCAGAGAAGCAAACAAAACTTTGACATTCAACAACGGGTTTCAATCCAATCCCTACGCGGATTTGTCCTGGTCGTTTTTTGACCCCACCCGCAACAGCCGGCAGTCAGCCCAGGGATCTAGGACTCAATCACTGCGCAATCGTTTGACCTTCACAACCCGTGAGCTGATCCTCGCTATCCAAATCGCTTACTCCACCCTGCAGAAGGATCTTGAGCGGGAGAAAGACCTGATCGAACTCTTCAATCAAGCGATCGCGATTTACATCAGCGCCAGCAAGGCTCAGCGGTCGGCTGGGGAAATCAGCCGGCTGGAAGCACAAGCGGTCTCCCTGCTGATCGCCAGGATCAATGCCCACAAAAACAGCATCCAGGCCATGGATGCCCTGGCCAGCCTGATCAATCTTGAACCGGGCCAGCTGGCCCTTCCTTCGGACAAGGCAGACATCATCCCGATCTGGCCCCTCACCCGGGGAGACTCCATTCAACAATCATTGCGGGAGCGGGAGGAACTGATGGCCAACGCCTTGGAGGTGCAAGCCCTGATGGGCGATGCCAGGGCCATCCGGCTGAAGGTGCTGCCCGCCCTTGCCCTCTCCGGCCAGGTGCAGAACAACAATTTCACCCAACAGGGTGGATCCTTCACCGACAACTTGCCGGGCACCCTGACGCGAACGAATGGTTACACCACCTTTCTGGGGGTGACGTTCGACTGGAAGTTGTTCGATGGTGGCATTCGCAACGCGGAGGCCAATGCCACAGAAGCCAGAGCCCGTCAAAGGCTCGCCCAAGGGCAACAGATTCGCCTCTCCATTACAAAGGAGGTAGCCGATGCCTACTCAGCCTTTGTGGCCTCAAAAATACAAGTGGACGCGGCTCGCACCGATGTGGAGGCCTCCCGCCGGTCCCTGCAATCCGCCATCGTCCAATATGAGTCTGGACGCGCCAACGATGAGGGCACTTCGGTGGTTCAGGCTCTTAGCAAATTGCAGGGCGCCCTGGACACCTATCGCACCCTTGTGGCCGATCAGAACATTGCCATCTTTCAGCTCCATCGCTCCACCTCCACCTGGCCCAGCGACACTGAAAACCTAGTAAGAGCCCAATATCAACAGTGGTTGGCCCCTCCAGCGACCCCGCCCCTCCCCACCGTCAAGCCCTAGATGAAGGCCATAAGGTGAAGAAAGAATGGCCTCTCTCTCCCCCCCACTCCTGGCGCCTTCCACCCTGCCGGTGGTGGAAACCTTCCATTCGCTCCAAGGGGAGGGTCTGCACAGTGGCCGCAGTGCCTTCTTCTTGCGGCTGGCGGGTTGTGATGTGGGCTGCCCCTGGTGCGACACCAAACACTCCTGGCCAGAAGAGAACCACCCCCGTCGGGCGGTGGGGGAGTTGGCACGGCAGGCACTGGAGGCCACACATCAAGGGGCGGCCTTTGTGGTGGTCACCGGCGGCGAGCCCCTGCAGCACGATCTGGGCCCCCTCTGCAGCGCCCTTCAGGACGTGGCGCCTCTCCATCTGGAAACCAGCGGAGTGCACACCCTCAGCGGCCGCTTCGATTGGATCACCCTCTCCCCGAAACGCCATGCGCCCCCACGGCCCAAATTGCTGGCCCGTTGCCAGGAGCTGAAGGTGGTGGTGGCCGAGGAGGCGGATTTGGCCTTCGCTGAGGCCATGGCGGCAGCTGCATCGGAGGGAAATCAGCAGGGGCCCCATCTACTGCTGCAGCCCGCCTGGAACAACACCCGGGGCCTGGCGCTGGCGATCGCCCATGTGCAACGCCATCCCGCCTGGCGGCTAAGCCTCCAGAGCCACAAATGGCTAGGATTGCGCTGAAAACGGGTAGAGCGGCCTAGGAATCTCAATCCCCTCTGCCTTGAAGCGCTTCAGGATGGCATAGCGCAGATCGCCTAAGATCTTGCCATTCTTCATCGGGTCCTCCATCCAGAAAGCGAGGCCGTAGTCGATCCCGTATTCTCCAAGGTGATCGATAGACGCGGATGGTGCCGGATCAGCGAGCACTAGAGGATTGGCCTTCGCCGTGTCCACCAACAAGGCCATCACCTCATCAGGGTCGTGCTTGTAGTCGGCGGGCACTTTGAGAAACCCGCAGCGGAGTTCATCAGTGCCTGTGTAGGTGGTTGTGGTAGCCGTGAAAAACGTCTGGTTGGGTACCACTAGTTCAGCATTGTCATTATTCCGCAGCAGGGTGGCCGCCCGCAGCCCCAGCTTGTTCACCTTGCAAACATCTCCCTCATACAGGAGCACCTCCCCGGGCTTCAGTGCTCCTTCAAACAACAACCAAATGCCACTCACGAAGTTGGAGAACACCTCCTTGATGCCAAAGCCAAGGCCCACGGAGAGGCCTCCGGCGACGGCGGCAATGGCGGTGCCGTTGAGCCCGATGCGATCGGCCAGCCACACAACCCCTAGGCCGATGAGGAGATAGCGGAAAATCAGCTCAAGGGCCTTGCGATTGCCCTCCTCTAGCCCCCCAAGCTTTCCGGCGATCCAGCCGATCAGGGCGACCGGCAAATCGGAGAGAACCACCAAAAAGTAAGGGAGCACCATCATCAGCAGGAGGTTGCCGAAGGAAATGTGCTCGTTGAAGAGCTTCAGGACGGGCACCTCGCTCATGATGGCGAGACCATCCAGGCGATGGATCAGCCCCGCCATGGCCGCCACAGCGAACAAGGGCGCCACGGCCTTCATCCAGTAGGCCTGCACCTCTTGAGCAGGGAAGTAGAGCCGTAGTAGCAGGCGCAGAGCCGCCAGGGCCGTCCAGATCAGCACGAGCTGAGCGAAGAGGGCCAAGAGCCCCCCGGGTAATCCCAGCACAGGCAAGAGCACGCTGAAGAGCTCCAGCAGAGCCGCCAGCGCGAGCTTGGCGAACACCGGGCTCCAGCTGGTGGTGGGTGCGGGATGGCGCAGACGCCAGGCCCGGTAGGCCAATACCAGCGCCATAAAGACAAAGAGCTGCCAAAGCACGGCAGCCCGCGTGATCAACCCCAGCCAGCCGACGATCACATAGAAAAGCTGATTCAATGCTGTTCTCCGCGGTTGATAAACAATGGATTCTTGGCTAAGTCACTCAGAAACAATTCTCGAGCCAACTCCTCAATCCCTCGAGTCACCTCCTTGGGAGACTTTTCCCCATAGACCGCCTGCTTCATGAGCTGGATCAAGGGATCCTGCCCCCCCCCCCGGAGGGTCTTTCCTCGACGGAAACCCACGCCCTCACGGAACGTAGGCACTTTCGAGTGTTTTAGACTCGATTCCATGGCCATAAGATCCGGCGATTCCTTGACCGGTAACACCACGTTTTGATTCACCGGCATGCTGCCGAGGGCCTTCTCCACCAGACTGGTTTGGCTGAAATCATTGAGCACAAACAGGGCAAACTCGGTGGCTGCCCGGCGCTGATCCGGCGTGGAATCCCGACCAAAGGTGAGCAGCTGCATGCGGGCCATAGGGCGGGCCGGCCTCCCATCATTGGCCCCCGGCAGCTCCGACACTCCCAGATTGTCTCCAAATTTGCGCTTCAGCCGAGGAATGGCGATGCTGTTGCAAGTGATCCAGTCGAGTTGGCCCTTTTCCATCCGCTCCACCAACTCGTCGGCCGTTTCAACAAACTGGACGTTGGGCTCCACATTGGCCTGATAAAGCCAAGCCAACCAAGACTCAAGCTGCTGCTGCTCGCTAGGGGATAGGCCTTTCCAGAGGGCTTTCGTCTCCACCCGCGTGCGAAAGAGATTCAGCAGGATCTGATCCGCGTCAAAATCACTGGCACTCCACAAAAGGTCGAACACCTGTAGAGGCAACCCCACCCGCATACCTCTTGATGCCTGATTGGTTAGCTCATTGATGGTGGAGGGCACCTTGCCCACCCTTCGCTGATCGAAACAGGCCACGAAGGGTTGGAGCAGGAAAGGCAAGGCGTCGTAGGTGTTGCCGTCGCGAAATTTCGACAGATACAGGATGCGCAGGGGATCAAGCTGTTCGGGACTGATGTCCACCGGCCTGAGATAGCCCTCCCGTTCAAGCACCTCTGCAGGGGTCACTCGACTGATGAGGAGATCAGGGCCTGCCCCCAGTTTGGCCCGGGAACGCATACTCTCCACCAGTTCCGTTTCTTGAAGAAAACGAAGATTCAGCAACACATGCGGGTGGTTGCGCATGTAGTCGTTTGCCACCTGTGTGGCCAAGGCCCTCAGGTTGGCCTTGGCCACCCCATCGCCCGCTTGACCCGTTCCGATTGCCAGCTGCAGGCTCACCGGGGTATCCCGCCGCCCCGGCTGAAAAACACAGCCGGAACACAGCAGGGCCAGCCCGAGGCTTAAAACGAGGGTTTTGCAGGGGAAGGAGGGCAGCCTGGAGAGGGTGTGGGCAGCGCGAGGCCGCTGCAAAGGAAAACGAGGCAAGGGCACGAAGTCGTAGCCATTCCACTGACGACAGTAAGCAGAGCGTCCTCAAGATGGAGCCATTGCAACAGCCAAAAACGAAACCTTTGCTAAAAATCTGAAGCTGGCCTCTGGCGGGGATCGGCCCGCCAGAGGCGCCAGCGCACCTCCAGATCCTTCGGCGCCACCACCACGATCGGCAGCCGGGGATTCACGGGCACCAGGGTGGGGGAA
>JBBARZ010000058.1:0-13012 GCA_040399505.1 Cyanobium sp.
GCCTGCATGACCTGGTCGACGCGAAACGGAGCAACGTCGGGGAAGGGAGGCACCACGGCTGGAAGCAGGACAAAGAGACTGGAGACAGGGGCGACCGCAGGAAGTCCCTCAAAGAGCATGACCTGCAGCCGAGGGAGAAACGGGCTCCGTTCGCCTGCGGAACAGGCGATAGTGGCCACTCGTGAGCTTGAGCTGGCTACTGATGTCTTCCCAGCGTCCAGGTTGCCGGTTGAGGCAGGCTCGGAAAAAGGCCTCCGTGTTCGGCCCATCGGGATCCGTGCGCATCCACACCAGGTTCTGATTGGTCGAATCCGTGAGCTGTTCACAGACGGCCGTGGGATCGGTGGGAAGCGCTAGTTTGCGAGTTGCCCAGCTCGGTTTGAGTTGGCGGTGGTTGAGACTCCACTCCGGACCAATGCCCGTCGTGCTCGCCCGTTGGTGGAGCTGGCGTTGCAGGGCCACATCCTGCGGAGCGGTAAACCCTTCGCCGGGGTGGCTCAAAAGAAAGCGACGGGTTGCCTCCCGATCCGCTTCAAGGGCAAGCACCAAGGCATTGGGCTGGCGGGGCTGGTTGAGAACGCTGACTACAAAGACATTGTTGAAGAGGATGCAAGAGAGGATCAGCAGCACCACGCGACCCAGTCCACCCATCGAGGCCCCGGAGCGTTCCATCACAGCAAAGCCGCAAAAAAAAAGCAGCACCACTGGAAGGATGAGCAACGCAAACTCCTCCCGCTCCATTCCTCGCAAGAGGAAGGCCTGCAGGATTTCCAGGCCAAACACAACCGAAAGCAAGGGAACAATCAGCAGCTGATCGGCCCGGCTGAAGGGCTGACGGGCGAGGCGGAAGGTGTAGGCCAGCAGGGCCAGCAGGGGAACCAAAAGCAGCAGCCAAAGGGGCAGACCAGCCACCTGAACCCTCAGCAACGCTCCGAGGAGGGGAAGCAACTGATCGCTTTCCCCGGGGGCGCGGCTGGCCTGCTCTAGGGGAAGCTGCAGGGATCCGGCCCAGGCCAGCGCCAAACCATCCGCCAGGCCTCCGTAGGGGGCAAAAATCAGGAGCATGGCCATCAGAAACCCTGCCAGCACGGACAGCACCCCGGCCAGGGAACGGAGCACGGGGAGGCACAGATACCCCACAATCGCCACCATCACGATCGGAGAGATCAACACTGGGGATCCCATGAAGGCGAGGCCAAGCGCAGCCCCAGCCAGCACCAAGGGCCAGCACCGAGGGGCTGGCAAGGCCTGGGAACCCTGCGGGAGCAGGCTGAAGCAGAAGAGCGCCAGCACGAGAAAGGCGTTCGAGAAATGCTCCGGCAGGCCGGAAATGCCCTCAGGAAAGCCCTGGGCCGCCATCACGAAAAAGAAGGCTGCGGCTACGGGCAGGGAGGATTCCGGAGCAGAGGCGATCAGGCCAAGCCTGGCAATGTTGCGAAGAGTCCACGCCAACAGCACCCCAGAAAAGGTATCGATGGCAAGGATGAAAAGGCGATGGGCCAGAAGACTTCCCAGCCAGGCCGATGGGGCATAGAGCCACTGGTCCAGGGGCTGACTACCGTTCACGAGCCCATGGAAGAGAAGCTGACCATGCAGCAATCGCTGGCCGCCATACAGCAGCTCGTCCAAGCGCATGCTGTAGGTGCCTGGGAGGGTGGGCTGGCGAACCACACGAATGAACTGACCCAGCAATGTCAGGGTCCAGATCCCTGGAAGAAACCAGGAGGGCACTTTGGCAAATCTCCTGCCTGCGCGGGTGCCTTTCAGGGACTCGGCCAAGGTGCAGGTCTCATTGGGCGGGATTTTATCTGACTTCATGTATGCAGGACTACACCAGGCGAGCCGGGATTCGATCCAACCTGCCGCTCAGGTGGGTCGGGGCCAAGACACCTCCCAAGGCCAACGATCCGGCAGACAAAAGAAGGCATCATCCTTGCCACAACGGAGCGTGAGGGTCTCCAGCAGGCGATCCAGCACCCAGAAATCAAGGGTGACGGCAAGGGCGGGCAACACGGCCCAGCGGGCGCGGTAGTTCTCCAGCCAGGCCAGAAAAACAATCAGCAGAAACAGCCCGACGGGATCGGCGAAGCGGCTTGAAAAGGCGGGGATCCATCCCTGCCGCAGGCACTGTTGAACCAGCAGAAACAACAGGCCAAAGAACGCCAACTGGCGCGTATATGGACAACCCAGAAGCTCGCGCCATCCCAGGCGGCGGAACCAACACACCATCCCGACCCCCAGACCGAGCGCCAACTGCAAGCGCTGCACCACTGGAGAGAGGGCATAGCTGTTGAAGAATGTCTCCTTCTGGGTGTAGTGGTGCAGTTTGGACCAGACGGTGGGGCCAGCCAGAGACAGCAACCCTGCCAGCAAGAGGAGCAAAGCGGCCATCCAAAGCCACTGACGGGGCTTTGGGACCGGCACCGATGCCGCCATCGAGGATGGTGGGGCCATCAGCAGCAATCCTCTCGGGAGGAGGGCCAGCAGGGCTGTAGGAAGAAAGCTGCCATGCACAGCGACCGCCCAGAGCGTGAAAAAAGCCGTAGGAGCGCGACCCACAGGCGCGAGCCGACCAGCCCACAGCAACAAGGGAACCAATAGGAGGGTCAGCAACGCCTGCCGGCTGACGCCGTTTTGAAGAAAGTTGCGGAGAAACGGACTGAAGAGCAGCACTAGGGCCCACCAGGCCCCCCAGGCAGGAGCGCTCCAGGAACGGGCAAGAGCCAGTCCCAGAGCACCGTATCCGGCCGCCACAAGGCCATGCACAAAAGCCATGCGGTAGGGCAGCCAAAGAATCAGGGGCGCTGCCAGCATCCAGAACGACTCACCTTTGACCCGATCCGTGTGGAAGGCGAGATCATGACCAAGCTTGGTGACGTCACTGGTACCCCAGGAGGCCAGTCCGAACAGCAGGGTGATCTCCAGCACCAGAACAACCTCTGTGGCCGCCGACAAGCGACTGCGCCCCCCTCGAGCCGAGAAGCTCAAGAATGTGGCGGTGATCAGAAGCGCCCCCGTCAGCAAGGCCACCAGGAGCGGCGCGGAACCGACCTGGTCGATTCGATAGGGAGCGCTGGTGGGAAAGGGAGGCATCCGCCCTAGGACTCCGAGCCTGCAGATCTCCCCACCAGCACGCGGCGCAGGGAAGGGGAATCCATGATCCGGTCGAACCCCCAATAGGGGTCGAGCAGAGCGCGCACCGCTGCTCTGCTCTCCGTCTCTGGAAGGCAAAGACACCGACCGAGCTCCCCACTGAGCCGCTGACGCTCCTCCCACTCCAGGGCCTCCTCTTCAGCTTTGTCGGATCGCAGGATGGAGAGATCCTGCTCCGCTTCCACCGGCAGCCAGTGGAGCCGCAGCCCCAAGGACACCCCATAGCCCAGATGGGTGCCAAAAGCATTGCTCACCATCCCATCACTGAGTTCCAGCAGGGTGCGCAGGGCATCCAGAAACCAGGGGTTGGAGCGATGGCCATTGCAGGCCACAATCCAACTGGCAGGCAGCCCCTTCAGCACGGGATCTTTCCAATGCCGGAGCCAGATCACGGAGGCGTAACCGCCCGCCCGAGCCGTAGAGAGCACCGCATCGATGCAGGCGGCCATATCGCTTTTGCGCTCCACCTCATCCCAGCTATGGGCGAGCACCACCAGCAGGGTGGGGCCCAGCTCATCCCGCAGCTGCTGGATCTCCTCAGAGGAGAGGAGGGGGCGGGCATAGGCCACCCAGGGGCCGATCGGCACGGCCGGCAGGGCAAACCGTTCCTGCAGCCAGGCGGCGCGAAGAGAACCCATGCAGAGATAGCCCTGGGTCCAGGGGCGGGGGCTCTCGAAGGTGGCCGTGCGGCTCACCTTCAGGCCATGCTCGAGCAACCAGGGGAGAGGGGCACCGATCAACGGAAGCCCAGCATGGCGCTTGAGCTGCACGTCATGGCCGTAGTGATGGGAGGAATTCTCCAGTTCCCGCCGAGCCGGGCTGAAAAAGGCCTTGCGGGTGGCAGAGGGGTGAAAGCCTCCCTTGTCCCAGAGATCACTGCTGATCTGGGGGGCCAGGGGACGGTTGGCATAGGCCTGGTGCACGAGCCCCCGATAGGCAGCCAATGCTTGCCACTGGTCGCGGTCCAGCTTGGCCAAGCGATGCAGGGGGCCCAAACGGCCGGCCCTGAGGCCCCGCTGCAGCCGTTCGCGAAGCGTGGACCGCAGCTCCATGAAACGATCAGTCATTGCGATCGCGCCATCCCTGATTTTCAAGGCAGCCCCACTCCCCACGGGCACGCAAAATCTCCTCCGCCAGCCGGCGCACCGCCCCATCGCCGCCGTTGCGGTCGAGCACCCAATCGGCGCGGTGGCGGAGGGGCCCCACCGCGTCTGCGGTGCAGACAAGCAGGCCAATGGCCGGGCGGACGGCCAGATCATTCAGGTCGTCGCCCACAAAAGCACTTTCGGCCTTGCTCACCCCCAACTGGGCCTGTAGCGCCGCCAGGGCGGCAGGTTTGTCACGCACCCCGGTCAACACATGGGAAATGCCAAGGTACCGAGCCCGCTGCTCGGTGGCCCCGCTTTTGCCGCCGCTGAGCCAGGCCACCTCTAACCCCGCCTGCTGGAGCAGGCGGATGCCAAGGCCATCGCGCACGTCAAAGCGTTTGAGCACTTCGCCACTTTCCGTGGTCCACAGACCGCCATCGGTGAGAACCCCATCCACATCCAGCACCAGGAGACGCAGGTGACGCAACTGAGCTCGACATCGGCGAGAGGCCCAGTGGTGACGCCAGCGTCGGTGAAGGGTGAGCAGCATCCGCGCTCAGAGGTAACTCACGGCCTCAGGTTGCTCCAGCAGGGGAGCGCGGATGGCCAGGAGCTGCTCCAAGAGAGGCTCCAGGCGATGCAGAGGCACCATGTTGGGTCCATCGCTGAGGGCCCGATCCGGATCCGGATGCACCTCCATGAACAGTCCATCCACCCCGACAGCGACCGCCGCCCGGGCCAGAGGGGCCACAAACTCCCGTTGGCCTCCAGTGCTGGTGCCGCGGCCCCCGGGTTGTTGGACGGAATGGGTGGCATCAAAGATCACCGGGCACCCCAGGGCCTTGAGCTGGGGGAAGCTGCGGTAGTCCACCACGAGGGTGTTGTAGCCGAAGCAGGTGCCCCGCTCCGTGAGCCAAAGGTGCTCCACCCCAGCCTCCCGGAGTTTCGCCACCACCTGGGCCATGTCCCAAGGAGCGAGGAACTGGCCCTTTTTCACATTGATCACCCGGTCCGTGCCACGGACCGCGGCCGCAGCGGCCAGGAGGAGATCGGTTTGGCGGCAGAGGAAGGCAGGAATCTGAAGCACATCCACCACCGGCGCCACCGCTGCGGCCTGATGACTCTCGTGAATGTCGGTGAGGAGACGCAGGCCATGGCGGCGCTTGACCTCAGCGAGCACGTCGAGCCCTTCCTGCAGGCCTGGCCCCCGGAAGGAGCCCCCGGAACTGCGATTAGCCTTGTCGAAGCTGGCCTTGAAGATCACATCAATGCCCAGGCGCTCAGCGATGCCTTGGAGGCGGGAGGCCACATCCAGCACCAGATCGGCACTTTCAATCACACAGGGACCAGCAATTAGGGTCAGGGGAGCGGCAGGCATCAATAACGGGGACAGATGGGATGACAGGGGCAAAGGGGCTCAGCTGGCGGCTTGGGCCTCCAGGGACGCCAGATCCCGGAAGCTGTCGGACAGGTGACGCAATTCCTCGAAGGTGCCGAAGGCTTTGATCCGTCCACCCTCGAATTCATAAATGCGATCACACCGTTTCACCGTACTGAGCCGGTGAGCAATCACCAGGGTGGTGCAGCGCCGGCCCACCAGCTCAAGAGCCTCGATCACCTCATTCTCCGTGCGGTTGTCCAGAGCACTGGTGGCTTCATCCAACAGAAGGAAGCGGGCGCGGCGATAAAATGCCCTAGCAAGGGCAAGACGCTGGCGCTGGCCACCGGAGAGCTGGAGGCCGTTTTCGCCGATGGGAGTGTGGATGCCATAGGGGAGTTCACTCACAAATTCATCGAGCTGAGCCGCATCAAGGGCCTCCCATACCTCGGCCTGGTTGACCTCGTCCTCCGACTGGCCAAAGGCCACATTTTCCAGGATGCTGGCATCTAAAAGGTTGATAAACTGAGGGACCTGGGCACAACTGGCCTGCCAGGCCGGGAGATCCAGATCGCTTACGGGGATCCCATCCAACTGGAGGCAACCCCTCTGAGGCTCAAGCAGACCCAGGAGCAGATGGGCTGTTGTGGTCTTACCACCGCCCGTGGTTCCTACAAGGGCAATGCGGGAACCAACGGGAATCGAGAGGGTGATGTCCTCGAGCACCCAATCATCAGCCGTGGGGTATCTGTACCAAACGTTTTGCAGCCGTATCGAACGGGTGGGAAAGATGCCTTCAGGAGAGGGCACCCCAGGGGTGGCCAGGGTGGGGCGAGAACTGGGGAGGTCTAGGAGGGCAAGAATGCTCTCCACCACGGGAAGGCCGCTGCGCAATTGGGTCAGGGAGGCAAAAAAATCCTGCAGAGGAGGAGTGAGGCGGAGAGCGGCAACAGCAAGGGTGGCGAGAAAAGGAATGATCTGCAACACCTTTTCCCGATCGCCACTCAACAAGGCCGGAATGGCGCCCACGGCAAAAATGATGGTGATTCCAAAAGGCTCAATCAACATGCGGGGCACAATTGGCAACAGCTCTGATGCCCAGGCGAACCGTTTGGACTCCTCACCAGCCTGCAAGAAGGCTTCTCGAAAATGGCGCTCAGAGTTGCTTAGTCGAATATCACGAATAGAACCAAGAGATTCGAGCAAAATATGGGCGGTGCGGGCCTCTAATCTGATTTTCTGACGAGAGGCGTGTCGCAGATATGGTGTGATCAAAAGCGAGGCAATCAGATAGGCCGTGATCAAGGCAGCAATGAGAAGTGCTGCCAGACCCTTGCCTAAGTAAAGGATGCCGAACGACAGCATGATGATGGAAAAAATGCTGCCCACCATCCGAAGAAGTGGATTAACAACAGAGTTGGATGTTTTCTTGACATGACTCAACACCATGGCCGAAAGCTTCGCCGTGCTCTTCGACAGGTGGTATTCATAATCTTGTGCCAGCACCCGTGAATGAACCTGATTTGAAAGATCAATCCAGATCTTTGCGGTGAGGCGCTGCTGGAAAAACTGCAGGAGCAACTTTGAGAGGGAAGCCAGCCAAGCAAAGCTGATTAACAGAACGATGAGCCATAGGCTCTGATCAAACCCATCCCCGCCAAACACTTTTACCCCAGGAAGATGATCCTGAAGCTTGCTGCCAACCAGAGCACCAAATAGGCGACTTACCACCCAAACCGTTAAGAGATCAGCAAGCCCAGGCACAATCGACAAGGGCAAAAGCAGATAGAATGCACGTAATCTTTCCTGGGGCAGATAACTCAGTAATCTCTTCAGATGGCTAAGGGTGTTGCTCCGCAGGAGTGGCGGTTGTCTGCTGGCCAACGCGTCTACTTGCGAACCCTTTTGAAGCACGCTATTGGAGTGATCCGCTCCCAAAGCGCCGCGAGAGCCACCCCTGCAAGCGCCCCAACCGCTGGCCCCAGCGCAGCCGCCAAGAAGGAACGGTCCGCAGGGGTGGGTTGCTCTCCATCAGGCAATGTTGCCAATGGGCCTCCACCCCTTCCAGGGCATGGCGCCAGCGTTCCAGGAGCTCAGGTTCGGAGCACTCCCGCAGCAGGGCCTCCAGCCGAGAAGGATCTGCCCTCCAGGCCTCGCTCTGGCGGACGGCAGCCGTGATGCGCTCCAGATCGGCCGCGAGGGTGCCAAAACCAATCTGATGGCCCAGAAGTCCTGGGTCCAAGGTGTCGGCTAGGGCATGGTTAAAACTGCTGAAGACCACGCATCCACAGGCCAGAGCTTCGATGGGCGGTAGGCCAAAGCCCTCGCTCACCCCTCGGCCCCTCCAGTAATCGGCGGAGTCGTAAAGAACCACCGTGGCGCTGTTGAAGAGATCCACCAGGTCGTCCACCCAGCCGCTCTGCACCTCTACGGTCAAGCCGGCTCGGCGCAACTCAGGCACCAGCAGCTCCAACACATAGCGACTGTTCTTGCGGCGTTGCACCAACACATCGATGGGCCGACGGGCCGTGTAGCCACTGCCGCAGGCCGCTTGGGGCCTCGCCCCCCGCTCCAGCCACTTGGAGGAAAGCGCGTTGGGCAGCAGGAAGAGGGGGTTTCGGGAGGCTTTCTCGCCCCAGTAGGCCAAGGTGTTTCGACTCACCGCCAGCACGGGCACGCCCGGGGCCAGGGAGAAGCCGTAACCGCTGCTATGGGCGTGGTATGCCACCGGGCGCCCTCGCAGCTGGCGCAACAAGGCCGGCACATCAAAGCCCCAGCTCACCACCCAGAGCGCCGTGCCCGGCGCGGGCTCCTGCCGCAACAGGTCCGCCAGGAAGGGATGCTCTGGCTCCCGCTGCCGATAGGTGACCACCTCCGTGGGCCGCAGGGAACACACCAGGCCCGCGGTCTGGAGTTCCACCAGCAGGCCGCCGCAACGAAATTTGCCAGTGGTGCCAGGCACCAGGAAACGAACGGGACTCAGGCGCGGAACGCTCAGGGGGAGGGAGGCCTCAGGCGACGACGGCTTCCGTGCTGCCTGTGCGCTGACGGCGAGTGAGGAAGCCAAACAGCACCTTGCCGATGGCGGCCACAAGGTTGCCCTCCAATTCCTGGAACATCTTCATGTTGTGATGGAAGGCATGGTTGGCCTCCCCCACGATGCGATCAGCCGTGCCCTGATCAATGGGCAACTGGTCGAGAACATTGCGGTAGTTGGTCTTGAAGGCCTTCTCGTCGTCAATGGCGGCGAATTCGTAGAAGCGCAGCCCGTCGTGCTCGCCCAGATTCATGGCCTTGCGGGCAATGGTTTTCAGCACCTGGCCGCCGGACAGGTCGCCGATATAGCGGGTGTAGTGGTGCCCCACCAGCAGTTCCGGGGACTCCTTGGCCACCTGGCGGATGCGAGCCACATAGGCTTGGGCTCCAGGGGTGGCTCTGGCCTGCTGGCGCCAGTCTGAGCCGTAGTAGTAAGCCAGATCTTGCTCGAGAGACTCCCGGCGATTCAGCTGGGGAAAGGCGATGGGGCCCACCACGGGATGGTCGGCCAGCCGGCCGATTTCCTCTTCCATGGCGCTATACACGTGCCACAGATCAGCCACGAGGGTGCGATAGCTCGCCTTATCCACCACACCCTTGAGGAAGCAGCTCACAAAACCGGTGTTTTCTGCCATCGTGTGGGCTTTTTTCGTGCCCTCACGCAATTGGGAAGCCAGGGCGACTGCCATCGGTTCAACAAGACAAAAATCCGTCCGAATACCGTAATGGTCTCGCCGTCATCCCCCCGCGAAGGTTGCGAAGGATTACGGACTCAGGCGGCCCGCTCCCCCTCTTCCGCACGCCTGTTCTCGCCATCAAACAGGGCAAAGAGTTCCCGGCAGAGCTCCTGGAGACCCTCCACAACGGCCGGGGATGGCAGGTGCGTTCCGGAGGGGTGCCAATCGCCCACCGTGGCCAGGCGCCAGCGTTCCGACTCGTAGGTGAGACCCCGCAAAAGCACACCCAACAGCCGCGGCCGCCCGCCCTGAGCGCCTCTGGGGGAATGCTCGAGCCGAAGCTGTACCAGAAGGGAACGGCATTCGAGGCGTGGGCTCCAGCCCGGGAAATGAAAGGAGAGATCCACACTTTCCTGCTCAGCGAAATGCCTGGTGAGGGGGTCATCCCGCCAGGGGGTGAGGTTGGCACGGGCATCGGGGAAAACCCTGCGAAAGAGGCTCACCACCGAAGCAATGGCCTGCGCCAGGTCCACACTCCGAGCCTGTTCGGATGCGTTCATCCTCCCATCCTGCAGTTTCCGCCTGGACTTTCGCTCAAACGGTGTGAGCACCCCAACGAAACGAAAGCACAGAGGAGCCCCCTGTTGCTGATCTCGGCAAACCTTTCCCCCACCCCCCATAGGCATAGTCTCACTGCGATCGTCCTCGAGCCGCATGGCCACCTACGAGAAGCTCACCCCCCCCGCCAGCGGCACCGCCATCCGCTTTGAGGCGGGCCAACCCATCGTGCCGGACGATCCCATCATTCCCTTCATTCGTGGCGACGGCACCGGGGTGGACATCTGGCCCGCCACCCAGCGGGTGCTGGATGCGGCCGTGGCCAAGGCCTACGGAGGCGCCCGCCGGATTGCCTGGTTCAAGGTGTATGCGGGCGACGAAGCCTGTGAGCTCTACGGCACCTATCAATACCTACCGGAAGACACCCTCACGGCGATCCGCACCTACGGGGTGGCCATCAAAGGGCCCCTCACCACCCCGATCGGGGGCGGGATCCGTTCCCTGAACGTGGCCCTGCGGCAGATCTTCGATCTTTACTGCTGCGTGCGGCCCTGCCGCTACTACGAGGGCACACCCAGCCCCCACAAACGACCCCAGGATCTGGATGTGATCGTCTACCGGGAAAACACGGAAGACATCTACATGGGGATCGAATGGGAAGCGAGCGATCCGGTGTGCATCGATCTAATCCAGCACCTCAACAACGTGGTGATCCCCGCCAACGGCAAGCTCGGCAAACGGCGCATCCCGGAAGGCGCAGGCATCGGCATCAAGCCGGTGAGCAAATTCGGCAGCCAGCGCCACATCCGCAAGGCGATCCAGCACGCGCTCCGTTTGGAAGGGAACAAGCGCCACGTCACCCTGGTACACAAGGGCAACATCATGAAATTCACGGAAGGGGCCTTCCGCGACTGGGGCTATGAACTGGCCACCAGCGAATTCCGGGACGTCTGCGTTACCGAGCGCGAAAGCTGGATCCTCGACAATCTGGCGTCCGATCCGTCCCTCACTCTGGAGGGCAATGCACGCCTGATCGAGCCCGGGTACGACGCCCTCACCCCCGAGAAACAGGCGGCGATCTGCAACGAGGTCAAAGATGTGCTCGAGGCCATCGGCACGAGCCATGGAGAAGGGCGCTGGAAGCAGATGGTGATGGTGGACGACCGGATCGCCGACAGCATCTTCCAGCAAATTCAAACCCGGCCCCAGGAATACTCCGTCCTGGCTACGCTCAACCTCAATGGGGACTACGTGAGTGATGCTGCCGCGGCCGTGGTGGGAGGCCTGGGCATGGCCCCCGGGGCCAACATCGGCGACACCGCAGCCATTTTTGAAGCCACCCACGGCACGGCTCCGAAACATGCCGGCCTGGATCGCATCAACCCCGGCTCGGTGATTCTCAGCGGCGTGATGATGCTGGAATATATGGGCTGGCAGGAGGCCGCCGATCTGATCACGGCCGGGCTGAGTGCGGCGATCGCTAACAAAGAGGTCACCTATGATCTGGCCCGCCTAATGGAACCCCGGGTGGAGCCGGTGAGCTGCTCTGGCTTCGCCGAAGCCGTGGTGAACCACTTCGGCGGCTAGCTCCGGAAAGCCAACCGACCTGCACTCGGGCCCGGTCGAATTTCATGGCCTGTCACAGAGCGGCAACAGCGCCTTTCACCTCTGGGCAATAGCGGCAGCGGTGGTGCCGATACGATTCTGAGAGAGCGCCATCACCATCGGCGGGAATGCTCTTTCGGCTGAGGACACGCAGCACCGATTTGCGGTAGTAGCCGGAGATCATCACCAGCTCATCGACCAGAGCTTTATCCCCTGATGCACTCAGTCCCCCGCAGCGCAGGATAACCCTTGCGGAGTTGACGTTATCCCCTGCGGCTGCTTATATAGCGCGACAGTTATCACCACTGCCGTACGTCTGGCCCGCTGGCGGTAGCTCCAGGGAAAGGTTGTGCACCTGACCGACCTGGACCCCCAACCTCGAACCTGCTGAACCCAGAACCATGCCAACCCATAAGCCCCTCTCTAGACCCCTCCCTCCCACTGATGCGTTAGTGCGGGGGGATGTCCCATCACTAGCGGAGGCCCGTTATCGAGATGCTGAAGAAGAGATTTGCGCAATGCAACAAACATTGCACAAATTTGAAAACACACCTACGCTCTCGGGCAAATTAGATTATCTTAAATACAGGCTTTCTAGATTTTCGCACCATATCTCATACTTAACTAAGCGGGTTCGCTATAGCAATAGCCTGCCATCTTTGGCGTCGGCAATGGGCACAGACAAGGAGGGAACTCACTACTATACAAAACATTACGCATTTCACTTCTCGTCTCTCCGTCATCGCCGCTTAAAGATTCTTGAGATTGGCGTGGAACGAGGCGCGTCATTAAAGACTTGGAAAGCATATTTTCCTAATAGCATGATTTACGGAATCGACATCTTAGATAAAAGTTTTTATAACACCCGCCGAATTAAGACCTTCCAAGGAAGCCAGGCAGATAACGAGTTTCTTGGGAATGTGATCCAGACAATTGGCGCACCAGACATCATCATCGATGATGGCAGCCACATCAATGAACATGTCATCCAAACTTTCCAGACCCTTTTTCCCCTCCTTGCTCCTAACGGGATCTATGTCATCGAAGATCTGCAAACCTCCTACTGGTCACTAGGTTCAACAGATTGCCGTACCGATTGGGGTGGATCCATGAATCCGAGCGCTCCGACCAGCATGAACTTCCTCAAATCACTCATTGATGGCATAAACTACGAGGAATTTCCGCCGGGCAAAAATTATATTCCCACTTACTTCGACAAACACATCGTAGGGCTTCATTTTTACCACTCTCTCGCCTTTATTTACAAGGGCAATAACAATGAAGGCAGCTCTGCATTCGGTAAGCGCTATTAAGATCCAGATTCTCACGGGCAAATGACATCTGGCTCTCGACTTGTTGCCTCTGGGCCTTTCCTTTCAGCTCGTGGCACCCGCCACGAGCTGCCAATAATCGACTCGATCAGCATGTTGCCCCTAGGATCCGCAAACTTCGGCCGGGAATAGTGACCAACCTGCGGGTGCTCGTGGTGGGCGCGGGCTTTGCCGGAGCAGTGGTGG
>JBBARZ010000059.1:0-12716 GCA_040399505.1 Cyanobium sp.
TGCGCAACCTTGCCAACGACGACATCACCATGGTGGTGGTGACCCATGAGGTGAAATTTGCCGAGCAGGTGGCTGATCGGGTGGTGCTGATGGCGGAGGGGGAGGTGGTGGAGGAGGCCTCTCCAGGGGTATTTTTCAGTAACCCCAGCCATGAGCGCACGCGACGCTTTTTGGATCAGATTCTTTGAGTTTAGCTGGATTCAATCTTGCACCAAGTTCTATGACTTGCACCACGTTTCTATGATCAACCTGGATAAGTATTCACTTTCACCCGAAGACCTTCACACAATCGAGGAGCTACTTGCCAAGACGGGTCATCATCTCACCTTGCAGGATCTCTATCGACTCATGGATGAGGTCTGGGCCGCCTGTGGTTGTGATCCGAATCGCTATGACGAGGCAAAATACAACGCATTTTATCGCCATCCGATCTGGCTTCTGAATGGCATCTTTATTGAACAGCACGAAGAGTCATTGGGTCACCGTTCAGTCATTGCAGAAACGATTCGAGAGAAGAAATCAGTGAGAGTGCTTGATTTCGGTGGTGGTTTTGGAACATTAGCGAGAATGATCGCCACCTCTAATCCCAACTGCAGTGTTGATATCTGGGATCCCTTTCCACCCCAGCATGGCATTCATGCTTGTGCTGCTTTCCCGAACATTAAGTTCGTTTCTTTGCCGCAAGAAAATACTTATGATGCGCTTGTTTGCACCGATGTTCTGGAGCATGTTCATGATCCTCTGAATCTGCTTGCCGATATGGTGAAGAAGGTCAGAGTAGGGGGAGTGTTGATAATCTACAACTGCTTCTATCGGGTGATACAGTGCCATTTGCCTTGCACTTTTCATCTGCTTAACTCATTTGATGAATTTTGCCAGCTTCTTGGCCTAGAAGTGGAAGGGAAGACAAAAGATGATCATGCCACAATTTACACCAAAGCGGTAGAATTAGAACCGGACTGGCATCTTATTCGCAAAAGGGAGAAGGACTCCAAGTTGTCTCACCAAGTCAACTTATGGAAAAAGGCTCATCCGGGAGCTGGGCCTTTGATGCAGAAATGGGCTGTGGTACAGGCAGATCCTTTTTACTATTCGCAAAAGGTTTGGTCGCAATTTATCCATTCTCTCTCAGGCCTTAATTCGTTGATAGGTAGATAGGGAACTAGCGCGACTTTTCTGGGCTCTGCCTACCCAATCCCCCCAACCATCGTTTCCAGCCCGTAGAGACCTTCATAAAGAAGGTAGGCAGCAAACACCAACGCCAGTACCCCCACCAACCACTCGGCCTTGTGTTGAAGCCAGTCCTCCAAGCGAGCGATCGACTCACGGATGGATCCCCCGCTTGCAATCCAGGCCAGGGGTGGAAGCAGGAGGAGGGAGCTACCCGCCAAGGCAAAGAGTCCACTCACCTCCAAGTCCGCTGAAAGGCCGGGGTGATTAATCAGCAAAAGGCCCGCTTCCTTGAGATAAAACACCAAGTTTTCTGGCGTCAACAGGGCCCCGGCGGCGCCGATGGCAACGAGCATGAACGTGTCCACCTCAGGCAGGCGGTTCATCAGCTTGAGGGCCATGCCCTCCTCCCCCATGAGGGCCTGGGGCGTGAGCTGGTAGAGCCCCAACGCTAGGAGAGCTCCTGCGCCCAGCAAGTCAATGAGCACCTGTTCCCGTTCCCCGTGGCTGAGGCTAATGGAAAAAAACTGCCCGAGCACCATCAACAGGGCCACTGCCAGCACATTGGCCAAGGTCCAGCCGAGCACGTAGGCAAAAGACCGACGCAGGGGCGCCTTGCCCAGCAACAGAAGGGTTACAACCCCAATATGCAAAGGGCTGAAGGCGATACCCATCCCAAAGAGCGACGACTGGGTGAACAGACCTGGACTCATGGCTTGCCTGGCGAGGGCGGGAAGGGATTGCGCAACCTACACACGCCAGAGGCCTGTGCGCTAGGTCAGGGCCTTGTGGTCCAATCCGCTGCGTTCAGGGTGGGGAACAGACCGTCCTCCCGCTCCACGGCCTGGATCCACTCCGGCTGGAGGGGGGTGCTGTTTTCGATGGCATCCATCAGCCGCCAAAAACGATCCAGGTGGCGATGGATGCGCTCCCTCGCCAGGGATGTGGTGGTGCCGGCCCGCAGGATGAAGCTCCAGTCGGAGCTTTGGGCGAGCAGCAACTCCCGGCCCGCCTGGGTGAGCAGGCGACGCTGCTCCACGCTGCCCACCCCCCGATTGACCCGCCGCACCATGGCCCTGGAGGCCCGCTGCCACTCGGGCACCACCCAGGCATTGCTGCCGTTCAGCCAGTAATCGTGGTAGCCCCCCTGCCCCCAGCTGGAGGGGGAAGGCTGGCACACTTGCAGGGGGAGACCCTGAGCCAGATGTTCCCTCAGATGGGTGAACTGCAGCTCCAATCCCGGACCCTGGCGAAACAGCTCGCCCAGAAAACGGGGGCCCTCAAACCACCAATGGCCAAAGAGCTCGGCATCAAAGGGGGCCACCAGGAGGGGCGGGCGCTCAATGGCATTGGTGAGCCCATGGAGTTGCTCCACCCGGCTTTGCAGGTAGGCAGTGGCATGCTGCTCGAGGCGGGTCTGGGCCTGCACAGGGTCGTAGGGCTGCTTGTTCTCCAGTGGGCAGCCCTGGGCCGTCACCCGATGGAGCTTGAGGCCAAGCGGACGCCGCGAGCGGATGCTGAGCTCTTGGAGCCTGTCTTCGGGGAGATCCCAACCCAGGTCGCGATGAAATTCTCGATAGGCCCCATCCCCTGGATACCCCTGGCTGGCACTCCACACCGGCAAGGTGGAGGCGCTGTCGCGGGCAAAGAAGGCCACGCCAGCTGTGGAGCAGATTGGGGCATACACCCCATAACGCGGTCTGGGTTGGGCATGGAGCAGACCATGTCCATCGAGGATGCTGTAGCGCAGCCCGCAGGCCAGTAGCTGCTGGTCCAGGCCCTCGTAGTAGGCGCATTCTGGCAACCAGATGCCGAGCGGCCTTTCTCCCAGGAGCCGCTGATGCTCCCGGACCGCAGCCAGGAGCTGGGCTCGAACCGCCTCTTGGTTGTCGCGAAGGAGGGGAAGGTAACCGTGGGTGGCCGCGCAGGTGATCAGGTCGAGCACCCCCGCCTGTTGCTGCTTCCGGAAACGGGGCAGGAGGTTGCCCCCACAGCCCTTCCAGTCGCGGGCGACGGTTTCGAGCTCCTTGAAGAGGGCCTCTGCAGCCCCGCGAAGCTCCGTTGGGGCCTCCGCCAACAGCTCCATTCGCACCATCAACCAGGGCAGGAAGCCCCGATTCAGGGCTTCGTCACTCAGGAGGGAGAGCAGGGTGGGGGAAAGGCCAAGCGTGAGTCTTGGGCGTTGTGCGGGATCGGCCTGGGCGGCCTCCAAGATCCGCAACAATGGGATGTAGCACTCCTGCAAGGCCTGGAAATACCAGTCTTCTTCGAGCGACCCAGGCTCTCCAGATCGCACGTAGGGCAGATGGGCGTGAAGAACCAGGGCCAGATCCCCTGCGGCCATGGACATCCCGCGGTAAGCCAATTGTAAGTGGAGCCCCCACCCGGCCAATCCGCCAGGAGCCTCAAACCATGGGGCTCAGCTGCGAAGCAGAAGCCTCCTCACGAGGGATGGCTTGTACGGAAGAGCGGGAGGCTCATCAAAACAGAACCCTGAGCCCACCCGGAAATGTTGGCTTTTCTTATGGGAGCTAACGGTGGTGTAGTGACATACGAGAGATCGGCGGGTGAGTTCTGGATTGCTCATCGCCATGCCTCCATGGATCAGGGCCCCATGCCAGATGAGCACATCTCCACGCTTTGGGAGAAAAACACTGGGCTTAAAATTATTGGCTTCCAAGATACGGTGCAGATGGTTGCGATAGGCATCAAAAACCCCACCCCCCGCATTGCGGTTTGCAAGGATTGAGCTATTCCCCCAATCGAAAAAGCCCAAACGATCAGGAAAGTGAGAGCCCTTATAATAAATCAGTGGCCCAGCATCGGCTTGGATATCTTCGAGGGGAATCCAGGCTGCAGCTAACTCTCCAATGCGGCGATGATGGTGCACATAGGAAAAATCCTGATGCACAGTTTGTTCACTTCCTTTCCAGAATGTTAGGCTCTGAATCAGGGCTGGTGACGCACCAAAAAGCTCCTCTAGAAAATCCACCACGGGATCTGCAAATGAAAGGGCTTTGGCACTGCTGAAAAATCTCTGCAAGTCGAGCAGCTTCAACCCTGGAGGCTCAGCGCGGAAATCGGTAATATCAAGGTTTGCAAGAAAGCGTGCATCGTAATATTTCCTGGGCCCATCAACTTCAACCCGGCTGAATAACGGGTCTGTTTTATTTCTGGCTAGCGATTCGAGATCATGATCAAAGCTGTCTATCGTTGAAAGATCCATTACACCTGGAAAAATAATCACTCCATCTTTCAGGAAACGCAACACATCCTTGGAGTAGATCTTCGCTGCCAATTCCGGATCTTGGCGGTATAGGCGCTCGGCCAGGGGCAAGCTCTCCGCATAGGATTGGGGAAGCATTTCAAATTTGGCCTGTAGATGGTGGTGATTCTATGAGGCCCCTTAGGCTGCCTGGTTCCCAGCCTTCCAACTAGAGCCTAGAATCCTGCCAACTCATAATCGTTCCGGATAAGGCCGGAAAGGATCGATGGCGCGCGACCCTGGGAGAGTTCTGATTTTTGACACCACCCTCCGTGATGGTGAGCAATCCCCCGGGGCCAGCCTCAACCTGGAGGAAAAGCTCGCCATCGCTCAACAGCTGGCCCGCCTGGGTGTGGACATCATTGAGGCCGGTTTCCCCTTCGCCAGCACGGGCGATTTCAACGCCGTTCAGCGCATCGCCGCCAGTGTGGGCACCCCGGAAGGACCCGTGATCTGCGGCCTGGCGAGGGCTGCTACCGGCGACATCAAAGCCTGTGCTGACGCCGTAGCCCCTGCCGCCCACAGCCGGATCCACACCTTCATTGCCACCAGCGACATCCACCTGGAGCACAAATTGCGCAAGAGCCGCGCAGAGGTGCTCGACATCACTCGGGAGATGGTGGCCTATGCCCGATCCCTGGTGGACGATGTGGAATTCTCTTGCGAAGACGCCGGCCGTAGCGATCCCGACTACATGCATCAGGTGATCACCGCGGCCATTGAAGCCGGTGCCACCACCATCAACATCCCCGACACCGTGGGGTATGCCACCCCGGCGGAATTCGGCGAACTCATCGCGGGCATCAACCGCTCCGTGCCCAACATCGACCAGGCGGTGATCTCCGTCCATGGCCACAACGACCTTGGGTTGGCGGTGGCCAATTTCCTGGAGGCTGTCAAATATGGAGCCCGCCAGTTGGAGTGCACCATCAACGGCATTGGCGAGCGGGCGGGTAACGCCTCCCTCGAGGAGCTGGTGATGGCTCTTCATGTACGCCGCAGCTACTTCAATCCCTTCCTCGGCCGTCCAGCGAACAGCAGCACAGCTCTCACGGGGGTCCGCACGGAAGAAATCACCAAGACCTCTCGGTTGGTGTCCAACCTCACGGGGATGGCCGTCCAACCCAACAAGGCCATCGTGGGGGCCAATGCCTTCGCCCACGAATCGGGCATCCATCAGGACGGGGTGCTCAAGCACCGGCTCACCTATGAAATTATCGATGCACGCACCGTCGGGTTGGCCGACAACCGCATCTCCCTGGGCAAACTCTCCGGTCGCAGCGCTTTTCGCGCCCGGCTGGAAGAGCTGGGCTATCAATTGGAGAGGGAGGATCTCGATGACGCCTTCAGCCGCTTCAAGGAGCTGGCCGATCGCAAGAGGGAAGTGAGTGATCGTGACCTGGAGGCCATTGTCAGTGAACAGGTGCAGCTGCAGGATGAGGCCTGGTTCCATCTCAAGCGCGTGCAGGTGAGTTGCGGAACGGGGCTCTTGCCAACGGCCACCGTCACCCTGGAAACCAGGGAGGGTGGGGAGCAGAGCCAGGCGGCTATCGGCACCGGTCCGGTGGATGCGGTGTGCCAGGCCCTCAATCAACTTGCCCAGGTGCCCAACGAACTGGTCGAGTTCTCTGTCAAGAGTGTGACCGAGGGCATCGATGCCATGGGGGATGTCACCATCCGGCTGCGCCGCAACGGGGTGCTCTATTCCGGCCATGCAGCAGACACGGACATCGTGGTGGCAGCAGCCCAGGCCTTTGTGAATGCCCTCAACCGACTGATGGCCGGGGAGCAGCGGGCTCCCCTTCACCCCCAGAAAACGCCCCTGCCCGTGGCAGAGCTGCCCCGGCTATGACCCCCCCTGGTTCCCACCGCGGATCCCTCAGCGCCATCCTGCAGATGGGGTTGTTGCTTTTGCTAGCCCTGCTCACCCTCCTTCCCCTGCTCTGGCTGGTGAGCACATCATTGAAAGGCCCCAGCGAAGACATCTTCACCAGCCCCCCCGGGCTGGTGCCAGCCCAGCCCAGCCTGGAGGCCTATGGCCGGTTGTTTCGTGATAATCCCATGGGCACCTACTTGCTCAACAGCGCGGTGGTGAGCGGATTGGCAGTGGTGGCCAATCTGCTCTTTTCTTCCCTGGCGGCCTATCCACTGGCCCGACTTTCCTTTCGAGGCCGGGGAATCGTGCTGGCGGTGGTAGTGGCCACGGTGCTGATCCCCTTTCAAGTGGTGATGATCCCTCTTTATGTGTTGATGGTGAAGATTGGCTTGCGCAACTCCCTAATGGCCCTGGTGCTGCCCCAGGCCACCACAGCCTTTGGAATTTTTCTCTTGCGTCAGAGCTTTCTTGCCGTGCCGAGGGAGCTGGAGGAGGCTGCGCGGATGGATGGCTGCAGCCCGGTTGGCGAATGGTGGAACGTGCTCATTCCTGCCGCTCGCCCGGATCTCATTACCCTGGGCATGCTGACATTCATAGGCACCTGGAGCGATTTTCTATGGCCTCTGATCATTCTTGATGACCCAAAAAGTTATACATTGCCGCTTGGCTTGCAACAATTAGCATCAAGTTTCTCTCTGGATTGGAGGCTTGTTGCTGCTGGCTCGGTGATCTCCATTCTGCCGGTCCTGGCTTTGTTTGTTCTTCTTCAGAAAACCATTCTCCCTACGGCAACGGCTGATGCTGTAAAGGGTTGAAGGTTCGATATAACAAAGTCGGTTTGGAGAATTAGGGCCGAGGGGGAGGTTGAAGGGCAGCAGGATCATCGCTGGAAGAACCCAATGTTTCCAATTCCCTGTTCTTGAATTCAGACTCCAGCGCCTGAAGCCGCTTGAGGATCATGGCTTGTTGCGCAGAAAGGGCTGGAGAATCGTCCATCAGTCGCGTTTGATCAAGAGCATCCATCCGTTCATACAGGCGTGCAATCCTGCGGTTCGTATCCTGCAATTGGCTCAATTGGTTGAAAAACATCACCAAAAGGGCTGTTGTCAGGCCCATCTGCAGCCACTGCACCCAACGGAAGCGGTCGTATCCCACGGGCCTTAACGGTGGGTCGTGCGGATCCTCAGGGAGGTAACTATCGAGCGGGTTACGCATGGCTCTTGACTGACTTGTCCGTATCGTGACGCACTTGGGCCAGCTTGATGGGATTGGTTTGGGAGACCTCGTGGACCGGCCTCCTGCACCTGGTGTCCCAGCAGGCGGGAGCGAGAGTTCAGAGCATCATGCCTAAGGTGCCGATGGCCCCATGGAACCCTGGAATGGCAGGGGTCTCAGCACTTGGAATGGCCTCCTGGATGGCGCTGGCCGCGGTCTTAGGGGCCTGGATTCGCTACTGCGCCACCGAGCTGGGCCCTGCCCTCAGGTATGGGCGCCCCTGGACCACCTGGGGCGTGAACATGGTGGCTTGCTTCCTCATGGGACTGCTCGCCAGCCAGGGATCCCACCGCACAAGTCCTTCACCTGGAGGCCTGGAGCTGATTGGGGCGGTTGGTTTTCTGGGCAGCTTGAGCACCTTCTCCACCCTGATGGCCGATCTGCTAACCACCTGGCAACGGGGCGCTAGGTGCCAAACCCTGGCCCTGGGGGGAGCTTCCCTACTGGGAGGCCTGCTGGCCTGCATGGTCGGCTTGGCCCTAGGGAGGCCCCAACCGTGATGGGGTATTGGGGCAGTGCCTTGCTGTGGGTGGCCCTGGGGGCCATTCCAGGCGCTCTCTTGCGTTGGGTTCTGCCCAGCACCGTGGTGGCCAACACCCTGGGCTGTTGGGTCTTCGGGGCTGCCGGTTTGCTGGACGCCCCCACCCTCCGTCGCCGATGGCTGGTGGGGGTTGGCTTTGCCAGCTCGCTCACCACGTTCAGCACTTGGATCTTGGAGCTTGTGCGCCATTTGGAAAGGGGCCAATGGTTGGCCCTGCTGGTGCAGATCCTCCGCGATGGGGGCTTGGGCCTGGTAGCCCTTCAACTTGGAGCCATCATCCATCGCTGCTCCATCAAGCGCTGAAGCCCCTGCCGGAAGGGAGGGGATAGGCAATGCGCCGATGGCGCATGCGGCGCCAAACCCGCACAAAGGCCCGGATGATGAGCTCCAGTTCCGCCCGGCTGATGCCGCTGGCCGTCAGCTGGCCATCCTCCTGCCTGGCTTCTACGATGCGCCGCACGGTCTGGGTGGCCTCGACTTCGCTGGTGTCGGGAGGCAAGGCCCTGAGGGCCGCTTCACATCCGTCAGCCAGCATCAGGATGCCCGTCTCCCGGCAACGGGGAATGGGCCCGTGATAACGGAAATCCTCTTCCGGAACGTTGGGTTGACGTTGGCGGGCCTGATGAAAGAAATACCCCATCTTCAGGGTGCCCTGATGTTCAGGGATGAAATCGGCCAGGGGTCTGGGAAGGTGATAGCGGCGAGCCAACTTCAGCCCCTCATCCACATGGGCCTGGAGGATTGCCGCACTTGCATAGGGATCATTCAGGGTGTCATGGGGATTGAGGGCCCCATCTTGGTTTTCGATGAACCAATGGGGGCCGTGCAGTTTGCCAACATCGTGGTAAAGAGCACCTGTGCGAATTAGATCCACATCCGCCTGAATGGCTCGGGCCCCTTCCTGAGCAAGCCCCAGGATCATCAGGGTGTGTTCAAACGTACCGGGTGCTTCTGAGGAAAGGCGACGCAGCAGGGGTCTTTCCAGATCCGCAAGTTCCATCAGGCGGGCCCGGGTGAGCAAGCCGAAAAAGCTCTCCACCAACGGAGCCAGGAGCAAGCCCGCCATGAGCAGTCCGCCCACGATCAGAGACTCATTGAACAGATCCTGGGTACGCGGCAGGCGGCCTTCCCCTCCATCCCAAAACAGGAGGGCTGCTTGCAGGAGGAGCGTCTGAAGCAGGAGCGCCGCCGCTGGCAGGAGCAAGGCGAGCTGAAGCAATTGGGCACGGTTGCGCTGCCGACCGGCAAACACGGCGGCAACGGTGGCCACAGCCACTGCGAGCAGTTGGCGCCACTGAAACGAGGGGTCAAGGGGGAGGGGCCAGAGCAGGCTGGCCACCGCCAACCACCCCAGGCCCGCAGCGGTTCCCAGTCCCTGGGCCAGCAGGAGGGTGGGGGGAACCAGCAAGGCCATCGGAGACACCTGGGTGCCCAGCCAGAGCTTGCAGATCTGCACCACCAGCAACGTGCCCAGGGCGAGTAGGGCCTGGCGAGGCTCCAAACTCGCCCGCCAACGCCGCATCACCAGCACCATCACGCCGCAGGCAGCCATCGCCTCCCCGAAATGCCCAAGCCAGGCGAGGGGTTGGGGACGGCGATTGATCAGGCCGAAATAATCCAGCACGTCAAACGACTGGGAGGTGATGGGCTCTCCCTGGCGAGCGATCAGATCGCCACGGCGCACGGTGATTGTGGGAAGTCCCCCCTGGTTGAGTAGCTCCTCGATTCGTCGTTGATGGAGAAAGTGATCGCTGCGCAGATTGGTGCGTCCCTGCAGGCTGCGCACCACAAGTCGGCTGCCAAGGCTTCGGCCTGGCTGGGGTTGGTCGTCCAGGTGCATTCGTGCGGCCAGCAGCAGCGGTCTGTCGGCCAGTGTTGCCACCACGCCCTGGCTCAGCATCCGCAGCTGTGCTTTCTGCACCGCCTGCTGCCAGATCAATAGCTCCTGGGGGGTTAGCTGGAGCAGCCAGGTGCGTTCAGCGGCAGATAAATTGAGCGGGTCGAGCCGGGGCTGGGCACTGGACACCTGAAGCTGGAGCTCCTTGAGGAGCCCATCCAACCCATCCTGGAGTTGCCGACTCACCCTCTCATCCACCACCTGCACCTGGGAGCGGGCTCCGATCAGGTTGCGTCGCTGTTCAAGGGCCACGCTGTCGATCACCCGGGCCTCCCGGGGAGCACGCACGGAAAAAGGGGAAGGAACGCCAGGCATCAAGCTGGGTTGCACCAACCAGGGCCAGCTTGATACCAGGGCCACGACCAGGCTGGCAAGGAGCACACCGGCGACCCCAAGCGGGCTCCAGGGCGCGATGGCCTGCCGGGGGCGCTCCAACCGCAACAGCCACCTCCATAGCCTGCGGCCGAGCCTTGGGAAGGGGGGCAAAACCAGCGCCATTCACGGCTGCGCGAAGTCACAACTTAGCCACGGCTTGCATGCTGTGATGCGGCGGGATTGCATGCTGGAGAGGTGATGTTCCCAGGCCCATCCATGGCAGCTGTTCTTGACGGACGTCGCCTGGCTTCAGACATCGAGCTGCGGCTGAGCTCGGCCATCGCCGAAGGCCTCAGCACGATTGGCCGTCCCCCAGGACTGGCCGTGTTACGCGTGGGAGATGATCCGGCCAGCGGCGTTTATGTCGCCAATAAGGAGAAAGCCTGTGATCGCATCGGGATTCGTAATCTAGGGGCCCACCTTGGTGCCACAACGCCTCCCGAGGAGGTTTGGGGCACCATCGAGCGGCTGAACGCGGATCCGAATGTGGATGGCATTCTCCTGCAACTTCCCCTTCCCCCTGGCCTGGAGGAGGGGCCCCTGCTAGCTGCCATTGATCCGCAGAAGGATGCCGATGGGTTACACACCCTCAATCTGGGCCGGCTGGTGAAGGGGGAGCCTGGACCCCGCAGTTGCACCCCGGCCGGCGTCATGGCCCTGTTGCACCAAGCCAACATGGGGCTGGAGGGGCGCCGAGCTGTGGTGGTGGGGCGCAGCATCCTCGTGGGAAAACCGATGGCCCTCATGCTCCAGGCCGCCAATGCCACGGTGAGTGTGGCCCACTCCCACACCCGCGACCTGGCTGCACTCACCAGGCAGGCCGAGGTGTTGGTGGTGGCCGCAGGCCGGCCTCGGATGATCCGGGCAGACCATGTCAGCCCAGGAACCGTTGTGGTTGATGTGGGCATCCACCGCGTACCACCCGATCCGAAGGATGGCCCAGACGCCAAAGGCAAGCTCTGCGGGGATGTGTGCTGGGAAGAGGTTGAGCCCATTGCCCGTGCCATCACCCCGGTGCCCGGGGGTGTGGGTCCGATGACCGTCGCCATGCTGTTGGTCAACACCGTGGTGGCCTGGAGACGCCGTCATGGCCTCCTCCACGGCCTGGACGATCTGGTGACCTGAGCCATGGCCGAACCCCATGGATGAGAGAATCCGCCTGCCGACTTCCCCATCCGCCATGACTGCGGCGGTCCACACATCCTTTGATTTCGGCGCCTACATCAAGGCGGCCAGAGAGCGGGTTGAGGTCGCCCTCGACACCTCCCTCGGGCCCGAAGAGCCCGAAAGCCTGCGCGAGGCCATGCGCTACTCCCTTCTGGCTGGAGGGAAACGGCTGCGGCCCATCCTTTGCCTGGCAGCTTGCGAGCTGGCCGGTTCCCCCGCCGATCTGGCGATCCCCACGGCGGTAGCGCTGGAAATGGTGCACACCATGTCGTTGATTCACGACGACCTGCCTGCCATGGACAACGATGACCTGCGGCGTGGGCGCCCCACCAGTCACAAAAAGTTTGGGGAAGCCATGGCCATCCTGGCCGGGGATGCCCTGCTCACCAGAGCCTTTGAAATGGTGGCCCTGCGCAGCCCAGGGGTGGAGCCCCACCGCTTGCTCGCCGTGGTGGGCGAACTCTCTAAGGCGGCTGGAGCCCCGGGGCTGGTGGGCGGCCAGGTGGTGGATCTGGATTCGGAGGGCAAGGATGTGGAACTTCCCACCCTCGAATACATCCATCTTCACAAAACGGGAGCCCTATTGAAGGCCTGCGTGGTCTGCGGGGCGCTGGTGGGTGGGGCAGACGAGGCCCTGCTCTCCGCCCTGGGGGTTTACGCCCGAGGCATTGGCCTGGCCTTCCAGATCATTGACGACATTTTGGACCTAACGGCCAGCAGCGAAGTGCTGGGGAAAACGGCTGGTAAGGATCTGGCCGCCGATAAAACCACTTACCCCAAGCTGTTAGGACTAGAAGAGTCTCGAAAGCGAGCCGATGGGCTTGTGATCGAGGCCAAGGGAATTTTGGCGCCCTGGGGCACCAGAGCCCAGCCCCTGCTCGCTCTCGCCGACTACATCACCAGCCGCGATCGATGAACCATCCGCTGATTGACATCTTTGACAATGCCGTTCTGGCTTGGGGTCTGGCTGCCTGCGGCGTGGCCCAGCTGTCCAAGCTAGGGATTGAATGGTTCGTGCATCGCCGCTGGCGCCCATCGGTGTTGCTGGAAACCGGCGGGATGCCATCCAGCCATTCGGCCCTGATGACAGGCACTAGTGCGGGGATCGGCTGGCTCCATGGGTTTGGCGATCCCCTCTTCGCCCTGGCGG
>JBBARZ010000060.1:0-12604 GCA_040399505.1 Cyanobium sp.
TGGTGGGCCTGATCGGGCTGCTGCTCCTGGCGGCCGTCACCGCCACCGAAGCGGGCCTGGCCGTGCGGCGGGTGCGGCAGGGGCTGGTTGCGGGGGGAGGGGGGTGAAGGCGGTGGCGGTTTTCCCTGTGCTGGTGATTGTCCATGCCTTAAGCCGCTTGCGGCCGACCGTGGAGGCCTACCCCCACCACTGGTTCTGATCGCGTGAGCTCGCCCTTGCAGATCCGTCCCTACAAAGAAACCGACTGGCCGGCGGTGTGGACGCTGCTGGAGCCGGTGTTCCGCGCCGGTGAAACCTTCCCCCACGATCCTGCGATCCCAGCAGAGGACGCCCGGCTGTCGTGGGTGGAGCAGAGCCAGGCGGTGTGGGTGGCCGTGGATGGAACTGGAAGCCTGGTAGGCACCTACTACCTGAGGCCCAACTCCCTCAGCCTCGGTGCCCACGTGGCCAATGCGGGCTATGTGGTGGCCGAAGCCTGCCGCAGGCAGGGAATCGGCAGCCACCTCTGCCAGCACTCCCTGCAGATGGCCCGACAGCTGGGCTTTCGGGCGATGCAGTTCAACCTGGTGGTGAGCACCAACACCGCCGGTATCCGCTGCTGGAAGCGCAATGGTTTCCAGATCATCGGCACCCTCCCGGAGGCGTTTCACCACCAACGGCTCGGCTACGTCGATGCCCTGGTGATGCTGCAGCAGCTGGGGAAGACACCATGAGGGTGGTGCCGTTGCGGCTGCACCGCGGCAATGATCTGCGCAGGGTGCTTGAAGGTGGCCCACCTGCTCATGGCCATCGCCTGGTGGTGGGCCTGCTGCCGGAATGGGACTTTCGGCGCGAGCTGGATCCCGCCACCGGTTGGGCTGAGCTGGTGATCCAGGCTCAACAAGATCCATGAAGGGATCAAGAGCTTCGCGTCAGGGCGTAGCGGGTATGGAGCTGGGTGCTGGCACCAGCAGCCAGCTCGATCTTGCGATCGCCGCTCAGCAGCGCTTGTCGGGGTCCGCTCCAGGGTTCGATGCACACCATCGGCCGAGGCGGCTCAGTCCAGAGCACCACAAGATCGAAGGGATGGGTGAGCTGCAGCTCAAGCGTGGCTCCGGCCGCCTCATCCACCAGGCGCACTGGTCCAGTGGGACGCACCAGCAGATCGATGCCGCTGGCCAGGTGTTGCATCTGCTCGGCCGTGGAGGCCGGGGCCATGGTGAGGTGATTGAGGCATTCGGCCGGCAGACCCTCAAAACGCACCCCATCGAGGCTGGAGAGATTGAAGTAGGGATGAAGCCCAAAGCTGAACGGCATCGGCGCCGAGCTGCGGTTGGTGATGGTGGTGCTGATCTCCAGGGCGCTGGGGGCCAGCCGCACCTCCATGCGCAGCAGAAACTGGAAGGGATAGGCCTGAAGGGTTTCAGGTGTGTCGCCCAACTCCAGGGCCACGCCTTGGCCATCCGCTAGGGCCTCCATCCGCCAGGGCAATTGCCGCGCAAAGCCGTGCTGAGCGAGCATATAAGTCCCCTGGGGCAGGGGGAGCTGGTTGTCCGGCAAGCCGCCGGTGATCGGGAACAGCACCGGGAAGCCGCCACGCACCGATTGGGCAGGATCGAGGAAGCGCTCCAGATCGAGATACACCACCTCCCGATCCCCGCAGCGCCAGCCACTGATCAATCCGCCGCGCTCGGGCACCAGGCGCAGCAGGTCTCCGCTGGCCACATCGCTGAACTCCCAGTGGGGGTAGGGAGCGTCGCGCTGAATCAAAGGCATGGGCGTCCTTAGCATCGGAGCGCCCTTCATTCTGCCGCCTGCTCCACGGGGCCTGAGGGGGAACGAATGGTGAGGGAACGGTTCTTCGTGCACCACATTGTGTTGCAATCAAAGCCAGCGCTGGTATGCCACCGGTTCGTACTTTGCAAAGACGATCCGCCAGCCTCGACTCCCCAAAGCTCCCAGCTTCTGGAGGAAGTCGTTGGTATCGCCACCGGCGATCCAGCTCGCCTTGAGCAGGGGCAACTGCTCGCTCATGAGCTCCAGGGGAACTTCAACGAGCAAGAGACTGTTTTCCCCGGCAGCCCGCTGAATCGGCCCCTCATCACTGCGCTGCCACAGGCGGAGCAAGAGCTCCAGGGCAAGGGTGCGCCCATCTTCTCCGGGGTCGGAGGCCTCTGCAGCAGAGGCGGGCTGGGATCGGCCGGAAAGAGGCAGGGCACGCTTTCCGCCAATTTCCATCAGGGCCAAAGCAACGAGATAGGGAGCATCAGCCATGGAGAGATCCGAAACGGTCAACCGCTCGCCAACATAAAAACCAGGGCACTCCCTTTGCGAAAAATAGGTAGACCTGCTTAGAGCGATGGCTCTGGATGCGGTCTTCCACCTGGATCGAGTGAATTCAGGGTTAAATTCGCCGGGCGATTTTTGAAGCCCACCGCTCTGAGGCCATGGCCAGCATTCACGACCAGCTCCAGTCCTACCGTTCCGAACTTGCCGATGCCCAGGGCAAGGGAGATCAGGCCATTGCCCGCAAGCTTGAGCAACGGATTGCGGAACTGGAGGAGTATCAGCAACGGCATCCGGAAGCTGCAGAGGCCCCTTCACCACTAGAAGTGTTCTGTGATCTGAACCCCTCCAACATGAATTGCCGCGTCTACGACGACTGAGCTGTCCCCAAATGGGGGCATCGGCCTGGCGGGTCCATGGCTGACCATATGCCCAGCGCCCAAGACAACCTCCATGGGTCAAGCAACATTCACGACCACCCTCACGATCGGCGAGCTGGAAGCCAGCTATTCGCTTTACTGCAAAGCCCTGCGCATCCTGATCCGGGAAGGGAAAACGATCGACAAGATCAAACGCAGCGTCTGCTGGCACCGGCTCACGGTTCTGCACCACTCCCTCCCGCGTCAGTACAAGGATCCCGAGCACCTGTATTTTTTGGTCAAACGTGAGATTGGCGCGTGAAGCGTGTTCTGGCCATAATCCTCGGTGGCGGTGCCGGCACCAGACTGCAACCCCTGACCACCACACGAGCCAAGCCCGCCGTGCCCCTCGGTGGGAAATACCGGCTGATCGACATCCCGGTGAGCAACTGCATCAATTCGGGAATCGAGAAGATCTATGTGCTCACCCAGTTCAATAGCCAGTCACTCAACCGCCACCTCAGCCTCACCTACAACCTCTCCGCTGGCTTCGGTGGCGGTTTCGTAGAGGTGCTGGCTGCCCAGCAGACGCCCACCAGCCCAAGCTGGTTTGAGGGCACCGCTGATGCGGTACGCCAGAACCAGGAGCTGTTTGAAAGCTGGGATGTGGATCAGGTGCTGATCCTTTCCGGTGATCAACTTTACCGAATGGATTACGGCGCCTTTGTGGGAGCCCATCAGGCCCGGGGCGCAGCCCTCACCGTGGCGGCGTTGCCGGTGGATCCGGAGGCCGCCCTGGGCTTTGGCCTGATGCGCGCCGATTCGGATGGGCGCATCCGTGAATTCCGCGAGAAGCCCAGCGGCACCGAGCTGGAGGCCATGCGGGTGGACACCGCCGCCTTGGGGCTCTCCCCGGAGGAGGCGGCCCGCCGTCCATTCCTGGCATCGATGGGAATTTACGTGTTCGAGCGCAAGCTGTTGTTCGATCTGCTCGCCAGCCACCCCCAGGCCACCGACTTCGGCAAGGAGATCATTCCCGCCGCCCTTGCAGCAGGTCACAACCTTCAGAGCCACATCTTCCAGGGCTACTGGGAAGATATCGGTACGGTGAAATCGTTCTATGAAGCCAACCTGGCCCTGGCGGATGAAGAGCCCCCCTTCTCCTTCTTTGATGAGGCATCGCCGATCTACACCCGCCCCCGCTACCTGCCCCCCAGCCAGGTGTGGGATTCGCACCTCACCCGTTCGGTGCTCAGCGAAGGCTGCGTGCTGAATCGCTGCCAGATCGAGCACTGCGTGCTGGGGCTGCGGCTGCGGGTGGAGGAGGGCGCCGTGCTGCAGGACACGTTGGCGATGGGAGCCGACAGCACGGAATCGCATGCGGAGCGCCAAGCGGTGCTTGCCAAGGGTGGGGTGCCCCTCGGCATCGGGGCCCATTCGGTGATCCAGCGAGCGATTCTCGACAAGAACGTGCGCATCGGCTCCCATGTGAAAGTGATCAACAAAGACCACGTGGAGGAAGCCGACCGCAGTGCGCTGGGCTTCACCATCCGCAGTGGCATCGTGGTGATTGAGAAAAATGCCACCCTTCCTGATGGCACAGTGATTTGAGTGGTGGCCGTCCCCAAATGGGGACTAGACCCTGCACCTGGCCATCCCCATGCTGGTGTGGTGTTCAGACAGGCGCCATGGCCACATACAAGGTCACGCTCACCAATGCCAAGGAAGGGATCAACACCACGATTGACTGTGGAGACGATCAGTCGATCTACGATGCTGCGGCAGGCATTGGTCTGCCCGTTTCCTGCCGGGTCGGTGCTTGCTCCTCCTGTGCCGGGAAGCTGATCAGTGGCAGCGTGAACCAAGAGGATCAGTCATTCCTCGACGAAGATCAAATCGCTGCTGGCTTCGTGCTCACCTGCGTGGCGATCCCCACGTCGGATTGCACGATCGAAACCCATGCCGAAGATGCTCTCTATTGAACTCCCACTTATCAACGGATCCTGCCCTGGCCAACGGCAACGCGTACACCATCACACGCGAGGATGGCCTTCAAGATGGTATCGCTGGGAGGTGCTTCGCCAGTTTCGACGAGGCTTATATCGTGGTTGAAAGCTATTACGCCGACACCTGCTGCTCCGATGAGAGCGAAACCTATCGGATTGTGGAGTTGGCCTGTGGGCAGCCACCGAGGTGACATCAAGGCTGGAGCTATCGCGTCCAGCGGCGGTAGAGCCAAAGCCCTCCCCCACCCCAGAACAAGCTCCAAAGAAGGAAGGTGGTCGTGGTGCCGAGCTGACCTCCCTCAAGGGAGTAAACCCCGGCGTTGATCAAACCCGCATCAATCAAAGAGCCACCGATCCCCCAGCCCAGCACCCAGGAGATCAAAAAGCCGATGGCCTGGAGATTGCCGGTCATGGGGGACGCTGGAGGGCTTAGAAGCAAAAGGGAAGAAATTGGGTGCGGCAGGCAGCATATCCATCCACCAGAGGGCCGAGCCCGATCTGGTGGGCGATGCCTGCGCCCGTGAGGCCTTCAACCACGATGCCAATCACCAGGCCGAGCATGGCAGCACGGCCGTTGAACAGCTCAGCACGCTTGAGCTGCTCCATGTGAATCAGCTGCTCGGCACGGTTGTGCTGATATTGATCATTTGCAGGGGTCTGGGCCATGGGGCTCCTGAAGGGGTAGGGGTAAGGAAAATGTGGAGCGGTGGAGCTCAGCGATCGCGAAGGGGGGCCAGATCGCTGGGGCGGGAGAGCACAAAAACGGTCATGCCCGTAAGAAGCGCCACCAGGCCGAAAAGGCTCACAATGGCTGCGGTGTAATCGGTGGCCATGGGCTGGATTCCCGGATGAAGGAGTGTTACGCAAATTGTAACAGCATATGAAGCACTTCTCATGTGGGTCCGTCAGCGAAGCTCGAAAAGCAGCAGGTCTGCACCCCCTTCCCCCGCCGTGAAGACGGAAAGGGTGCCGGCGGCATAGCCCAGTCCATCCCCCTGCTGCATGCGATGGCCATCGGCCTCTCCAGCTCCAGCAATGAGCTGGAGCCAGCCCTGGCTGCCCCTGCCAATCCCCAGGCTGAGCGTGTCGCCTGCCCCAGGCTTGCCCCGCCAGAGCCGCACCGGCCGGTGAATCGCCATAGCCTCCTCGCCTTGGTCTGGATCGAGCATGGGGGTCCAGCCTGCGCCGATGGCAAAGGGCTTCTGCTCATAGGCCGGGGGGATGCCGGTGCTGCTGGGTTGGATCCAAATCTGCAGCAGCCGGCAGGGCCCATCCCCTTCGTTCATCTCGCTATGCACGACGCCCGTGCCAGCGCTCATCCGCTGCACCTCCCCGGCGCGCAGCACCTCCGCATGGCCCATGGAGTCGCGGTGGTTGAGCTGGCCCTCCACCATCACCGTAATGATCTCCATGTCGCGGTGAGGGTGCATGCCGAAGCCCCGGCCAGCGGCAATGGTGTCGTCGTTGATCACCCGCAAGGGCCCGAAGCCCATCCAGGCCGGATCGACATGGTTGGCAAAGGAGAAGGTGTGCCAGCTGTCGAGCCAATCCAGTTGGCTGTGGAAACGTTCGGCGGCGGGGCGAAACACCAGCCGGGCCTGAGTGGAGGCAGGAGTGGTGGTCATGGCAGGGGAACACGGAGCTGGTGCAGACGGGAGATCAGATCGCTGATGGTGTCGTCCTTGGCGGGATGGGTGCTGTTGCTCACCAGCTGCCGGCCCACCACGTGGGCGCCAAGGTGAGCGAGCTGCAGCCGCAGGGCCGTGAGCACGGTATGGCCGCCACCACCAGAATGGGTGGCGATGGCCACCGGGCGGGCGTTGAACAGGGCACGGAAATCGTCGCCCTGCACCGACAGCCAGGCGATGGCACTGGTGAGCACCGGTGGGATCGAGCCGTTGTATTCCGGCGCGCAGATCACCCAGCGCGGGGCGCCTGCCAGCCGGGCTTCCAGATCGCTCAGGGGAGGAGGGGTGCCGGTGGCCTGGGCCCGGGGGGTGAAAAGGGGCAGGTCGATGGCGGTGAGATCGAGCACCTCGGCGCTGAGGTCCTGCTCCCTGGCGGCGGAGGCGAACCGTTCAGCCAGCTGCAGGTTCTGGCCGTTGCTGGCGGCAATCACCAGCACATCGCAGGGAGGAGTGGCTGTCATGGTTTGGCACAACCCCCGGAGCGACCCCAGGATCGCATCTTCTATCGCGCCAGTCATGCTGGCAGCCGCGTCCTCTTGACTCTCCATCAAGGGGGGGGTGCATCCTTAGGTTGATCCCTTGGCTGCGTTCTCTCGCTGGGTCATGGTCATGGCCTCTCCAGCTACGACGCCACCTACCTGGAGCCAGCTCAACAGGGCGGCCCGCGCCATCGATGTTGGGCGGGGCAGCACTGGTGATGCACCAACAGCGCCGGCAAGCATCGGTCTGAAGCTGCCGCTGGCGATTCCTGTCACCTCCCTCACTTGGGAGCAAGGAACGTGATGGTCGCTGCCGGTTTCAGCTGGCGGGTCACATTGCCCTGCAGACCGTCATTGCCTTCAATCTGAAGGGCGCGCACTCCACTGCCAGGCGCCAGATCGATCTGGTTGAGGTTCACCCACACCATTTGCGGCGAGAGGGCTGAGTCGAAGTAGTACACCCGGTTTTTCTGATCGATCAGGGTGCGCCACCAGGTGGGCGAGATGTTCGGGTGCTCCGGATCCGGCGTGCCCCAGGGCACGGAGATGTTGCGCATCACGCTCATCACCCCGGCCAGGGCCTGGCGGGGATCGCTGGTGGGCGGCAGCTGTTCGTTGTAGTAGGAGCCCCGCACGAAGCGATCCGGCGACTGGATCGAGCCCGGCAGCTCATGCGTGCGGTCCTTGGTGCTCCAGAAGGCGTTGAGCTTGAGCTGCTCGCTGTACACCGGGCTGTTGGTCATCACCCGGTACTGGCGGCCGTGGTGGATCACCGGCTTGCCCTTGAGGTACTCGATCACGGCGGAATCGCCACTGGCATCGGAGACAGCCATGTGAACGGTGGCCTTGGCCTTGCCGCCGGGTCCAAACGGCACCGGCACGATCTGGATCTGATCGGCCTTCACCGCCTGCACCAGCTCCTTCACCGTGGCGTATTGGCTGAGCAGATATTGCGTCCAGGCGGCAAAGGAGAGGCGGGGACGGCCAGCGGGGGCCGTCGCCAGGCCGAAATCGTTCTCAGCGAGATAGAGCAGGTTGGCGGCCAGCCCCCGCTCGTTCAGCCCATCAAACACGGCATCGATGGGGCCACCGGGTTCGGTGCTGCCACTCACCACCACCGAGCCGTAACGGCTGGTCCAGCGCAGGGAGTTCACGCCGCCGGCTCCGTTCAGCCGTTCACCGCGGGGGATCACATAAAAGTGGGAGTTGAAGCCATAGGGCCAGTCCATCGAACGGCCGGTGATCACCTGTTGGTCTGGGCCGAGCCAGGTGACGCGGGAGCAGGCCAGGGCTGCTGGGGCGGCAGCGGCGAGGCTGAGGGCGGCAACAGCTGCAGCTGCCGTGAGGCGCTTGGGCATGGGGCCAAAAATGTCTGCCCCAAAGTTTGGCTGTGATTTCTAGCCCGTGCCACAGACGGTGGCAGCAGGGTTTTTCAGCCGGATGGACCCATCGTGGCAGGGGAGGCGCTACTGGGCTGGATCCCCCCAGGGCCAGGCGGCTGGATCATGCCTCTGTTCTGGCCCGCAGCAGCAGCCAGCGGCCGAAACGGGCATACAGGGCAGGCAGCACCACCAGGGTGAGGAGGGTGGAGGTGATCAGGCCGCCCAGCACCACAATTGCCAGGGGTTGCAGGATCTCGTTCCCCGCCCCGAAGGCCAGCGCCAGGGGCATCATGCCAAGCGCCGAGGTGAGGGCCGTCATCAGGATCGCGTTCAGCCTCTCCAGGCTGCCGCCACGGATCACCTCCTGCAGCTCCTGGCCGGCGGCATGGCGGCGGTTGTAGTTGTCCACCAGCAGCAGGCCGTTGCGCACCGCCACCCCGAACAGCGTGATGAAGCCGATCAGGGAGGCCACCGACAGCACGCCGCCGCTGAGCAGCACGGCCACCAGACCGCCGACCAGCGCCAGAGGCAGATTGATCAGGATCGCCACGGTGGCCGGCCAGGATTTCACCGCCACCCACATCAACAAGCCGATCACCACCGCGGCGATCACGCTGTAGATCACCAGGCTGGCGGTGGCCCGCTCCTCCGATTCGAACTGACCGCCGTAGCGGATCGAATAGCCGGTGGGGAGCTTGATGGAACGCTCCAGCATGCGTTGGATGTCACCCACCACGCTGCCGAGATCGCGGCCACTGACATTGGCTGACACGACGATCAGGCGGGAGACATCTTCCCGGTTCACGACGTTGGCACCCTTGCCATACTCCACCGCGGCGAGATCAGCGAGGGGAAGAATGGCGCCGGTTGGTGTCGCGATCGGCAAGACACGGATCGCATCGAGGTTCCTGCGGAACGTCTGCTCCACCCCGACCCAGACATCGGTGCGCTGCTGCCCGTCAACGATCTGGCTCACCACCTTGCCGTTGAGGGCCAGTTCCACCTGATCGGCCAGCTGCTGCATCGAAAGTCCGCGCTCCGCTGCGGCCCGGCGATTGAGCTTCACCTGCACCTGGCGGATCGGCAACTGGGGTTCGAGCTGCAGATCCACCACCCCCTGGATCGGTTCGATCGCATCGCGCACCTGCTCGCCCAGGCGACGCAGCTCGCCCAGATCGGGGCCATAGATCTTGATCGCAATGGCGCTGCGTACGCCGGAGAGCACCTCATCCATGCGATGGGAGATGAAGCCGCCGATGTTGGGGGCCACCCCCGGCAGGCGAAGGAAGGCCTGGCGCAGGGCGGCAATCGCCGCCGGCCGATCGTCCATGGCGGCCTCACTGAGCTCTACATCGACGTGGGCCATGTTCACGCCGGCGCCATCGGCATCCCCAGGAGCCCGACCGGACCGGACCTGCACCCAGTCGATCCAGGGGCTGCCGGCCAGGGAGCGGCTCAGGACCATGCCGGCCCGGTTGGTCATGTCGAGGGCAACGCCTGGATACAGCACCATCGAATTCACAAGGGAGCGCTCCCGGAACTCCGGCAGAAACACCCGCCCCAGGCTGGGTAGGATCAAGGTGGTGGCCATCAGCAGAGCCAGGGCCAGCGCCAGCACCCGCCGTGGCGCCGCCACCGCTGCCTCGAGCACCGGGCGGTAGAGCCGCTCGGCGTGGGTGGCGATCCAGGTGTTCTCGGCCGGCAGACGCACCGGTGCCAGTAGGACGGCGCAGAGGGCCGGTGAGAGGGTCACCGCCACCAGGGTGGAGGCCGCGATCGAGAGCAGATAGGCCAGGCCCATCGGCTGGAAGATCCGCCCTTCCACCCCGCTGAGCGAGAAAATCGGCGCAAAGATCACCAGGATGATCAGGGTGGAGAGGATCACCGGCTGGCGCACCTCCACCGAGGTGTCGAACACCACCTGCAGTGGATTGATGGGGTTGCCGTTCTGCTGATTGCGTCGCAGACCGCGGTAGCAGTTCTCCATGTCGACGATCGAGTCGTCGACAACCGAGCCGATCGCCACCACCAGGCCCCCGAGAGTCATGGTGTTGATGCCCAGGCCCAGGCTCTTCATCACCATCAGGCCGATCAACAATGAGAGCGGAATGGCACTGAGGCTGATCACGGCGGCGCGCCAGTTCATCAGGAACAGCACGATTACCACCGAGACGACCAGCACCCCTTCGAGCAACGAGGAGCTGACGTTGGCAATCGCTGTTTCGATGAAGTTGGCCTGGCGGAAGGTACGTTGCACCACCACATTCGCGGGCAGGGTGCGGCGGATAGCAGCCATGCGCTCCTCCACAGCCCGCGTCACCGAGGGGGTGTCGATAGCGGGCTGCTTGTTAATCATCAGCACCACCGCAGGCTCGCCGTTGAAGCTGGCGTCGCCGCGGCGCAGGGCTCCGCCTGGGCGAATGCTGGCGAGATCCGAAAGCCTCACCTTCTCGCCATTCCAACCGGTCACGACGGCTGCAGCGAGCTCGTCTCCAGTGCGCGCGTTGCCATCGACGCGGATCAGCGTCTCCTGGCCGCCGCCGATCAGAAAGCCACCCGGCACCGTGGCACTGGCTTCCGCCGCGGCATCTGCCACGGCCTGCAGGGACACCCCGCGCCTGCGCAGCTTCTCTGGATCCACCCAGATCTGCTGCTGCTGCTCAGCACCGCCATAGAGGGTGACCTGCGCCACCCCCGGGATCTCCAGCAGCTGGTTCTCAAAACTCGACTGGACCAAGCGCCGCAGCTCAAGCTCGCTGATGGGGCCCGAACCCCTCAATGTGAAGGCGTACTGCAGGATCGTGCCTAGCGGCGACACCAGCGGCGAGATCTCGAGTGTGGTGGTATTGGCGGGCAGCTCAGTGCGGATGGGCTGCAGCCGTTCGGCCACGGCCTGACGGGCCTTCTCGATGTCGGCATTCTGGTCAAACACCACCTGCACCATCGAGAGACCCACCTTGGAGGAGGAGCGCACGGTGTCTACGCCGGGCAAACCATTCACCGCCGCTTCGATCGGCAGGGTGATCCTTGCTTCCACTTCCTCCGGTGAGAGACCATCCGCTGTGGTCTGCACGTCCACCTGAGGCGGCGCAAATGGGGGGAACACATCCAGCGGCATCTGCCGGATCGCCACCAGTCCCCAGAGGCTGATCACAACGGCCGCGGCCACGATCAGCCAGCGTCTGGCGATCGAGAAGCGCAGCGTGGCATTGAGGGCGCGATCGAACATAGGCGAATCAGGGAAGAACAGCATGGTCGACTATTGCGAGCGGCGTCCCAGCCGCGTCATGGCCACACCGCCCAAAGCCAGCGCCCCCACAACAGCCGCTCCAATGCCAAGGGGATTGAACTGGGGTGCGGGAGACGCTGCCGGAGTGGTCTCTGTTGGACCGGCGGCAGGGGCAGCAGCCGGTTCAGCAGCAGGCTGGGCTGTCTTGCTCTGCTGGCTCTTCTTGGATTCGGCGTAAAGCGACAGGGCCCCCTGCACCACCACGTCTTCCGTGGCGTCCACGCCACTGGTGATCCTCACCTGGTCGCCGCTGGTCGACCCGGTCTCCACGAACACCGGGTCGTAGGTGGTGGCCGTCTTCACAAACACCAGTGGCTTGCCATCCGCATCCACCACGGCTGCTGACGGAACGGTCAAGCCCTGCGGCCCCTGCTGCGGTTTTTCGGTCAGCACCCCCAGCAAGGCGTCGGTGTCGGCGTTGGCCTTCACCTGGCGCACATCCCCCTGCTGCTGGAACTCATCTCCATGGCCCACGTGGGCGCTGGCTGGTGGCAGCGAGCCAAGCAGGGCGGCGGAGGCCAGGGGGAGACTGGCACATAACTGCAGGAACCGGGACATGAGCGCTGGTGGGATGGATCGTGGGCGCATGATGGCGCATTGGTGATGAAAAACAGGTGAAATCGCCTGTAGCCACTAGCATCCGCCGACAACACTCACGCCGTATGCCGCTGCGGATCCTGCTGGTGGACGACGTGCAGGAACAGGCCGGCGCGGTTCAGGCCGTGCTGGCGCCCTGGGCTATGGCCGGCCGGAGCCGGAGGAGTGGCAGGAGCAGCGCTTGCCCAGCGGGGAGCCCATCCTGGCCCTGAAGGCGATCCATCTGAACGTGTGAACTTCGCTGGACTGAAGACCCCATCAGTGACACCATCCGACACAACACTGACAGGACGATGACCAGAACCAATCCCGCGACCAGGCCCTGCGGCTTTCCTCGATCGAGCAAGCTCTGGATCGCCCTGGGAGTATTGGCCCTCTGGTGTCCGGCACTCCAGGCCCAATCCGTGCCCACTACTACCTTAAACACTCGTCAGTTGGGCCCGCTGGAGTTGGTCAACGGATACCCCACGGCCCCCACCGCCCAGAAGCTCTACGACGAACTCGATCTGCAGCGGGCCACCCAGGCCTATCTCTGGGCC
>JBBARZ010000061.1:0-10782 GCA_040399505.1 Cyanobium sp.
CCGGCCCGTGCTGCTCCCCACCACCAGGTCTTCCTCCTTGCCGCAGGGCACCACCGTTTTGAGGATCACCCCTTCCTTCAGTTTCAACACCGTGGCGGCTCGGCCCGAGAGTTCCTGAACGTCTTCGATCGGCAACCGCTTGAACCGCCCATCGCTGCTCAGCAAGCCCAAGCTGCTGTGGAGCTCGGCCTGCAGGGGGACCACCTGCATCACCGTTGCACCAGCCAGGCTATCCGGCAGGAATCGCTCCAGGGGTCCCTGCTGCTGGGCGGCGAATTCCCAGCGCACCAGGGCCACCCGTCCATCGGATGTGAAGGCCAGTAGGGCTGGGGGTGGGTGCGCCGGCAGCAGGATGCTCGGGGCCGAACCCTCTCCAGAGTCTGTCTCTTCCTCCAGCTTCAGCCGGCCCCACTGTTGGGTGGAGAGGATCCGCACCAGTCCGTCGCTCTGAATCAGCACGCGCGCATCGGCGGGCAGTGCCTCCAGGGCCTGTTGCCGTTGTTCTCCCGTGCTGGGACGGGAGGCCCCACCCCGCTGGGCTACCAGGGCATCGCCCCCTTCCACCAAGCGGGTGCGGCGTGGAGTGGCATAGCGCTTGCGCAGGGTTCGCAGCTCCCGAACCATGGCTTCCAGCAGGGAATCGCGGTCGTCCAACAGGTGGCGCAGCTTTCCCTGTTCGTCCTTGAGATCGGTAGCTTCCTTGCGCAGGCTTTCCTGCTCCAGGCTGGTCAGGCGCCGCAGGGGCATGGCCAGCACCGCATCGGCCTGGCGCTCCGTCAGATCCAGGTGCACCTGCAGGCTCGCTTTGGCCGCAGCGGCATCGCTGGCAGCGGTGATCATGGCGATCACCTCCTGGAGTTGGGCCAGGGCCTTGATCAGCCCCTCCACCACCTCCAGCCGTTCCTCACAGCGCCTGAGCGCATGGCTGGTGCGCCGAACAATGGTGTGCTCCCTGAATTCCAGGAAGTGCTGCAGCAGCTGGCGCAGGCTCAACTGCAGGGGTTGGCCGTGCACAAGGGCCAACAGAATCGCGCCAAAATTGCTCTGCAGGGCCGTGCGCCGGTAGAGCTCTGCCAGCACCTTGTTGGAATCGGCGTCCCTTCGCACCTCCACCACCACCCGCATTCCTTCCCGATCGCTCTCATCCCGGATGTCGGCGATACCCGAGACCTTGCCCTCATTCACCAGTTCCGCCAGCTTCTCGATCCAGCCCGCCTTGCTGAGCTGATAGGGCAACTCGGTGATCACCACCGCTCCCCGCCGATGGCGCCCCTTTCCGGGCTGCACCTCCTCGATGTGGGCCACCCCTCGCATGGGCATGCTGCCTCGGCCGGTGAGGTAGGTGTCGCGTACCCCGGAGCCCACCAGCACTTCTCCTCCCGTGGGGAAATCCGGTCCCGGCACCAGTTCCAGCAACTTCTCATCGGAGAGGCTGGGCTGGCGGATGAGGGCGATCAGGGCATCCAGCACTTCCCCCAGATTGTGGGGGGGGATGCTGGTGGCCATCCCCACGGCGATGCCGCTGCAACCATTCAGCAGCAGGAAGGGGAGCTGGGCGGGGAGCACGGCGGGCTCCTGCTGGGAACCATCGAAATTGGTGGTGAAATCCACCGTGTCGCTGCCGATTTCATCGAGCATGCCCTCGTTGGCGATCGGCGCCAGCCGCGTTTCGGTGTAGCGCATGGCTGCTGGTGGATCATCATCCACCGAGCCGAAATTGCCATGGCCATCCAGGAGGGGGTGGCGGCTTGAAAAGGTTTGCACCAGCCGCACCAGGGCGTCATAGACGGCCTGATCTCCATGAGGGTGGTATTTGCCCAGCACGTCGCCCACCACGCGTGCGCATTTCCGATAAGGCCGATCGGGCGTCAGCCCCAGTTCGTGCATCGCATAGAGGATGCGCCGCTGCACTGGCTTGAGCCCATCGCGCACATCGGGGAGCGCCCGCCCCACGATGACGCTCATCGCGTATTCGAGATAGGAACGCTGCATCTCCTGATGCAGGGCGATCGGCTCGATGCGCGAATCGTTCTCGGGGTTGTTGCCCGGATCCTTGCGATTGCCAGAGCGTGTGTCGGCCATCCGAAACGGGCGAGGTAAGGCGGACGACGCGGCTCAGCCTACAGATCGAAACGCCGATCTTCCAGGCCTATTCCGCTTCTTGGGTGCCCGTGGCATTGGCTTTGGCCCTCTCCACTGCCGGTTTCAGGCTGGGTTCGGCCAGCAGGCGCCGGGCGGCATCCCGCAGTTTGGGGCCCCAAAGTTGCTCTTTTTGATATTCCTCTTTCACGTAATTCGGTTCGTCCGCCAGGGCCGATTCAGCCAGTTGAAAGGCTTCCGTGGTGTTGGTGGGCTGTTCGCTGTGCAAGGCAGCGGCCAGGGCCAGGGAGGATTCGGCAACGGAGGCCTTGATCGTCAGCACCTTGCGCCAACGGTTCATGGCCTCTCGCCGTTGCCCTCGCTCGAACAGCACCAGGCCCTGGTTGTTGATGGCTTCCCAGAAATTACCCCGCAGGGCCGCAGCTCGGTTGAAGGCCCGCAGAGCCAGCTCAGGCTGGTTTAAGAGGATGTGAGCATTGCCCAAATCGAAGTAGGCCCCTGCGTTCTTCTGATCCAGTTGGAGCCCTTTTTGGATTAAACCCAGTGCATCTGAGGGTTTGCCATTGCGAAGCGCCAGCGCCCCCTCGGCAAACCAGATGCCCGGATTATTGGGGTCGAGCGCCTTGGCCTTGGCTAGGGCGTAAAGCGCCAACTCCGATTTGTCATTGCGAAGCTGGGATTCGGCGAGCAGCACCCAGCCGCGGGGGTCGTTGGGCAAGAGCCGCACCGTGAGCTCGGCCAACCGGGCGGCATATTCCGCCTGGCCGAGACGGAGCATTTGCACTGCTTCCTCGGCAATGCCGAGCCCTGCTTCCTCTAGACCCTTTGGGGGTGGAAGAAACACGTAGGGAACCATGGCCACCGCCGGTTGGGCCAGGCCCGCGATCAGGCCCAGAATGGTTGGCAGAAAAAAACGCCTCAGGCGTGGGCCCACGGATAGCAACCAGATAAATGGAGCTTAGTGAGTGGTCTTCCCTTCGCCGAGGGCCGCGAGGATATTTCGTCGCCACATCCAGGGCTGGATTCGCCTGAGGGCTGAGGCGCGCAGCCGTTCGTCCCACTCCGCGTCCGTCCAGGAGAGGGCTTGTGGGCCGTCCAGGTGCAGCCACCAGTCCCTCGGCTGCACGTCGGGATCAGTGGAGGACGGCAGCTCTGGACGGTTCCAGGGACAGACGTCCTGACAGATGTCACAGCCGGCCACCCATCCCTGCAGATGCTCCCGGATCCCTTCGGGCAGTTGGGCGTCCCGGTTCTCGATGGTGTGAAAAGCGATGCATTTCCTGGAGTCCACCACGAAGGGTTCCTGAATGGCGCCGGTGGGGCAGGCCGCCATGCATCGGCTGCAGCTGCCGCAGAGGGATGGGGAGGGTTGGTCTGCCGGCAAGTGCAGAGTGGTGAGCAGGTGGCCCAGCAGCAACCAGGACCCCTGCCGTCTGTGGATCAGGTTGCCGTTCTTGCCGATCCAGCCCAGTCCAGCTTCCTCCGCCCAGGCTTTGTCCATCATGGGGGCACTGTCCACACACGCTCGCCAGGCGGTGCCCGGGGCCCTTTCCTCCAGCCACCGTCCGAGCCGCCGCAGGCGCTGCTGCATCACCCGGTGGTAATCCCTGCCCCACCCGTAGCGAGCCACCTTCAAACCTGGGGCCCATCGCGTGGCTCGCACGTGATAGTTCAGTCCCACGGCGAGCAGGCTGCGCACCCCGGGCAGCAGGGCCTCGATGTTGCGCCGCCTGGGATCTGCCATCCAACCCATCCCGGCCTGATGGCCCGCCTCTAGCCAGCGTTCGAGGGCAGCCTCTCGCAGGGGAAGGCGCTCGCTTCCGGGAAGGGCGGCGATCCCCACCGGGCCAAAACCCAGGTTCACGGCCTGAGCCTTGAGGTCGTCAGCCAGTTGCTGTGTCGATTCGGGCAAGGGATGACTCCACCCTTCTCAGTAAAGTCCCCCTAATTACGGCATGCCCCAGTGGCTCTCGCATCTTCCGATCGGTTCAGCCCCCTCCTCCGCTGGATTGGCATCACCCTGGTGGTGCTCACCCTGCTTCAGATGCTGGCCGTGCTGGCCCTTTGGGATTGGCAGGCGGAGCCTTTCCGGCAGCTGGTCGTGGAACGGCTGATCAAGGAATCCCCCATGGCCCTGGTGGGGTTGCTGCTGATGTACCTCTCGGGCCGCCTGGACGACCAGAACGGTTGGCGCCGTTCCCCTTTGCTCTGGACCGTGTGCATTTTGAGCGGCCTCATGGCCGTGCTGCTCACCGCTTCCCTGCCGATCGTTTTTGGTGGCGATCAGTTGATGCAGGAGGAGACGGATCAGCAGCTCGCCGCCAAGAAAGGACAGCTGGAGATGGCCCGGGAGCAGAGCAAGAATCCCGAAGTGCTCAAGCAGCTCCTGCGCCAGGCCGAGGCGGCTGGTCAGGTGCCTCCTGGCGCCTCAGAGGCCCAGAAACTCCAGTCCGCCCGTGCTTTCGTCGACCGACAGCTGCAGCAGATGGAAGGCCAGTTCAAGCAGGCTGAGCAGACGAGCCAGCTGGCCATCAACCAACGACGCTTCGGGTCGACCTTCGGCGCTGTCGCCCTCATCGTGGCTTTCACCTTGCTCTGTTTAGGCAGCGTGCTTTGAAAGGCTGCTGAGAGCGTTACCTTAAAGACTCCTCGTAGGTTTTTTGGTCTTGGTTCCTTCCAGTCCCAGACCGGATCAGCAACCCCTCGGATCCCGCCTTCAGGAAGATCTGAAGAATGATCTGATTGCCGGTTTGCTGGTGGTGATCCCACTGGCCACCACCATCTGGCTCGCCACCACGGTGAGCCGTTTTGTGCTGGCCTTTCTCACCTCCATCCCGAAGCAGTTCAACCCCTTCAACACACTCCACCCCCTGTTGCAGGAGTTGATCAACCTCAGCCTGGGGCTTCTTGTGCCGTTGCTGGGGATTTTGCTCATCGGGCTGATGGCCCGCAACATCGTGGGCCGCTGGCTGTTGGAATTCGGCGAGGGCACCCTGCTGCGCATTCCCCTGGCGGGTTCGGTGTACAAAACCCTCAAGCAACTCCTGGAAACATTCCTGCGGGATAACTCCACCCGCTTTCGCCGTGTGGTGTTGGTGGAATATCCAAGGGAGGGGCTCTTTGCTGTGGGTTTTGTCACAGGCGTTCTGGGGGCTTCCATCCAATCCGATTTCCCCGAAACGATGTTGAGTGTCTTCATTCCAACGGCCCCTAATCCCACCACTGGTTGGTATGCTGTTGTTCCTGAACATTCTGTGCGTGATATTGATCTGAGTGTGGAAGATGCCTTCCGCACGATTATTTCTGCTGGCATTGTTAGCCCTGACGAACGGGAAACTCCTTCCACCCGGAGTTTTTCCAGTCTGTTGGCCCAGCTCCGTGCCCCCCAGATGTCCTAATGCAGAGCCGCACCGTTTCCCGCGAACTGGCCCTGCTCACCCTTGCCCAGCTCCCAGATCGGGGATCGTCCACCGTTCCTTCCGACACCTCTTTGATCGGCCTTCTGGATCAGGCGCTCTCCACCCTGGCCGAGCATGTGCGCGACAGCCTGGAGCGTTCTGCAGAGGCTCTGCAGCAGGCCCAACAGGATTTGCTGGATAGTGAGCTGCAGGCCTCAGGCGACAGCCAGTTGCCCAGGGTTCGCCAGCATGTGCAGAAGGGCATTGCCAACGGCGAACAAGCGCTCAATCTTCTCTCGGCTTGTCTGGAGATTCCTCGGCTGTTGGTTCTGGCGGATCAGGAGGCGGTCCGCCACGGGGCCATCGAGCGGGCCCGTGCTGTGTTGCGGGATCGGGCCAGCATTGACGCCAGGCTGGATGCGGTGATGGAAGGCTGGCGCTTGGCGCGTCTGCCGCGCATTGATCGGGATATCCTCCGTCTGGCTGTTGTGGATCTCGAACGCTTTGGCACCCCGCCTGCTGTGGCCTGTAATGAGGCGGTGGAACTGGCGAACCGCTACAGCGACGAGCAGGGACGCCGCATGATCAATGGCGTTCTCGGCCGATTTACCGCCGCACAGGTTTGATTTGTCATGGTGTTTGATTGGTTCAAACGGCAGCCCACCGCGCCCCAGGAGCAGCAGGACACGGTTCCTACTGAGCAGACCGAAGCCCTGGAGCTTCCCGAGCCAGCCCCAGCCCCAGCCCTAGCTCCAGCTCCAGCAGCTGGGGCTATTGATGCCGATGCCCTGGCCTGGGCTCGTGAGGCCTATGCCCGCCTGAAGGCCGAGCAAGCGGCCCGCCAGGCAGAGACCGTTGCCCCCCCTCCGCCACCGCCACCAGCAGTGCCATCTCCCCAGGAGTTGGCTCCGGTGGAGCCGGTAAGCGCCATCGAAGCCGTCAGTGCTCCCGTTACTGCTCCTGTTCTTCCCCAGCCCGCCCCGCCCCAGCCCCCAGAGGCTCCGATGTCGCTGCTGGAGCGGGCCGCCGCGGAGCGCCGCCAGCGGCAGCAGGAGTTGCTCGAGGTGGCGGGCCCCGAGCCCACGAAGGCCCCCGCGTTGGAGCCGTCAGCCCCAGTGGCCACGAGCTCTGCCGATGAGGCGGAACCCACGCTCGGGGATTTTGATGAGGCCTTCACCTGGTCGGCGGAGGTGTTGGCGGCCCAGGGGCGGCGCGTGGATCAGGTGTCGCTGGAGGAGATCGACTGGCTGGCCCGCCTCCGCCGCGGCATGGAGAAAACCCGCAAGGGTTTCGTCAGCCAGCTCTTGGAACGGCTGGGGGACGACCCCCTCACGCCCGAGCTGGTGGACGATCTGGAGACCACCCTCCTGCGGGCCGATGTGGGCGTGCAGGCCACGGATCAGGTGCTGGATGCCTTGCGAGCCCGGCTCAACCAGGAGGTGGTGGATGGCAGCGAGGGACTGCGCTTTCTCAAGGAACAACTGCGCGAGCTCTTGGAAAAGCCCATCGCTGCTAGTGGCCGGCAGCTGCTGGCTCCCGAACGGGATCGCCTCAACATCTGGTTGATGGTGGGGGTGAATGGCGTGGGGAAAACCACCACATTGGGCAAGCTGGCCAATCTGGCGGTGCGCAGTGGCTACACCTGCCTCATTGCTGCGGCAGACACCTTCCGCGCTGCGGCCGTGGAGCAAGTGCGCATCTGGGGAGAGCGAAGCGGGGTTCCCGTGATTTCCAATCCCAGCGCGAACGCGGATCCGGCAGCAGTCGTCTACGACGCCATCAACAGCGCCAAGGCCAAGGGAACGGAGCTTGTGTTGGTGGATACGGCGGGTCGTCTACAGACGAAGCACAACCTGATGGAGGAGCTCAGCAAGGTGCGCCGCATCGTCGACAAGCTCGCACCTGAGGCGGTTGTGGAGTCGTTGCTGGTGCTCGATTCCAGCCAAGGCCAGAATGGTTTGCGCCAAGCGATGGCCTTTGCCAAGGCCGCCGGCCTCACCGGCGTGGTGATCACCAAGCTGGATGGCAGCTCCAGAGGGGGCGTGGCCTTGGCCGTGTGCCGCGAGGTGGGATTGCCCATCCGCTTCATCGGTGCTGGAGAAGGATTGCGCGACCTGCGACCCTTCAACAGTTTCGAATTTGTTGAAGCCCTACTGGCCACCTGACAGCTGTGGTTGGGATGAGGTTGGCGGTGATCCACCCCCATGGACCAGATGTGTTTAATCAAAAAGCCCTACATTTTTTGTCAGTTCTCGCCCAGTCCTGGTCGCTTCGTTCTCGTCCACGTCCATGTTCTTCGATCTCCAGTATCTCGTTCTGACGATTCCTGCCCTCCTGTTCAGCCTTTGGGCTCAGTGGCGGGTGCAAAGCACGTTCCAGCGCTTTGCCAAGGTGGGCGTCCGCTCTGGCTATAGCGGTGCCCAGGCCGCCCAGGCTGTGCTGCAAAGCGCCGGGGTGCAAGGGGTCCGCATTGAACGCCATGAAGGCTTCCTCACCGATCACTACGACCCTCTCGCCAAAGCCCTGCGGCTCTCGCCCCATGTGTATGACGGGCAATCCATCTCATCCATTGCCGTGGCGGCCCACGAAGCCGGCCATGCCATCCAGGACAAGGTGGGCTATCTCCCCCTGGTGTGGCGCTCGGCCCTGGTGCCCCTCTGCAACGTGGGCAACATGCTCTGGTTTCTTCCTTTCATGGCGGGTCTGCTGTTGCGGCAGCTGTCCTTCGCTCCCCTCCTGATCTGGACGGGCATTGGCCTGTTTGCCGCCGTGGTGGTGTTTCAACTGATCACACTCCCTACGGAATTCAATGCTTCCAACAGGGCCAAGGCCGTGCTCGCCAGCACGGGGATTGTCTCCACCCAGCAGGAAGCCGATGGGGTGAAGCGGGTGCTGGATGCGGCCGCCCTTACCTACGTCGCGGCGGCGGCCGCATCCGTGCTTCAGCTGATCGATCTGGTGCTGCGTCAACGCAGGGAGTGAACCTGATTCTTCGACCAGCGGAGGAAGGGAATGGAAGCCAGGATCGTCACCAGTAGATAGGTGAGAATCGCCAATTTCACCCCCACCATCTCCTTGCCGTGCGTGATAGCAAAGAGCAGGGCCAGGCCGGGGTTTCGCATGGAGGTCACCAGAGCGGTGGTGGTGCGCTCTTCGGGGTTCCGTCCCCCCAGGAGATAGCCGATGGCCAGGGCAATGGCGGTCATCAGTGCCGCCACCACAATGGCGAACAGGTTTCCCTTCAAAAAGGTGAAGAGCTTCGGGGCCATCATCACTAGGATCAGGGCCACCACAGAGAGACTCACCAGAAAGGCCCCCTTCTGAATCGGCAGGGCCCACCGTGCACCGAACTGGGGAAACAGCTGCCGCAGCACCAGGCCGATCGTCAGGGGCAGCACCTGCACCAGGGCCACCTGGCTAGCCACGGTCTGGGGTTCGATGTCCCAGCCATCCACGTGATAGGAGGCGCGGAACACATCCGTGAGCAGGGGAATGGAGAGGATCGCCAGCAAGGCCGCTGCCACCTGCAGCAAAGCGGCCAGATGGCGATTCCCCCCCTGCAGCTGGGCCTTGCGCAGGGTGAGCGGAGCGCTGGGGCTTAGAGCCATCAGCGCGATACCGAAGCGGGCCCCGGGAGACATCTGCATGGTGAACGGCAGCTTGAGCAGGAGCAGTGCCGCCAGGGGCACCAGCACGCAGCTGCCGAGCAACACCCGGAGGATCAGCCAGGGACGATGGCGCAACTCCTTCAGGTCGTCCAGTTGAAGCCCGAGGCCGAGGCCCACCATCAGGGTGATGAGGCTGATCTTGATCAACAGGACCAGCAGGGTTGTTGGGTTCATGGCCGGCGAAGGGTGGGGAGCGGGAACAGGAAAGGGAAGGTCAGTCGAGCCGAATCGGCTCCCGGGAGGCCGCCCGTCGCGCCTCTTCCTCCTCCCAGCGCTGCTCGGCCTCGATTTCCCTGCCAAGGAAGATATTGAGAAAGGTTCGAATCACGGCGATCACCCCCAGCTGAATCAGGTTGGTTTCCGAGGGGCTCGTCGTGGTGGCCACGATGTCGGCACCCAGCTGAAATTCCAGGGCGAGGGCCAACCAGCTCCCGAAGGTGAGGCGCGCCTGGTTCGATGGGCGCGCGGGCAACCGACGGCCAAAGCGTGGGATGGCCTGCCTGAAAATGGCCAGAAGCCCGTAGAGGACGGTCAGCACGGAGAGCGCTTCGAGGAGCACACGAATCGCTGTTCCTAGCGGTTCGAGAACCTCCTGAATGGTTTCAATCATGGCGATGGTTGATCGAAGTCTGGGGCTATCGAGCTGGCGTGGGCAGATGCTTCCATCGCTTCCGACACCAGCTCAGCCAACCGCCCCATGAATGAGGATGATCAAGCAAAGGGTGCCGATCGCCATCAGCGCCAAAGCGGTGACCGTGCCCAGCGATTTGTGTTCGTGATAAACAAATTCTGGGTGGGCCAGCCTTCTCAGGATGCGTTTGTGTTGCACGGTGGCCGCGGCGAGGGCGCCGATGCCCGTGAGGATGAAGGCGATGGCCATCAGGCGCACCGAGAGATCGGCTCGGGCCGAGCCTCCCAATCGGCTCCGGTTGATGGCGCCGACGATTTTGTCCACACCGAAGCCGAAGCTGATCAGCGATAACGATGTGCGGATCCACGCCATCAGGGTGCGTTCCGCCGCCTCCCGGTTGCGTTCCTTCGCCAACTCGTTGGTGATGTTCACGCTCGGGTGTTCCTCTGCCATGGTGGCTTACGAGGCGTTGCCGTAGGCCACTTGGCAAGCCGCATTGAGCAGCTCTGCTTCCTGGGCCGAGCTGGGCTGGCGGCCGTTGATGGCGCCCGCATTGCAATCGGCATTGATCTGGTAACTGGTGCCGTTGGCCGTCACCACGAAGCTCACGGAATAGTTGCCGTAGGGCTGGATGGTGCCGTATTGCAGCTCATAGCCAGTGTTGGGCACCACGATGTAGGTGACGTTCTGGGAGACGGCATCATTAACGGCATCGTTGATGATGGCCGCCGTGGCCAGGGTGCCGATGCCCCAGGCCGCTGCGCTGGCGCCCCACCAGCCCCAGGTGGGCGTGTTCCAGCCGCCATACCAGCCCCAGTTCCAGGGACGGGCCACCCCCCAGCCGGGCCGAGCCCAGCCCGGGTTGAGGTTGATGTCGCCGATGTTCACTTCCCGGTTCCAGTCGCGATCGATGTTGACCGAGCGATTCCCCAGGTTTCCATTCCAGTTGCGATCCCCATCCCGATTGAAGGTGCGATCGCCCTGG
>JBBARZ010000061.1:10882-12090 GCA_040399505.1 Cyanobium sp.
CGATCGCCCTGGTTGAAGGTGTTTTGGCGATCAAAGGGCTGGTTGCGATCCACAAGGGCGCCGCTGCGATCGCCAAGGCTCCTCCCCCCATCCTGACGCTGGAGGCCCTGGCCCTGCCGTTGCAGGCCGTCCGGCCGACTGGCGGGGCGACTGATCGAGGGATTGCTCACTCGGTTGAGGCGATCACCGCTGCTGAAACCGCCGCTGGGTGTCCTGTCGCCACGGGTGAAATTGCCACCTCCACTGAAGCCGGTGCGGGCCCGGCTGCCCCCCCCACCCCCTTGCATGCGGCCACCTCCGCCACCGCCACTGCGACCCCCACCCCCCCGGCCGCCGCCGCCGCCGCCGCCACGGGCCTGGAGGGTGGCCTGGTCCTTCTCGACTGTGGGGGTCGTGCTGATGGCCAGGAGCGGTCTGGCGGGCACGGCCACGAGGGCAGCCGTCAGGAGGCTGAGCGTGGCACCGAATGGGTGTGCCATCACTTGACCCCCTTCCGTTGGGCCACCAGATCACAGCCGCCGTCGTAGCAGAGGATGTCCACGCGCCCATTGCCCCCGAAATGGGCTTGGATCAGATCCCGCCCACGGAAGTCCGGTCGATCCTGCAACAGGCTGTTGAGGTAGTTCGGATTCACCACGCAGAGGTCTTTGTCATTCAGGCAAAGGGTGTTGCTGGAAAACAGCACCGTTGCATTACGGATGTTTTGCCAGCTCTTGCTGCCCCCATCCCACAGGCTGAAGCGGGCGGGTTGGTCGCTGATGCGCAGGGTGTGGGTGGTGGTGCCGATCGTGTGCCGATACAGGGTGGCCCCTTCCTCGTTCATCGCCTCCACCTTGCAGGCCACAGGTGCTGCGCCCTTCAGGGCGCACTTCGTCTCCAGGGAGTAGAGCACTTCGGCCCGAACCGCACCTGATCCCAGGGTCAGGGAGAGGGCCGTTCCCGTGAACAGGGCTGCCGCCCATGGCGTGGACATATTGAAAAAGGGAATCGCTTTCTGAAGCGTGGGCAGGGGTTTCATTGGCGTCAGGTGAGCAGGTGGGTGGTGAAACAAAGTGCAACCAAAACAGCGCTCAGCCTGTGGGCGCCCGCACGATGCAGCGGAAGCCCATATGGCACGTGGACGTGTCGATGCCCTGGGCCAGCCGTGCCGCAGGGCGATAGCGCTGGCAGTAGTTGGGCGCGCAGAGGAAGGATCCCCCTTTCACCAC
>JBBARZ010000062.1:0-2195 GCA_040399505.1 Cyanobium sp.
CCCGTTCAGGCATGGGCATTTTTGCCAGGATCAATAGATGACGTATTTTGCATTCGTCTCGTCCTGCAGGTCCAGGGTTCATTGATGGCGTCAGAGGTGGATCTGGTGAGCACCATCATCCCGGTGTACAACCGCGGTGATCTTCTGCGAGAAGCGGTGGCCAGTGTGCTGGCCCAGAGCCATCAACCGATGGAAATCTTGATCGTGAATGATGGCTCGGATGACGACACAGCTGCGGTGGCCGAGGATCTCGCCCAGGGCAGTTCAGGTCTCATTCGGGTCATCCACCAGGCCAACGCCGGGCCGGGAGCGGCCCGCCAACGGGGCCTCGAGGCCTCGCGGGGGGCGTTCATTCAGTTTCTCGATTCCGATGATCTGCTTCTTCCCGGCAAGTTCTCGGCGCAGGTGCGTGCCTTTCACCAGGCCCCCCACTGTCAGATCTGCTATGGGCCGAGTTTTGAGGAAAATCATGCCTTTCAGCCCGTGCAGAGGCGCGGTCCGATGCGGGCCACAGGTGAGCCCCGCGAGCGTCTGTTTCCCCATCTTCTGGTGGAGCGTTGGTGGACCACCAGTTCCCCGCTCTACCGGCGTGGGCTGTTGATGCGGATCGGGCCCTGGCAGCCCTGGATCAACGAGGAGGACTGGGAGTACGACGCCCGCGCCGGCGCAACAAATGCTCCCCTGGCCTGGGTGTCCGAGCCGGTGTCCGTGCGCCGCATCCATCTTGCTGGCGACCACCTCAGCGATCAGGGCTGCGAGGACCCTCTCAAGCTCAGCCACCGGGCTCTGGCTCAAGCCTCCCTGTTCCGCTCTGCAAGAGAGGCGGGCGTCAGCCTTGATAGTCCTGAGATGCGGCATTTCGCTCGTGCTGCTTTCCTCCTTAGCCGCCAGTGCGCCCGGGCCGGCCTTCCCTCCGCCTCAGCCTCTCTTTACGGACTGGCCCGTCAGGCCTCCACTCCCCTTCGAGGCCTAGCTCCCGACCTGTTGCTTTACGGGCTCCTGGGCGGCCTCCTGGGCTGGCAGCGCTCAGCGCGCCTCAGTGAGGGGGTGCGTGGCTGGATCCGGGGCCGGAATTCCCGGTAACGGCTTCGTTTTTTGGAAAGGGACCTTGCCAGCCCTCCGAGCAGCTGAATCCCAATAAAAAACCCCTGGACTGCAGCCCAGGGGCCTTTGTGGATCAAGGTTGGCAACGATCAGCCGAGGCCGATCTGGGAGAGGATGCCTTGGCCGGTAAGCACTTCGGTGGCAAGGCCAATCACGAAGCCAAGCATGGCCAGGCGGCCATTCCAGGTTTCAGCGAAGGTAACGAAGCCAAAGCGGGGGGTGGGATCAGCCATGGAAATGGTTGAGAAACATTGCGACCAGTGTAACGGACTGTGAAGGCTGGAGGTGGTGTTGGCCGTACCTCGGGGGGGTGGGCCAGGTGACAGAGCGGCCCGGCGCCGGGTGCTGCCCCCTCTGCCTTGGTTAGACCGGAATGATCGCCGAGGCAGGCAGCGCCCCTAGGGTCACCTGCTGTTTCATCCGGCGACGGGCGTCCTGACGGGCGCCCCTCAACTCTTTCCTCAACGTCCGTCCGGCTCCACGGCTTCCTCCATTGACGGCCCAAAGGACCATGGTTGGGGCCAGCACGGCACAGGTGCTGAGGAGGGCCAAAGAAAACGCTCGCATGAAGAGGTTGCTACGTTCCCATCCTCCAGGCTTGCTCAGAGCCCGATGCGCCTGCGCCCCCAGGCCATGCCTGCCCCATAGCCCACCAAGGGAAGCAGCAGCCAGGGTTTGGTGAAGAGCATCAGCACCCCCACGGCTCCCACGATCCAGGGGGTGAGCAGCAACCCCGCAAAGGCCAGCTCGCTGGTCTGCGACCGGCGGGCCAGGGACCCGGAGCGCTGCACCAGCTGGGGCACCCCCTTTCCGAGGCCATAGCCCAAGAGAGCAGCGAGGGCGGTCAGGAGCAGGGTCCCCATGGGAAAGGTGATTGGCAAGGCCCTATCCAACCAGCAGGGCCTCCACATGGGCAGCGGTGCCCTTGGCGAGATTGCCCAACCCGTACCCCCCTTCCAACAACGACACCAGCCGCCCTTTGGCGTGGCGGGTGGCCAGGGTTTTCATGAACCCCGTGAGATCGGCCACATCGGTGGTCGTGAGCTGGAGGTTGGCCAGGGGATCCCCAGCCATCCCATCGAACCCCGAAG
>JBBARZ010000062.1:2295-4801 GCA_040399505.1 Cyanobium sp.
GCCGTCCGGCGTCGATCTCCTGGCTCACCAGCTGCAGGTAGGGCGCCGTGTGGCAGCGCAGCAGCTCGCTATCGCTCGCGAACCTGGCCGCCAGCTGCTCACAGCGCTCCCAAAGTCCCGCTTGCTCCAGGCCATTGCGGATCGCCTCCAGCCGCTGGGGCCGCTCTGGGTGGCCCAACCCCGGTTGGTGGAGTAGGCAGCGGGGCTCCCACACCAGACCCGTGCGCCCCATCAGACCAGGAGCACCAGGCTGAGGGCCATCACGGCCATGCCCACCATCAGGCTGCTGATGGCCAGGTGGTGATCGCCATATTCCCGAGCCGCGGGCAGCAGTTCATCAAGCGACACGTAGACCATGACGCCTGCGACAGCGGCAAACACCAGGCCAAACACCAGGGGGTTGGGAAAGGAGCGAAACAACAAAAAGCCCAGCAAGCCCCCCACCGGTTCGGCCAAGCCAGAGAGAAACGACACCCAGAAGGCCGTGCGGCGGCTGTGGGTGGCGAAATACACCGGGGCGGAGACGGCCAACCCCTCAGGAATGTTGTGGATGGCGATGGCCACCGCAATGCTCACCCCCAGCCGGGGATTGGACAAAGCCCCCAGAAACGTGGCCAAGCCTTCCGGGAAATTGTGAATGCCGATCGCCAGGGCGGTGAAGAGCCCCATGCGCATCAGACGGCGGCGATGGGCTGGGGTCTCTGGGCTCTGCGCTGAGGAGCCAACTGCATTCTCCCCCGCTGTTGGGCTGAGCTGCCCGAAAACTTCACTGGGATCGTGCACCGGCAGCCAACCATCCACCACGGCCATGACCGCCATGCCCGCAAAGAAGGCCAGCAATGCCGCTCCGTAGCCCCCCCGCTGGCCCAGCAGGGGGGTCAGCACCAGCCGGGCCTTGGGAAGGATTTCCACCATCGACACGAACACCATCGCGCCGGCGGAAAAGCCCAAGGAGAGGGTGAGGAAGGTGCGGTTGTTGCGGCTCGATCCCAGGCCGATCAGGCTGCCGATGCCCGTGGAAAGCCCTGCCAGCAGGGTGAGGCCGAGGGCCCACTCGCTGTTGCCAGTGGCGATGGGATTGGGCAAGGGAACAAGGGTGGGATGGAAGAATCATTCTCTAGTTCAGAGCCACTCCTGCGCCTTTCCTGCGGCGGCAAGCCCCGCTTCGATGGCCCCTTCGGCGTAGCCAGGCCAGCGCTGGGCCGCCTCCGTGCCAGCCCAGATCACCCGTCCATGGGACTCCTGCCAGATGGATCCATAGCTGTGCCAGGTTCCCGGGATCAGGAAGCTGGTGAAGGCCCCCCCGCTCCAGGGTTCCCCGTTCCAGTTCTTCAGGATCAGCTCGGAGGGGTTGGTGGCCCTGGCCCCGAAATAGGCGGCCAGATCCGCTTTCACCAGGGCCTCCCTCCTATCGTCCGGTTGCATTTGCCACTGCACCGCTCGCTCGGCAGCGATGAAGCCGGCCAGGATGCCGGGCTGGCCCCCTGGGGGGGAGGAATCCACCACCAGCTCCAGGGTCGGCAGGGTGCCGATGCCCAAGCCGTTCAGGCCCTCCTCTCTCCAGAAGGCCTCTGGATAGAGGGCCAGCACCTTCACCATGGCCCCCATTGGGGAGCGCTGCAGCAAACCCCTCCAGGTGGCTGGAAGGGGGGGGCTGAAGTGAAGGCCCAGCCGCAGCGGGGGCGGAATCGCCACCACCACCGCCTTGGCCTCTGTTGCGCCGGCGCTGTGGTGCACCCGCACCCCTGTCCCCGTGTCCTCGATGGCCCTCACCGGTGTCCCCAGCTGGAGAAAGGGGGCGAGCTCCGCCGCGAGGCGTTGGGCCACCTGGGCCAGGCCCCCCTCCACCAACCAGGTTTCTGGGCTCTCCCGCTGGGGGGCTACCGCCTGGGTCCAGGCCAGGTGGAGCATGGAGCTTTCCCAGGGCTCAAACCCCCCTGATCCCCCCACCCGGGTGAGCCAGCTGAAGGGGTAGCGCGCCAGGGGGCAGGCCTGGCGGCGGCTCAGCCAAGAGGCGATGGTGGTGCGATCCAGCTGCATGGCGCCCGGGGCGGTCCAGGGGGCTGGGGCGGGCACCTGCTCCACCAGATGGAAAAACTCCCGTTGCAGCTGGAGGGTCTGAACGATCTGATCCGTCGGCAGGGGCAGGGTGTCGGGACGGAAGAACACCAAGCTGCTGGTGTAATCCAGCTCCAATCCCGCCCGGTGGGCTTCCCCCTGCCAATGGAAGATTCCGTCGCCGTCGTAGTAGGTGGGAAAGCATCCCAACTGAAGCTCCTCCAACAGGGAGGCCATCTGGTGGTGGGTGGAGCCCACCCACTGCCCCCCCAGATCCACCACCGTGCCCGCGGCAGAGGTGTGGCTCTCCAGCCGCCCCCCGATCCGGTCGCGGGCTTCGAGAAGCTGCACGCCCAGGCCCGAGCGCTGCAGGGCCCGCGCGCAGATCAGGCCCGATAGCCCAGCCCCGACCACCACCACATCCACCGCCCGATCCCCTGCCCGATCC
>JBBARZ010000062.1:4901-7027 GCA_040399505.1 Cyanobium sp.
GCCCGATCCCCTGCCCGATCCATCGAAGCCATGGTCTGTCGCGCAGGTGGGGGGATGGCAACCCATCCTCCCTAGTGTGCGCCTTGGGCGCAAAGTTGGCGGCCCCGGTAGCCTCGCGACCGGCGAGCTCTCCTCGGCTGGCTTCCCTCTTCGATTCCCCTGCCCGATGTCCAGCCAGTGGCACAACTTCCAGCAGAACCTCGGCGAGTGGCGAGGGTCCTTTGCCACTGTTGACGCGGCGGGCCAGATTCTGGAAGTGTCGCCCTCAATCCTCACCCTGGAGGCAGGCGAGGACGGGCGTTTGGTGCGGTTCGGCCTGAAGCGCTGGCCCGCAACCACGCCTGTGGCTCCTGGCGGCGGCCCCGGGCCGGAGGCGGGAGCCCCCACTCGCGACATCCAGCAGGACTACCGGAGCCTGGGTCGGCAGGTGGTGTTCTTTGCACCGGGCACGTTCTGCAAAGGATCGCTGCAGGTGGCTCCGAACACGGCCTTTGGGGGGGAATTTGGTTTCATCGGCGCCGATCGACGCCACCGGCTGGTGGTGCTCTACAGCGAATCAGGCGGCTTTGATCACCTGGTGCTGATCCGGGAGTTCCGTGCGGGCTGCAGCGCCCGGGAGTTGCCGGCCACCACCCTGGAGCAGCTGGTGGGGAGTTGGGAGGGGGAGGAAGCCACCATCAGCGCCGATTGGCCTGAGCCCGAGGTGAGACCTTGCCCACTGGAATGGGCACCGGAAGATCTGGAAGGGGTGCGGCTTCTCCCGGATGGCGGCTTCTGCCGTCTGCCTGCCAAGGTGGGCCACCGGGAAGCCTTCGCGGTGGAGGGGGGCTGGCTCACCGCTCCCAACAGGCTGGAGCGCCTGATCCGCCGGTACGACGCCACGGGGGCGTGGCAATCGGCCACCCATCAGATCTTCAACCGCAGGACAGCTTGAGAGACGCTTGGAACACCCTCAGAGTTGGTTTAAAATAAAGACAAGATTTGGCCTTTCAAGAACGCAAAATTGCCAGGTATGCGCAATGCCAACCATTAACGTTCAGAGTGTGTTGCAAAATTCTTGCATATTTGCCCACAGCCTGATGAGAATTAATACATGAATTTACCTCCGCTTGTATCGATTATTATTCCAACTTATAATAGTAATAGTGGAAGCCTCACTGATGAAACGCTTTCAAGTTGTCTAAAAATCAGAGATATTCCCATTGAAATTATTGTGGTTGACGACGGCTCCACCGATGGAACGCCTGAGCGTCTGGCCCAATGTTTTCCTTCTATCAGGATTCACCGTCTCACCGGAAACAGCGGATCAGGTTCCGCCGGAAGAAACGCTGGTTTGGCTCTAGCCGAGGGTCGCTACGTCAAATTCCTTGATCATGATGATCTTATCCAGCCTCGCGGCTTCAAAGTGGAGTGTCGGGAGGCCCTGCGGACGGATGCCGACATCGTGATGTCCAGGTGGGGCGTGGTGTCCATCGACGAGCATGGCCGCTTCTTGAAAGATTCCCTGCGGGTTTTGACGCCCCCTGATCCTGCGCGCCTAACGGAAGCCATCCTGCAGGGGGAATCCATGCCCTACACCGCTGCAACCCTCTACAAGCGAAGTTTTGTCGCCGATGAACGCTGGGATGCCACCGTTTCCATCATCGATGATTATGACTGGTTTTGTCGGCTGGCCCTCAAGGGTGGCAAAACCATCACCACCGACACGATTGCCTATTTCTGGCGCCTCCATCCCAACTCCATCCAAGGACGCAGCCATGGGGAGGCCACGATCTACGAACGGCTGATGTTCTCTCGCTGCCGGGTGTACGAAAAAATTGAGCACCATCTGGAGAGCCTTGGTCAACTCACGCAATCCCGCCGTCAGCTTCTAGTTCGGCGTTATTACGACTGCCTTCGTTGTTATTGCCCCAACGACCGGGAGTTGCTGGAGCACATGCAGCGCCTGGATCCCACGTTTGTGGTGGACGCCAATTGCGAACCGGATCCTCGAGCCCTGTGGGTGATCCACCAAATCGGGTTGCCATCCTTCCTGATGTTGTATGGATTCACCAGGCGTTTCGGCGGAGCCATGAAAAGCCTGCGCCGCCGTCTGGCGGCGGTGCGGCTGGAGCCCACAGGGGGTC
>JBBARZ010000062.1:7127-11962 GCA_040399505.1 Cyanobium sp.
CTCGAACATGGCACGGTGGTGCGGAAAGGGGCCCAGCTGCTGGTGGGCGTCTTTGCCGAATCGGCGGAGGCCACGCCTACGCCCACGCCCATGGCCACCCCCCATGAAGTGGACATCGCCGTGCTCAGTGGCTGTCCCTACTCGGCCCGGGCCCAGCGCCTGTTGCGCACCCTTGGCATTCCCCACCGGGTGCAGGTGGTGCAGTCGGCTGAGGAGCGGGCAGCCATCCAGCAGCGCAGCGGCCGCACCACCTTGCCCCAGGTCTTCATCGATGGCCAGGCCATCGGCGGCTATGACGCCCTCGCTGAGCTCCACGGTCAGGGCGCCCTGGAGGCCTTGCGCACCTTCTGAACACCAGCAGCCGGCTGAACACCATCAGCCCGCAAAACGGACCCTGCACGGTCCGGCGGCTTTACCTGTGGCTAAGACAAAGAGAGGTGCGGGGTTGGTGTGCAAACCGAACGTTTTGACAGCCAGCGCATCAGCCAGATCGTGCTCCACCAGGGGGGCCGGCCCGATGCCCTGATCGAGGTGCTCCATCAGGTGCAAGAGCTTCACGGCTACCTGCCCCGGACCGCCCTCGATGAGGTGGCCCGGCAGCTGCGCCTGCCCCTGAGCCGGGTGCAGGGGGTGGCCAGCTTCTACCACCTCTTTCGGCTGGAGCCCCCCCCACCCCACACCTGCGCGGTTTGCCTGGGTACGGCCTGTTTCGTCCATGGCGGTGCTGATCTGGCCCGGGAGCTGGAAACTCGGCTGGCCGTGCGACTCGACGATCCGGCCGGCGATGGCAGCTGGGCCGTGCAGCAGGTGAGTTGTCTGGGGGCGTGCGGCCAGGCGCCGGTGCTGGAGGTGGATGGGGCGATGGTGATCCGGCTGGAAGTGGGAGATCCCGTGCGCCTGGCCCAGCAGCTGGAGCAGGCTGGTCTGCCGATCGCGTCCAGAGGGGCTCCATGACGGCTGGCCAGGCCAGGGTGCGTTGCTGCGATGCCAGCGGTTGCCGCAGCGTGGGCAGCAGCACCCTGCTGCAGGCGCTGGAGGGGGCCCGGGAACACCTGGGCCTCCCATCGGAGCAGGTGGCCATTCAGCCCGTGGGCTGCCTCCGGTGGTGCGGGCAGGGCCCTCTGGTGGCTGCGGAGGGGGCTGATGGGGCGGTGGCCCTCTACGGCAAGCTGACTCCCGATCTGGCGGCCCCCCTGCTCCAACAGCTGGTGTCCCCCGCCTCCACGCCCCCTTCTTCCCTGGCAGCCCACGGGATCGATCCAGCCCATCCCTTCCTTGCCCTGCAGAAGGCTGTCGTGCTGGAAACCTGCGGCCAGATCAACCCCGAATCGATCGCGGAGGCCCTGGCGGCTGGCACCTACGGCCAGTTCCGGCGCTGCCTGCTGGAGCGCACGCCCCAAGAGGTGAGGGAGCAAGTGAAGCGCAGTGGTCTGCGGGGCCGGGGGGGGGGTGGCTATCCCACCGGCCTGAAATGGGACACGGTGGCGCTCCAGGCTCCGGGGCCCCGCTTTGTGGTGTGCAATGCCGATGAAGGCGATCCAGGGGCTTTCATGGACCGCAGCGTGCTCGAAGGTGATCCCCATCGCCTGCTGGAGGGACTGGCCATCGCCGCCTTTGCCGTGGGGGCCAGCCAGGGCTACGTGTACGTGCGGGCGGAATATCCCCTAGCGATCGAGCGGGTGCGGCGGGCGATCCGCCAGGCCCGGCAGGAAGGGCTCCTCGGAGACACCATTGCGGGGTCGTCCTTTTCCCTCAACCTGGAGGTGCGGGTGGGGGCGGGTGCTTACGTGTGCGGGGAGGAGACGGCCCTGCTCCATTCGATCCAGGGCCAGCGAGGCACTCCCCGCACCCGGCCGCCCTATCCGGCCCAATCTGGTCTGTGGGGGGCTCCCACCCTGATCAACAACGTGGAAACCCTCGCCGCCATACCGGCCATCCTGCGGGAGGGGGGCGCTTGGTTTGCGGCGATGGGCACCGAGAGAAGCAAGGGCACCAAGGTGTTTTCCCTCTCGGGCGCCGTGGCCAACCCCGGCCTGGTGGAAGTGCCCATGGGCATCTCCCTGCGCACCGTGGTGGCCACCATGGGGGGTGGGGTGCCGGATGGCTCCCCCATCAAGGCGGTGCAGACCGGCGGACCTTCCGGAGGCTGCATCCCCGCGGCCCTGCTGGACACCCCGGTGGATTACGAGAGCCTGCTGGAGCTGGGTTCGATGATGGGCTCGGGCGGGTTGGTGGTGATGGGGGAAGCCACGTCGATGCTGGGGGTGGCCCAGCACTTCATGCGCTTCAGCGTGAACGAGAGCTGCGGCAAGTGTGTGCCCTGCCGGGCGGGCACCGTGCAGCTGTTGCAGCTGCTCGATCGCTTCGCCCGCCGCCAGGCCACCCCGGCGGATCTGGAGCAGCTGGAGCAGCTCTGCCAGATGGTGAAGGCCACCAGCCTCTGCGGCCTGGGCCAGGCGGCTCCCAACCCCGTGCTGAGCACCCTGCGCCATTTCCGCCACGAGTACGAAGCCGCCTGCGGGGAGGCGCCTCCATGAGCGTGCTCACCCTTCACATCGATGGCCAGCTGGTGGCCGTTCCAGAGGGATCCACCCTGCTGGAGGCCTGCCGAGCCGCCGGAGTGGCGGTGCCGGTGCTCTGCCATCTCGATGGCCTCAGCCCCGTAGCCGCCTGCCGGCTCTGCCTGGTGGAGGTGGAGGGCCTGGGCCGTCCCCAGCCCGCTTGCGCCACGGCGGCCACCGAGGGTCTGGTGGTGCACTGCCAGACCTCCCAGCTGCGGGAGTTTCGCCGCATGGCGGTAGAGCTCTTCTTCGCTGAAGGCAACCATGTGTGCGCCTTCTGCGTGGCCAACGGCTCCTGTGAGCTCCAGGATGTAGCCGTGCAGGTGGGCATGGACCACTCCCGCTTCCCCTATCAATACCCGCAGCGGATGGTGGATGCGTCCCATCCGCTCTTCAGCCTCGACCACAACCGCTGCATCCTCTGCACCCGCTGTGTGCGGGTGTGCGACGAGATCGAGGGGGCCCACGTGTGGGATGTGGCCAGCCGTGGCGCCCACTGCCACATCATCGCGGGGCTCGATCAGCCCTGGGGGGAGGTGGACGCCTGCACCTCCTGCGGCAAGTGCGTTGAGGTGTGTCCCACCGGCGCCCTCTTCCACAAGGACGACAGCACGGCTGAAAAGCATCCCCACCCCGACTGGCCCGCCAACCTGCGGGCAGCGCGGGAGAAGCACCAATGGCTCAACCCATGACCCGCCTGCGGTTTGCCACGGTCTGGCTGGCGGGCTGCTCGGGCTGCCACATGTCGTTTTTGGATCTCGACGAGTTTCTCTTCGAGCTCGCCGAGCGGGTGGAGGTGGTGTATTCCCCGGTGGCGTCCGATGCCAAGACCTACCCGGAGGGCGTGGATCTGGTGCTGGTGGAGGGAGCGGTGGCCAATGCCGACAATCTGGCCCTGGCCCTCCAGGTGCGCCAGCGGAGCCGCTGGGTGGTGTCGTTTGGCGACTGTGCGGTGAGCGCCAATGTGCCCGGCATGCGCAACCTGCTCGCCGGACCGGACGCGGTGTTGCGCCGGGGCTATGTGGAGCTGGCGGATCAGGGCGCCCAGGTGCCCTTCGCCCCGGGCATCGTGCCGGAGCTGCTGGAGCGGGTGCTTCCGCTCCACGAAGTCATCCCGGTGGATCTGTGGCTGCCCGGGTGCCCACCCTCCGCCGAGCGGATCAAGGAGGCCCTGCTCCCCCTGCTGGCCGGCGAGCTGCCCCGGCTGGCGGGCCCGAACCAGCTGCGTTTCGGATGAGCCCGCCATGAGCCGCACCGTTCTGATCGACCCTGTGACCCGCATCGAGGGCCACGCCAAGATCACCCTCCACTTGGATGATCAAGGGCGCCTCTGCGACACCCGCTTCCACGTTGTCGAGTATCGGGGCTTTGAGAAATTCTGCGAGGGGCGCCCCTTCACCGACATGGCGGGCATCACGGCCCGCATCTGCGGCATCTGCCCGGTGAGCCATCTGCTCTGCGCCGCCAAAACCGGCGACAAACTGCTGGCGGTGCAGGTGCCCCCCGCGGCCCGCAAGCTGCGGCGGCTGCTGAATCTGGCCCAGCTCACCCAGAGCCATGCCCTGGCCTTCTTCCATCTCAGCAGCCCGGATTTCCTGCTCGGTTGGGAGAGCGATCCAGCCCGCCGCAATGTGTTTGGCCTGATGGCCGCCGATCCGGAGCTGGCCCGCTCCGGCATCCGCCTGCGCCAGTTTGGCCAGCAGATCATCGAGCTGCTCGGCGGGCGCAAAATCCATGCGGCCTGGGCGGTGCCCGGCGGGGTGAGAACCCCCCTGGCGAACGATGCCCGCGACTGGATCCTCTCCCGCCTGCCCGAGGCCCGCCAGACCGCCGAGGCGGCCCTGGAACTCTTCAAGGGCCTGTTGGATGGCCCCCTGCAGCGGGAGCAGGCAGTGTTCGGCCACTTCCCCAGCCTGTTCATGGCTCTGGTGACGCCCGAGGGGCTCTGGGAGCACATCGAAGGCCAGATTCGCTTCCGCGGAGCCGATGGGGCGATCGTGGCCGACGGCCTCTTGGAGGACGACTATGCCTCCTTTCTTGGGGAGGCGGTGGAGCCCTGGAGCTATCTGAAGTTCCCTTACTACAGACCCCTGGGCTATCCCGGCGGCATCTACCGGGTGGGTCCCCTGGCCCGCCTGAATGTGTGCGAGGCCATCGGCACCCCCTGGGCCGACCAGGAACTGGCCGAATTCCGCCAGCGGGCCGGGCGGGTGGCCCTCTCCAGCTTTGCTTACCACCACGCCCGGCTGGTGGAGATCGTGGCCTGCCTGGAGG
>JBBARZ010000063.1:0-5645 GCA_040399505.1 Cyanobium sp.
GGCTCAGCGATGACCACGATCACGAGACCGGCGGCGTGGCCGTTTAACCCCTGGATGGTTGCGAAGCGTTAAGATCGAGTAATGGCCAATCAAGGAGCCGCCCGCTTTGCCATCTCAGGCACCCCAACGGTGGGCATTTCTCTCATCGCCGCCCTCATCGAAGCCGATCCCAATGGCAATGGAAGCTTCACCTATGAGTGGCAGTCCTCAATCACCGGCACCAACTGGGCTGCGGTAGGGACCAACAGCGACACTTATCAGATCACGGCAGGCGATTCAGGAAAGTTATTGCGCCTGGTGGTCAGCTACACCGACAGTCAAGGCTTCTCTGAAAACGTCAGTATGGAACTGGGTCGGGTGCCGCCCGAGCTGCCGCAGATCAGCCTCTCGTTGTCACCCGCCACCGCCATTGCGGAAGAAGGGAGGGGCTCCCTCCTGTACACCTTCACCCGTTCAGGGCCCATCACAGATCCATTGACGGTGAACTACACCGTGGGGGGGACCGCCAGGCTTGGCAGCGACTACCAAGGCATTGCAGCCAGCCCTTTCATCAAGAGCGTCAGCTTTAGCGCGGGTTCCGCCAAGGCCACCGTCACCATCAATCCCATCGCCGACAAAACGGTGGAAAGCCCAGAAAGCGTGACGCTGACGCTTGCCGCAAGCGCCACCTACACCATGAGCGGCCCTTCATCTGTGACGGGAACCATCAGAAACAGCCCAACCCTCCATGGAAGGTTCTCCAAAAGAGGGGAGACGATCACTTACCCCGTGGATGTGGTGACAGGGAGCATCCTGCGAGCCTCATTGACATCTTCCCACCCATCACTGTTTCCTTCGATTGAGTTGCGATCTCTTGATGGGAAATTGATTAAAAGAGCCATCTCCCAGGTAGAAAAGTCAGCCGATCTTGGCATGGTGGACACCCTAACAGGCAAAGCCATGCTCCACGTCCGCAGCCAGTCAGGTGCCACCGGCCCATACATTCTGAATGTCTCTGTGCAGTCGCGGGAAGACATCAAGAATGAGGTTTTCAATCTAACAAATAGGGAACGCAGGAAAGCCGGTCGAAATCCCCTGACCCGCAACAGCCTCCTGGAGAAGGCTGCAGAGACCCACGTCAACGACATGGATGCCAGCAACAGATATTTGAAGCATACGGGCAGCAAAGGCAGCAGGCCGATCGATCGCATCCGTGCCTCAGGCTACAAGCCAGCCTGGGTTGATCTCGGGAAAGGATTCTTCCGAACCATTCCCATAGAGAATGCGGCATCTGGCCAGTCTTCCCCCGCTGAGGTGGTCAAGGCCTGGATGAACAGCCCACCCCACAGGGATGCCATCCTGGATCCCGCTACCAGGGACATGGGCATCGGCTTTGATTACGATCAGCAAACGGGTTCCACCTACTGGGTGCAAAACTTCGGCTACCCCTGGACGCCAGGCATGAAGGCATGGCGCTGAGAGCATCACCGCATATCCATAACGGATGGCATAACACCATCCTCATCCTGCTGATCGGCGGCGGACTGCTGACACCCGTTGGGGCAAGGGCCCATGGTAAAGGCCTTTACAACACTCAGCCGGAGGCAGCAAAGCGTGCCAAGGAGCTGGGCTGCCAGGGCACCCACCGGAACAATGGGCTCTGGATGCCCTGCTCCAACGAGGAGGAGCTCCACAAGGCATTGCGGAAGGAGTGAGGCCCATTATTGGGCTCACCCTGGTGGTGATCCTCTTCTAGGGATCCGAGGGAGAAGATGCGTCCACCACCGTGCCTCCGCAATTCTGCCAACTCACCAACAAACGCACCAACTCGGTTTTCATCGATTCGAGGGCGGAGATGCGCTCATCAATCGCGACGATCTTGGTGGAAATGCTGTTTTTTAGGCTGTTGCAATGACAGAAACCCGAGCGACGCACCTCCAAGATGCGGGCCAGCTCAGCCAGGGGCACATCCATCACCCTCAGGGTACGAATGAGGGTGAGTTCAGCCAAACAGTCTTCATTGAACAGGCGATAGCCCCCCTCAGAGCGACCACTGGGTTGCAAGAGTCCCTGGTCGCAATAAAAGCGGATGGTTTTCACGGAGAGGCCCGTGCGCTTGGCGACCTCTCCAATGCGCAAACCAAGGGCTTCAGGCGGATAAGGAAGAGACAGGCGCTCCACCGGCAACCCTCCATTTAATGGAATCATTCTTCCATACCTCTCTACAAAAAACGCCGACATTCATGGACAAAAGACATTCGTAGGCTTTAGCTTGAAAAAAGAGTTTCATTGATGCATGCGCCCACTCCAAACGATCGGCCCAGCACTGTCCACCATGGGATTAGCCCTGGTGATCCTGGCCACCTGCTCACCCGTATGGGCCTGTGGCGGGGGAGGATCCACCAGCTATCGCAAACCGCTGCGGCCAGGCCATGAACACCAGAGCGAAGCGCGGCAGCCTTTGCCCCACGGGTTGAAGCAGGCAACGAACGTGTTGCCTGCCCAACCCCAAGCCACCGAACTCCCGAAGCCCTGAGCACCCAGGGCCCTTTTGCCTAGAAGCGGAAGCTGGTTTTGATCAGTCCTCCGAATTGGCTGAAGCTGTCCCCTTGGGGTGTCACCATGCCCAGGGGGCGGCTTAGGTAGATCAACGCCGGAGTCACTGTGATGTTGTCGGTGACTTGGAATTTGTACCACCACTCCCAAACGTAATTGCCGTCGTAGGGCGTCACGTCGTCGGTGAGCGCGGTGGCAAACACGGGCTGGCCCACGGCGAAGCCAAAATCGTTGCCCTTGAGGAATACATCCGACCACTGCAGACCCACCATCCAGGACTGACTGGTGCGGAGGCTTCCGGAGGGTTGGGAGCTGGTGTAACTGGTGTTGTTGATGCCCCAACCCAGGCTGATGGAAGGAAACCAGCCACTGGCCAGGGGTTGCCAATAACCGCTCAACCCAAAGGCATTGGTCCGCCCATCCATGTTGTGATCGATGGCGCCATGGGTGAAGGGTGTGGTGCCAGGAACGAACTCCCCTTCGGGCTGGAAGTAGGTCCAGATGGCGGCTAACCCCCACTGCTCTTGTTGGTAGGCCAGCTGGACACTGCCAGTGGCACCGGAATTTTTGTTGCCAATCCCTCCTCCTCCGTCTTCCGGACTCGCACTGGGATTGCCGGAGTTGCCATTGGCGGCCACATAGTTGGCGCTCAGACTCACCCCATTGCTCTGCCACCACAGGCCTGCGCCAGCGCCCAGGTTTTTGCTGTATGCGGCTGGTGCCCCATTCACCGTCATCACGTTGAGGATGGTGTCGGAGGGATACACGCTGGGCCACACCGCCAGCATGTCCTCCTGTCCCACCCGGGCACCGATCGTGGCGGTGAACTGGCTGCCGATGGGGAACTGGTAATACAACTTGTCGATGGCCACCACATCACTGCAATCCACGCCATCGCCACAGCCTTCCTCGAAAGCCACCTCAAGCTCGCTCAGGCCGAGGGCATGGGGCTCACCGCCAAACACACTGCTGCCGAAGTTCCCGGCCCTGAGGTTGGTGCGCAGCAGATCCTTGCCCGTGAAGCTGGTGTCCAGGGTCAACTGGAGGTCGTAGTTGAAGCTTGTGGCGTTGGGGAGATTCACCGGCGTGCGGGGACCCCCGGTGAGGGAATTCGGAGCCCGATTCACCGAATTGGCCCCCACGTTGATAGCGGATCCGGAAAAAGTGTTTGCTCCAACCACGAAGGTGGCCAATCCGGTCAACTTAGTGGTGGTGGAAAACTGGGAAGCTTCCAACTCACCCACTTTTACCTCCAGGCCATCCACCCGGCCTCGCACCACGGCAAGCTCCTTTTCGAACTCCTTCATGAGCTTTTTGAGCTCATCGGTGATTTCGGTGATGCGATCCAGGCAGGCATTGAGCAGGGCGGCAGCTTCGTAGCGCGTCATGGCCCGCTGGCCCCGATAGGTGCCATCGGGATAACCCGCCACGCAGCCATAGCGCTCAATCAGGTTGCTCAGGGCCTGATAGGCCCAATCGGTGGGGCGAACATCGGAAAACTGATTGATCGATGTCACCTGGTCGACGCTGTAGGTGCCGGGAGTGGCATCCAGCAAGGCAACAGGAGCTGCCGTGGCCAGCCCAGCTGGCAGAGCGGCCGCCAAGGCCACAGGCAATAGGGAGGCGCCAAGGGCGGGAGACCAGGAGGGCATCTACGCAAAAGGTGGAACTGCGCACAAGCTTCACGCAGGTCTCCACCAACTGCGACTAGCTGGAGAGATGTGTGTGAATATGTACACAAAAAATGCAGTTCAGCGCCGACGAGGCGGCCTGGAGGCCCCCCGCCCCGTCCGGCCCCGGCCACCGCTGAGATCAAGCGGTGGGGCGGAGAGCACCGTGGGTTCAAAGCCCTGCACCTCCCTGCGTGGCAACGGCTCCCCCAGCAACCGTTCGATGGCACGCAGCAGCTCATGTTCTTCAGCAGCCACCAGGGAAATGGCATGGCCGTTGCAACCGGCTCTGCCGGTGCGGCCGATGCGATGCACGTAATCCTCCGCCTGATTGGGGAGATCCAAATTCACCACGTGGGGCAACTGTTGAATATCAATGCCACGGGCGGCGATGTCGGTGGCCACTAACACCCGCACTTCCCCACTCTTGAACCCACTGAGGGCCCGGGTCCGGGCCCCTTGGCTCTTGTTGCCGTGGATGGCGGCCGCCTGCAGGCCATCGCGACAGAGATGTTCCGCCACCTTGTTGGCGCCGTGCTTGGTGCGGGAAAACACCAGCACCTGCTGCCAACCGTTCGTGCGGATCAGATGGCTGAGCAGTTCCGGTTTGCGGGCCTTGTCGCAGGGGTGGAGCACCGCCTCCACGCTGGGTGCGGCCTGGTTCTCCGGGCTGGCCTGGAGCTGCACCGGCTGATGCAACAGCCCCGTGGCCAGGGAGCGGATGTCCGACGAAAAGGTGGCGGAAAACAGGAGCGTCTGTCGCCGCGGGGGCAACAGAGAGAGGATGCGGCGAATATCCCGGAGGAAGCCCATATCGAGCATCCGATCGGCCTCATCGAGCACCAGGATCTCCACCTGGTTGAGCCGAAGGGCACCCTGCTGGTGCAGATCCATCAGCCGGCCAGGAGTGGCTACCAACACATCGGTGCCGCGTCGCAGGCGATCGATCTGGGGATTGGCGCTCACGCCTCCAAACACCACATCGGAGCGCAGATCCAGATGCCGGCCATAGGCCCTCACGCACTCCCCCACCTGGGCGGCCAGTTCACGGGTCGGGGTGAGCACCAGGGCGCGCACCACACCCCCTCGGGCCCGGGGCCCATGGCGAAGGAGCTCCAGCATGGGCAAGGTGAAGCCGGCCGTTTTGCCGGTGCCGGTCTGGGCGGCGGCGAGCACATCCCGCCCCTCCAACACCGCGGGAATGCACTGCTGCTGAATCGGGGACGGATGGTGATAGCCCCGCTCCGCAACCGCCTGCAGCAGGGGATGGGAGAGCCCCAAGACCTGAAACTCCGGCACCAGATCCCCACTTACCCTTCCGCCGGTTGCTTCCGACACCGGCAGGGCCGGGGATGGAACAGGGTTCCGGATCGCAGACCCGCTGCTGCGTGTCCTGGTGGATCTGGTGAGACCAGGGGAGGGGGGTGGGGGAAGGGAGGG
>JBBARZ010000063.1:5745-7509 GCA_040399505.1 Cyanobium sp.
GGGATCAGTCGTTTTGGCAAGGCGCTGGTGGCCCTGCATTCCCTGATGATTCTTGATCTGGCAGCGATCGCCCTGGCCCGCTTCTACCAACTGGTACAGAAGTCGGTGGCATCCTGACCAACCACGGGCATGGGGGACCTGCCAAGGGAGCTGGGAGCACGGAGGTGTAAGATAAAATGTGATTCATCGAACACTCTTCAAGCGGGTTCCTCCCCAGCGCGGCGAGCTCCACAGGATTTCACCACCCGGTCAGCAACTTTCTTCAGGGCATTCAACGAATCGGTTTGATACATCACCCGTTCAATTCATGACCATCTTCGTGGGTAACCTTTCCTTCGATGCCGAAGTGGAAGATCTCCAAAACCTCTTCGCCCAATATGGCGAAGTGCGCAAATGCGTTCTTCCCCTCGATCGGGACACGGGGCGCAAGCGCGGTTTCGCCTTCGTGGATCTGGCGATCGCCAGCGACGAAACCAAGGCCATCGATGACCTGCAAAACGTCGAGTGGATGGGTCGCAACATCCGTGTCAACAAGGCAGAACCCCGCACCGGTGGTGGTGGTGGCGGCGGCGGCGGCGGTGGGGGAGGGGGCGGCGGCAGATCCCGCTGGTAGCTCAGGGCCCGATTGTGGCGGGGAGGTGGCCGGTTTTCACCCAGATGGTGCAGCCCCCCTCGCTCCAGGGGCGATGCCCACTCCCAGGGGGGTTGCGTAGCCAGGTTCCCTCACGATAGGTGCCCTTCTCGTCTTGAAAGACCCCTTCGAGCACCAGGATCTCCTCCCCACCAGGATGCCCGTGGGATTGGAACACCGTGCCCGGTGCCCAGCGCACCAGGGCCACATGCTCTGATCCCCAAGCGTGGAGAGGCATCACCTCTAGGCCATCGATCAGGCCGGGCATCCAGGGGGTCGTAGAGGTGTCGATGGCGACAGGGGTCTGATCATCCGGATGCATCTGCCAGAGCTTCACGAGGAGCACGCACCCTTCAGGGCTGAACGGCGCATGGCTGGTGCCCACAGGATTGCGCAGGTAGGTGCCGGCCCCGTGATGCCCTTGCCCATCGCGAAAAGAACCCTGCAGCACGAAGATCTCCTCTCCGCCCTCATGGCGATGGGAAGTGAAGTGGCTCCCGGGCGCATAGCGCACGATGGAGGTGGCCCGGCCCACCTCATCCCCCAGGCGATCCAGCAGGCGGCGCTCGACACCAGGCATGGGGGAAGGAGTCCAGGGCTGGGAGGAAATGTCCAGCACCACCCGCTGGTGGAGATCGGCGTGGAGGTTCATGGGTGGTGAGCGGGCTGCATACGCGGCGGTCTGGGCTTCCCAGGATGGAACGGGACAACACCTGAGAGGGCTTGGTCCATGCTGGGTCTTGAAGCGAAGAGAAGGCAATGGATCTGGTGCTGGCTGGCCGTAGCCCTGGCCACCCTCGCACCTCAAGACGGAGTTAGAGCCCAGGCGACTCCTCCGCCGCAGGAAGGAGCGCCAGCCATGGGCGGCATGTCATGGGGGATGGGCCCCATGGGCATCCGCTCCGCTGATGGCCATTTCATTCGAATGATGATCCCCCACCACGAGGGAGCGATCGCCATGGCCAATCTCGCCCTGCAGCGCTCTGGCCGCGCCGAGATTCGAGCCCTTGCGGAGCGGATCAGGAGCAGCCAGAGCAAGGAGAATGCCCAGATGCGGCTCTGGTATGGGCAATGGTTCGGGGGCCCTGTTCCGCCCTGGCCGGGCCGCGGCCATGGCATGGGGATGGGGATGG
>JBBARZ010000063.1:7609-10346 GCA_040399505.1 Cyanobium sp.
ATGGGGATGGGGATGGACACCAGCCTTCAGGGGCTGCGGGCGGCAACGGACTTTGATCAGGCCTTCCTCCAGCAGATGATCTCCCACCACCGGATGGGCGTGATGATGGCCTCCTATGCCCAGTGGGGCACCGTCCACCCGGAACTGAGGGAACTGGAGGCCGCCATGGTGCGCGTCCAGAGCGAGGAAATCGACCAGATGGAGCGGTGGTATCAGGAGTGGTTTGGCCCCGGAGCCCGCTGATTCGGCCCTGCAGAATGGAAGGCCTCGGGTGATCGAATGGCGAGCCCCCTGCCCCCCTGGCGCCAGCTGCTGCGAGGGGCTCGTGAGCGGGAAGGGCGGTCCCCCCAGGCTCGCTGGCTGCAGCTGGCCACTGTCGCCACCGATGGCACTCCCCGCGTGCGCACCCTGGTGTTTCGTGGCTGGCCGGAGCCAGCGGCCCTGGATCTGCTCACCGACGGCCGCAGTGCCAAACCAGCCGAACTGGCTGGGCAGCCTGCTGTGGAACTCTGCTGGTTGCTTCCTAGGGCACGCTCCCAGTTCCGGCTGCGGGGAAAGGTGGACACCCTTCCGGCCGATGTAGCCAGCAGGGAGCGCCTGGGGCACTGGCATCGCCTGACACCTGAGGGTCGGGCGCTCTGGGCCTGGCCGCCCCCAGGCCAACCATTGGATGGGAGTCACCCCAGGGGCCCCATCCCCCAACACCTCCCGGAGGATGCTCCTCTGCCAGAGCATTTCTTGCTCTTGCGGATCGTGCTGGATCAGGTGGAGTTGCTGGAACTCACCGGCCAACCCCATCGTCGTCGCCGATGGCGGGCGGCCACAGGCTGGGACGAGGAGCACCTGAATCCCTAAATGTCCCCTCCAGGGAAGGTGGACCGCGTGGATGGCTAGGGCGCCGAGCCCTGGACCCCCGAACAGGCTCGCACCCTCTATGATAGTACTGGTATACTGACGCGAATCCGCCGTGATCCCAGCCCCAGCCCCAATCCCAGTGCCAGCCTCAGAGCCAGCAGAAGAGTGGCCCTATCTCACTCAGGAGGTGCTGCGCACCACCCGCAGCCGCAAGGTCTGCCTCACCTGCCACTGGTTTCGCCACCACGCCGGCCCCAACTGCATTCCCCTGCTCACCTGTCAGCTGCATCAGGGCTTGATCGCCCAGGGGGAGCACCTCACCCACCGCTGCCAGGGGTGGACGGACGGCATGGGTCGCCTGCGGGGCTGGGCGCCGGAGGAGGCCTAGGTGCCATGGCAGCAGGGCACCGGCTTCCCCTCTCGCCCAAGGATGGATGGATCAGCGATGGACGCCAGGTGCTGCATTTTCGGCCGGCCCGTTGGGACCGATGGAGCCAAACGCTGGAGCTGACCCACGGTGAACTGATCCCTGGGCAACCCGCCCCCCTTCTCAAGCATCGCCGAGAGATCAGCCGAGAGCAGGCCATCCAGCTCTGGCATGGCCTGCGCAAGGAGGGATGGCAACCCTGCCCCCCGCAATGGACCCCGCCGGCCCCGCGTCCCGCGCGCGAACAGCGCAAACCTCCACCCTTGGGTCCTTAGACGCAGATAGGCTGAGACAACGAAGAAGCGCCCGGTCTTCGGCTGCCTTCCATGCCTCGTTTACTTCCTTGGAGGCTCCTTCTGCTGTTGTGCACTGCTGGGGCGGCGGGACTCCTGACGGCCAGGGGTCAAATGGCTCGGATAGGGTGGCCCGAGCGTGCGGCCACACCTCTGGGGGCCCAACACATCGCCCTGGTGATCAACGAAGCGGACCCCCTCAGTGAAGCCATTGGGGCTGCCTACATCAAGGCACGGAATTTGGAGCCGCGGCAGGTGATTCGGGTGCGGTTCCCTCCAGGAAAAACCAGTCTCACTGCCGCGGAGTTTCTTCCCCTCTATCGCCAGGTGAAACGGCAAACGCCCGTGGATGCGCAGGCCTATGCCCTGGCGTGGGCCGCACCCTGGCGGGTGGACTGCATGTCGATCACCAGCGCCTTTGCCTTCGGCAAGGTGCGCTCTGTCTGCCCGGACACGTGCCGGGTCACACCGATCAGTCCCTACTACGCCAATGGTGAGGTGCGCAGGCCCTGGTCATCCCTCAAGATGCGGCCCACCATGCTCCTGGCAGCCACCAACCCAGAAGCCGCTAATGGGCTTATCCAACGGGGAAAAGCGGCGGATGGCACGGCACCTCCTGGCACGGCCTATCTGCTGAGCACCACCGATGAGGCCCGGAATCGGCGCGCGGAGGGCTATGGCGATCTCCTGAGGATGTCCGCGCCTGGGTTTCAAGTGCGGTTGCTCCAAGGCAACGCCCTAAGAGGTGTGAAGGATGTGATGCTCTACATGACCGGGCTGACCCATGTGCCCGATCTGGCCACCAATCATTTCCGCCCCGGAGCCGTGGGCGATCACCTCACCTCCTTCGGAGGCAGGCTGACGGGCCCGTCAGGGCAGTCGAAGGATGGGGGCGAAGGCCAGATGAGCGCCCTCCGCTGGCTGGAGGCTGGTGCCACGGGCAGCTACGGCACCGTGGTGGAGCCCTGCAATCACCGGGGCAAATTTCCCGACCCGGGTCTGCTGTTGAGCTACTACAGGCGGGGCGACACTCTGATCGAAAGTTATTGGCGCAGCGTGGCTATGCCCGAGCAAGGGGTGTTCATCGGCGAACCCTTGGCCAGGCCGTGGGGGCCCAAGGCAGGCCGCTGATCCAGATACGCTCAAACCAAAAACACCATTG
>JBBARZ010000063.1:10446-11880 GCA_040399505.1 Cyanobium sp.
GCACCTGGGAAGATGGGCCTTGCGCACGAACGACGTCCCTAGGGAATACAACTGAAGCTCAATAGGGAAGGGTGAAGCCCTTCTGCATGTGGCCGACATCAAGCATCACCCAGGTGATCCAAACCAGAAAGGCGATCACCCCAGACACGGCCGCAAACCGGGCCGCGTTGCGGAGCACAACCTCCAGAAGACTGATCTCTTTCATCGAACGTCGTTGCTGCGATCGCCAGTATGGCTGGCCCGTGGGTCTTCCCTGCCGCCCGCAGCAACGGGTGCTCGCGAAGATCAGCTGGCCAAGGCGCTTTCGATCGCAGCGGTGAGTTCAGCCGACTCCGGTTCGACCCGGCTGCTGAAGCGCCCCACCACTTGCCCATTGCGCCCAACGAGGAACTTCTCAAAGTTCCAGGCCACCGGGCCGGCAGGATCGGTGGTTACCAAGGTGTTGAACGGTGCTCCAGAGATGGCCACCTTGGCCATGATCGGAAAGGTGACGCCATAGGTGGTGGAGCAGAACGACTGGATCTCCTCCAAACTCCCTGGCTCCTGTGCACCGAAATCGTTGCAGGGGAAGGCCAGCACACTGAACCCCTGGGCCCCGTAGGTGTCCTGAAGCTTCTGCAGGCCGGCGTACTGACGGGTGAAGCCACATCGGCTGGCCACGTTGACGATCAACAGCACCTTGCCGTCCCAATCAGAAAGGGGGCGCTCATCACCGCTGGCGGTGCGCACCTGCACGGCGCTGACGTCGGGGTTGCTCATGGAATGGGGAGGCGATGCTGGGGAATTTAAACAGCCAGACCCTGCGAGCCCGTTGCTTTTCGCGCCATCAGGGCGCCGCCGCCGCCCACCACCGCCAGACCCAGGGCACCCACAATGCCCAGAAACACCAGAGTTTGCAGGGCCAGAAGGATCCAGCCAACGGTGGAGGCCGCCTTGATCTGAATCTTGGCCTTGATGAGGAGGGTGAGCAGGAGCAACACCGTGGCCTGAAGTCCAGCGATCCGGGCCGCGGTGAGGGGACAGGGGAGGAGGGGCAGCAGCATGGGCTTAAAGCACGGAACCCATCCTGCCGCCGCAATCCCCGCGCTGCTGGTTCGGGCTCATGGAGGAATTCACGCAAAGACCATGATGGCGGCACAACTTGAAACCAGTAGCCTCTGTGTAGACGTGACATCGCGATGCGTTTTAACGGTACCTTTGAAGAGCTGCAGAAATTGGTCAGCGAGCTCCAGATCCCCTGCCACTGGCAGCACAAAGGGTCCTATCAACTTGCGGTCTTCGAGGATGGCATCAGCAATCTGAAGTTGAATTGGTGGCCTGAAACAGGAGACATCAGCCTGGTGGGTGACCCAGAAGTTCGAACTGATGCCGAAAAACGTCTCAAAGACCTACTAAAGCCCCGTTAATCATCCGCCGGAGCACCGCGATTCACTG
>JBBARZ010000064.1:0-5245 GCA_040399505.1 Cyanobium sp.
GTGGCCACCCTCAGCGATGGGGAGGCCCGCCAGTTGGTGGGGTTTGATCTGGCGAAGGCCCAGATCCAGCCCGTGTGGATTCGGGTGCGCAATGGGGAAGACACCCGCTATTACATCCCGCCGATCACCATCGACAACGAGTATTTCTCCCCCCTGGAGGTGGCCTGGCAGGGGCACCGCCTGCTGGATCCAGCGGGCAATGCCCGCATCGATGCTCGCCTGCGACGGATGGAGCTGCCGGAGTCGGTGGAGCCGGGCCAGACGATCAGCGGCTATGTGTTCACCAACCGGGATGAGGGCATCAAATATGCCGATGTGGAGCTGGTGGCGCCGGGGCGCAGGCGGGTGCGCCGGCTCTCTTTCCTGACGCGGGTGCCGGGGTTGCGCACGGATTTCCAACGGGTGAACTGGGATCACCTGCAGGCGCCCGGTCGCATGACCGTGCTCACGGAGGCCCAGCTCAAGACCTGGTTGGAAGCCCTGCCCTGCTGCACCCTCGGTGGCGATCGCCGCACCCCCGCCGATCCTCTCAACATCGTGCTCATCGGCGGTGCTGAGGCGGTGTTTCCCGCCCTGGCCCGGCGGGGGTGGCATGTGACCCAGACCCTCTCGGCCGACTCGCTCTGGCAGACCATCACCTCCTCGGTGTTGGGTCACCGCTACCGCTACGCGCCGGTGTCGCCTCTCTACGTGTTCGGCCGGCCCCAGGATCTGGCCTTGCAGAAAGGGCGCAGCGATGTGAACCAGCGCAACCACATGCGCCTCTGGCTGGCGCCCGTCACGGTGACGGGCACGCCGGTGTGGGTGGGCCAGATCAGCCGTGACATCGGCGTGCGCCTCACCCGCAAGACCATCACCACCCACAAGATCGATCCCTCCGTGGATGAAACCCGCTGGTATCTGATGCAAGACCTCTACTTCTCCGAGGGGCTGGAGCGCTTCGGCTTCGTGGAGGGGGTGGGGGCCGCTCCGCCGGAGAAGCCCCGTTTCAACTACACCGGCGACCCCTATGAAACCGATGGCTTGCGGGCCGTGCTCTGGCTCACGGCGACTCCTGTGAGTTACCACCGGGTGGCCACCCAGTGGCCGCCGCCCCAGCAGCCGGTGCCGCGCCGGGCGATGCCCGGGCCCTGATCCTGCGTCGGTTACCCCTCGATCAGCCTCAGATCACGGGCGGGCTGCCCCCCATGGTCCCGTTTGAGGGTCTCCATCGCGCGTTGGCGAATGTCCATCACGCCCTTGATGTCCCTCGCCAGACGGGGGTGCTCACCGATCAATGTGTCCAGGGTTTTGCCGTGCATCACCAACACCTGTAAATCGGTTGTGGCCCGCACGGTGGTGTCCGCGATGCGATTGTGCAGCAGGGTCACCCTCTCCCCGAACACTTCGCCGGCGCTCAGGATGCCCACGTTGAGCGGAGCACGTTCCGGTTGGATCACGAGCAGCTCCGCCTCGCCGGCAAGGATGAGATGCAAGTGGGTCAGCGGGGTGCCCTGCTGCATCACCACCTCGTCAGCGGCGTAGTCGCGCACCAGGCCGGCGGAGGCCAGCCGCTCGAGATCCTCGGGGGGCAACACAGCGAAGAAGGAATTGCGGAGGCCACTGAGCACCTGCTGTTGCCGGCTTTCTGGCTGGATGGCGGCCGGCTCGCTGTAGGGCTTGGTGATCTGCGTTGGATAGGGAATGGTGAGCCCCTCGCGTCGGGCCACATACCAGATCCGCCGCCGCAACTCTTCGGCGATGGCGGCGGATCCTCCATACCCCGGGCAGACGATATCCAGGGCATAGGTGATCGAACTGTCGTTATAGCTTTCCAATTTGGCCCTGGGGGCGGGATCCGCCAGCACACCCTTGATCTCCCTGGCGGCGCTCTCTAAAACCTCCTTCACGCGGTTGGGTGGATCATCCAGGGAAAAGTTGACACTGATCGAGCGGCTGAAGGTCTGCACAGGCCGACTCATGTTGATGAAGTTGGTTTTTCCCAGCTCCGCGTTGGGCACCACCACCAGATCATCATCGGCCGTGCGCAGATGAACCGCGCGCCAGTTCACCTCCACCACCTTGCCCTTGTTGCCGCCCACCTCCACCCAATCCCCCAGGCGAATGGGTTGCTCAAACAACAGGGCTACCCCTGAAAAGATGTTGCCCAGGCTGTCTTGCAGGGCCAGGCCAAGCACCAGCGAGCCCACCCCCAGGGCGGTGAGGAAGCCCCCCAGATCAGCCCCCCACACGGTGGAGAGCACGATCGAGGAGCCCAACAACACCAGCACGAATTGGCCCAGATCACGGAAGAGCCGGGGCACCTTGGCCTGCCAGCTGCCTTCGCTCGCCTCATCGAACAACACGCTGTTCATCAGGCTGAGGGCGGCATAGATCAGGCTGATCCACAGCAGGGTTTCCGCCACGCGCACCAGCCCGGTGGCCCGGGAGAGCCCCATCACCCGATTCAGCAACACGAACACGGTGAGGGCAGGGATCACCCAATTGCGCAGGATGAGCACCGCCGGCAGGAAGCGATGGCGGTCGCGCTTGAGGGTGCGAACGGCTTCACCCAGCAGCACCATGGCCACGGGGAAGCCAAAGATCAGCAGCGATACCCACCCCACCTGGCCGGAGGAGATCGCTGTGGGCAGGGCCGGGTTCATCGGCGGGAGGCCTCCAGTTGCGGCTGCTCACCCTCGCCAGGGGGCTCGATGGACCCCTCCACCTCCCAGATCGGGATCGCGCCAAAGCCCTTCACCTCCATGTCCGGCAGGGGCTTGAAGCCAAAGAGTCCCCGCAGGGCGTCCACGATCGGGGCGCTCACCTGGATGACGTTGCGCTTGGGGGATTCATGGATGCCCCGGGCGATGTTGATGGTTTGCCCCCAGATGTCGAAGGAGAGGCGCTCGCCACTCACCACGCCGGTGGTGAGGGGGCCGCCATGGATGCCGATGTCGAGGGAGATGGACACGTTGTGCTCCTGGTTGAAGCGCTTCATCACCTGCAGCATGGCCAGGGCGCAATCCACGGCCCGCTTCTCATGGTCGATGCGGGGGCGGGAGAGTCCACTGACGGCCAGGTAGGTGGAGCCCACGTCCTGGAGTTTTTCCACATCAAATCGCTCACTGCAGTCATCCAGTGCGCTGGTGAGCTCATTGAGCAGGGCGATCGATTCCTCAGCGGAGGTGTTTTGGGAGAGTTCCTGCCACCCCTCAATTTCGGCGTAGAGCACCGACACACTGGGATGGGTTTCGGCCAGGTCTGCCGCCCCCTGTTTCATGCGGGCGGCGGTACTGCCAGGCAGGATGCTGCGCAGCAGCCGATCGTTTTCGTCCATCTGCAGCCTGAGGCTCTCGTCCCGTTCCCCGATTTTGTCCGACATCGTGTTGAAGGCTGTGGCGAGCTCGCCGAATTCGTCTCGGGCGGCCACGGGGATATGGATGTTGTAATCGCCGCCGCTGATCTTTTCGGTGGCATCCAGCAGACGCTGAATCGGCCGGATGAAGGCCCGCGCCATCCACAGCGTGAACAAGGTGAGGGCGGGAATCAGTACGGCCGCCAGGAGAAGCAGATTGCGGGCCAAGCGGCGGATGCCGCTGAAAAGCTCGTCCTGGTCGATCTCCGAGAGCAACCCCCACTCAAAAGGACCAAAGCGCAGGGGCTGGTAGGAGCCCACCGTAGTCATCCCCCGGTAATCGTTGTATTCGGCTGTACCGGTTTTCCCCGCTAGGGCATTGATCGCTCCTTTGGTTTTCACGGGCTGAATCAGGATCGGCGTGCCGCTCTTTTTGATGGCATTGATCTTTTCGTCGGAAAGCCCTGTTTTATTCATTTGCTCCAGGTATTGTTTGGGATTTTCCAGGAAAAAGCGCGGAGAGGAGCGAAATGTTTGGTCTCCTCCCACCAAATAAGTTTCACCGGAATTTCCTAGCCCAATCTCCTTCCACTTTCCAGAGGAGGTCATCAGCGTATCGAGGCGTTCATTGGTGAGCTGGAAAATCAAGGCGCCGATGAAGTCGTCGCCATCAAACACGGTGGTACCCACAAACATCGTGGTTTGACCAAAGCTTGGTTTGTAGGCCTCAAAGTCGCCAAAGGTGATAAAGAAAGGATCTTTTGATTTTTTTACTTCGCGAAACACCTTGGCTGCTTGGCTGTCGGAGTAAGGGCCGTTCAGTAGATTGGTGGCAAGATCATCTTCTTTGGCCATGCTGTAAACTACATTGCCGGTTTTGATGTCCACCAGCATGATGTCCGCATAGTCGAAAAGTTCTCCAAGGCGGGCAAAGCGGCGATGGTATTCCTTGTGGATGCCGCTCCAGGTGCTGCCATCTTTGGCGTCTTCAAGCTGAATGCGGTTGGCTGTGGATTCGGAATCCGCGGTTGGCGTCTGGAGCTCGGGTGCAGCTGCGTAGTGATACTTCAGGTACCGTTCATTGGGGGTGGCAGGATAGTAGGTGGCAGCTTTGGGATCGCCAGGAGTGCGGGCCTTGAGGCGGCGGATAAAGGCGGTTTCGTAATATTTTTTGAGGTCTTTCTTTTGGCCCTCATTGAGATCGGCCAGTTGGTTGAAGGCTTGGGTGAACCGCTTTGTGGCATCGATGGTCATGCGCGTCTCAGAGAGCGTCATCACATGATCCGAGAGCTTCTCTACATAGTCGCGAATCGCCTCCGCCCGTCCATTGCGCATGGCGGTCATCCGCTCGATCCCTGCCTCCTCCATCAGGTTTTTGGCGATGCCAAAACTCAGCAAGCCGGTGAGCAGCAAGCTCACCAGACTGGCCGTGAGCACCAGGGTGACCAGCTTGGAGGAGACGCTGAAATTTTGGAAAAGTTTCCTGAGCGATTGGAGCACAGGTGGGGCGTTGCATAGCCCCACGAGTGTGGCTCCCCGCCTTCGAAAGCGGTGGCCAAGTCAAAAGAAATGCACAAACCCGGGCTTGGCTGCCTGCAGCCTTCTTCCAGTCTGGGGAGCTCTAAATCTTCTCAGGGTTGGATGGTGGCCAGGGAAGCCCGGCTCTTTTCCAGGAGTGGTTGAGGCAGGCTCACGTAGCCCAACGGCTCTGCCAGCGCCTGGGCAGGCTCGCTGAGGGCATAGCCAAACACCTTGTTGAGGCTGGCCTGGTCGGTCGGCCCATTGCCTGTTTTGTAGAGCAGAATCCAAACGAACGTCACCAGGGGATAGCCCACGCGCGGATTGTGATCCATACGGGTCAAAGCGGGCCCCAGATCGATGTTCGCCAGGGCGTCTCGCTCGCTTTCG
>JBBARZ010000064.1:5345-11166 GCA_040399505.1 Cyanobium sp.
CGGATTGATAGCTCACCTTCACGCCCTGGTTGGCCAGTTCTTTAAACCAACGCTTGAAGAGGGGCAGTGGGGAGCTGGTCCCCGCCCCATCGAGGGTGGTCAACACTGGGGGAGGCATCCCTTCCACCCTGGTGCTTTTGGTGCGGTTGGAGCCGCAGCCCCCGGTGGCCAGGAGCAGGCTCGCCGCCATGGCTGGCAGGAGGGTGAGGCGCAAGTCTCCGGTGGAAGGGGAAGAGGCCAAGAGAAAACGGCAGCCCCCCGAAGGTAAGCTCCACTCCAGAGGTACGGTCGTGAAGGGAAGGGTTTTGCGACAGCTTTTCAGAGTCCATGGCTTTTGGTGAGCTCTCCTTTCCGCAGCTGTCTCCTTAGCGGGGGCGCAAGCCGCCGCATGGGGTGCGACAAGGCTTTGCTGCCCCATCCCGAAGGGGGCACGTGGCTTGAGCGAGGCCTGGGTCTTCTGTTGGCCCTCGGCCAGCCTGTCACCTTGATCAGCCGTCACAGTGCCCATCGAGTGCGGGCAGACGCCCTGATGGCCCGGCGAGCTGCCGGGGGACTCTCCACCCCGCCCCTGGTTGTGTTCAGTGAGCCTCCCCCCTGGGATGGCCCCCTCCGGGCCCTGGCCCGGCTCATGGAGCGACACCCCGAACAACGGCTGTTGCTCTGCCCGGTGGACATGCCCTGGCTGGATGTGCCCACCCTGGAAGCGCTGATCGGCGCGGCAGCTGGCGATCGAGATCGGGAGCGGATCCACCTGGCCCACGATGGGCAGCGCCTGCAGCCCTTGCTTGGGGTGGTGCCTGCCACTGCGGCCCGCCGCCTGCGGCTGGAGGCGGCCCTGGAGGCAGGGGAGCGGGGGATGCAGCGCTGGCTGGCGGGCGAACGTTGGGTGCCCGTGCCCTGTCCGCCGGGGCCCCTGCGCAACATCAACCATCGGGAGGATCTGGACCCTAGCGTTTTCTTCCCTGCCGCACCCGGCTCCTGAGCGTCCGCGACCGCCCCCTCGACCGCCATGGCCGCCCCCTTGGGGTGCTGCGCCTCTCGCTCACCGCCCGCTGCAATCTGGCCTGTCCCTATTGCCTGCCCGATGGCATCGAGCCCCCAGGTCTGCTGAGTCAGACCCAGCGCCTGGCGGTGGTGGGGGCCGCCACCGCCCTGGGGGTGCACCATCTGCGCCTCACCGGCGGTGAACCGCTCCTCCATCCGGGCCTGGAGGCCCTGATTGCCGCTTGCACCCCCCTGCGGGCGGCAGGCCTTCAGGAGATCAGCCTCACCAGCAACGGTGCCCTGCTGACCGCCGAGCGGGCCCTGGCCCTGCGCGCCGCTGGGCTGGACCGGCTCACCCTGAGCCTGGATGGCACCACCGGTGCGGCAGTGGCGGCCATGGCTGGTCTGCGGGGCGGCCGGGGGGAGGCGCCGGTGGCGGCGGGCGCGACCCTGCTGGCGAAAGTGTTGGCGGCGATCGAGCACGCCCGGGCCGCCGGCTTTGATCCGGCCCTTGGCGCCCTCAAGCTCAATGCCGTGATCCAGCGGGGCCGCAACGATGACCAGCTGCTGCCCCTGGCGGCCCTGGCGCGGGAGCGGGGGCTGGAGCTGCGGCTGATCGAATTCATGGATGTGGGCAACCGCAACGGTTGGCGGCCCGAGGCCGTGCTCAGCGCCGTCGCGATGGTGGAGCGCATTGGCCGCCAGTGGCCCCTGGAATCCCTGGGCCGCGGCGCCCATGGCACCGCCAGCCGCTGGCGCTACCGCGATGGCGGCGGGCACCTGGCCGTGGTGGCCTCGGTGAGCGCCCCCTTCTGCGGCGATTGCAACCGCCTGCGGGTCACCGCCGACGGCATCGCTTACACCTGCCTGTTCGCCGCCCCCGCCAGCGGCCTCGACCTGCGCCCCTGGCTGACGCCTTCCACGCCGCCAGCGGAGCTGCGCGAGGCGATCAGCCGCCTCTGGCAGGGCCGCGCCGACCGCTGGAGCGAGGAGCGCCTGGCCGCCTGGAGCGCGGGGGCAGGCGGGGAGCATGTGGCCATGGCCACCCTGGGGGGCTAGGCGATCACAACCAGTGCTGGGGGTATGGCAGGGCTCCGGGCACCCACCGGCTGAAGAGGGCGGCGATCAGCACCAGCAGCAGCGAGCCGCTGAGCACCGGCGTGAGCACAAAGGGCGGTGTGGCTCCCAATGCCACCCCCAGAAACGCCAGCCCACCGGCGGGGGGATGGAGGCAGCGCAGCTGTTGACCCAACAGGATGGTGAGCGCCACCGCCAGGGCGATCACCAGCGGCCCCTGGCCCAGCCAGGCCACGGCCGCCACACTCACCAGGGCCCCCAGCAGGTTGCCGAGCACGATGTTCCGGGGCTGGGCCAGGGGGCTGGCGGGATAGCCAAACAGCAGCACCGAAGAGGCCCCCAGCGGTGCCGCCAGCAGCACCATGCCGCTCCAGGCACTCAGACAACCGAGGGCGGCTAGCGCCAGCAGCGCCCCCAGCCAGGTCACCGATACCTGTCGGCGTTGGAAGCGGGGTTGGTAGGCCCGGCCGCGCCGCCTCTGCTCCGCCAGCCAGCCCCATACGGTCAGCACCAGTGCCACAGCATGTGGTCCACCACGGTGGCGGTGGGGGGCGCGTCGCTGAACTGGGCGGAGGCCATCGGTGGGCAGAAGCAAACAGTTGAACTCTCGGTGGCCTCCGTGCCCCCCCAGGTGACGATGGCTACGGGCTCGCCATCCAAGGGGGGCTCCATACTCGTAAAAGCCACCGTCTGCTCCATGGATCTCACCAACCCCGGCACCCACGCAAATCTGGAAGCCGCTTTCGGGGGGGAGAGCATGGCGAATCGCAAATATCTGTTCTTTGCGGAGGTGGCCAAGCAGCTGGGCAACCAGGAATTGGCCCGTCTGTTCCGCGACACGGCCAACCAGGAAACGGAGCACGCCTTTGCCCATTTCCGGTTGCTGCATCCGGAGCTGGTGGTGGCCAATCCGGCGGCTCTCTCGCCTGCGGAGAAGGGGGTGATCCTGGCCCGCTGCCTCGAGCTGGCGATCGAGGGCGAAACCTATGAGTTCACCACCATGTATCCAGGCTTCGCCGCCCAGGCCCGCGCCGACCGCGATGGCGATGCGGCGGCCGAATTCGACGGCCAGGCGGCTGAATCCCGCGACCACGCCGCCATCTTCCGCCGTGCCGCCAGCAACTTTGGCTTCCTAGCCCCGATTGAGCAGCACCACGCCGAGCGCTATGGGGTAGCCCTAGAGGCCCTGCAGGGCAAGGGCAAGGCCGGGGAGGCCGCCGCCCCCGAGCCGGGCAAATGGATCTGCAAGGTGTGCTCGATGATCTACGACCCGGCGGTGGGCGATCCCGATTCAGGCATCGCCGCGGGCACCGCCTTTGAGGCCATCCCCGACAGCTGGGTGTGTCCGATCTGCGGCACCCGCAAGGCCAACTTCATCCCCTACCGCGAACCGGAGCTGCTGGCCGCCTGAGGGCCCCGCACCAGCACCGGCACCCGCTTGAAGGCGGGAGTGCCGCTCTCCTCATCGATCACGGCGTGCATGAGCCCATTGGCTTCCGGGTAGAACATCAGCCCCGCGCCTTGGCGGATCGAGCCGGGGATTACCTCGATGCCCTCCAGCCGGCCGGCCTCCCCCTGCACGCATACCCGCTGGTGGGCCTCCAGCCCGCTGGCGCTGATGTCCGCGGGGTTCATGAGGATGGTTTGGCGGTGGGGCATGCCCCGGTAGCTGTCGCCGAGTTTGTACACCACGGTGTTGTGTTGGCCATAGCTGCGGGCGGTGATCAGGCTGAGCACCAGGCCCTTCTCTTCCGGCGCCAGGCCACCGAAGTGCTCCGGGCCTGGGAGGGTGAGCTCCGGCAGGGGGGTGGGCGCCAGTTGGGCGCGGCCGCTCGCGGTGGCAAAGCGGGGCCCATGAAACACGCGGCCGGCCACCTCGAATTCCCGATGGCTCTCGTCGATGCCGGCGATGGCTTCGTAGCCGGGCACGGTGCGGCTGATCAGCTCCCGCACGTAGACGGGATCCTGCAGGCGGCGCCAATCGATTGGCTTGTCGCCATGGAGGCGGTGGGCGAGTTCGGCGAGAAACTCCACCTCGCTGGTGAGGAGGCCGCTACGGAGGTGGGAGCTGCCGGGTTCATTGAGGCGCACCCAGTTGTTGCCTGATTCCACCGTGGTGCGGTGGGGCGTCTCGAAGCGGTTGAACACCGGCAGCAGGAGGGTTTGGCGGGCGGCGAGGCCCTGGAAATGGCCCGTGTTGGGCTTGGTGGCCAGATACGCGATGGTGTCGATGCGGCCCAGGGCTCGGCGGGCTTGGCTGCTGTCTGGGTTGGCGCCGTAGAGGTTGCCGCCTAGGCAGAGCAGGGTGTCGACAGCACCCCGATCTGCCGCTTCGATCAAGGCACGGGTGTCGTAGCCCGCCGCACGGCTGAGGGGTTTGCCGAGGAGCTGCTCCAGGGCCCGCTGCATCGGCTCCCGCAGCCGCACGGTCACCCCCATCGACCCGAAGCCCTGCACGTTGGAATGCCCCCGGATCGGCATGGTGCCTGCCCCGGGTCGGCCCACGTTGCCCGTGAGGACGGCGGTGTTGGCGATGGCCTGCACATTGCTGGTGCCGTTGGCGTGGTGGGTGATGCCCATGGCCCAGGCGAACACCACGGCCCGGCAGGCCGCCAGCCGCGCCGCCGTATGTTCCAGCTCCTCTCGGCTGAGGCCGCAGCAGCGGGTGATCGCCTCCCAGCTCGTGGACTCGATCTGGCTGGTCACAGCTTCCCAGCCATCGGCATGGGCCTTCACGAACTCCCAGGCGATGGCGCCCGCCTCCAGCAGCGCCTTCTGCAGCCCCAGAAACACCGCCACATCGGAGCCGGGAATCGGCTGCAGGAAGAGCGAGGCGATTTCGCTGCCGCCGCCGAGCATGGAACGGATCGGAAAGGCGGGTGAGCCAAACTTGAGCAGTCCCGCCTCCAGCACGGGGTTGATCACGATCACGGTGCCGCCCCGCTCTCGCAGACGGATCAGCTCGTTCATCAGCCGGGGGTGGTTGGCCGGGGCATTGGAGCCCACCAGCACCACCCCATCGGCCTGCTGCAGGCTCTCCAGATTCACCATGGAGGTGCCGCTGCCAAATACCCGCCCCAGACCCACGGTGGAGGGGGCATGGCAGAGATCGGAGCAGTCGGCCAGGTTGTTAGAGCCCAGGGCCCGCAGCAGGAGCTGCAGCAGGTAGGCCGCTTCGTTGGAGGAGCGCCCTGAGCTGTAGGAGGCCACCCGCTCAGGTGGGGGGGTGCGGAAGGCCTCGGCGGTGAGGGCGTGCACCTCCTCCCAGCTGATGGGCCTGTAGTGGGAGCTGCCCGCCCGGAGGATCAGGGGCCGATCCAGGCGGCCGAGGCGGTCGCAGTCGGCTGAGCTCAGCTGTTGCAGATCGGCCAGGGAGCGTCCGGCGAACACCTCGGCCGGCACTGCAGGCTGCAGCTCAGCGCTGATGGCCTCCACGCTTTTGAGACAGCGCTGCAGGGGTTCGCCCAGTTCATCGCGGAAGCCGCCGTTTTGGCCCCCGGTGCCCCAGGCGCAGGAGAGGCAGGCGCTTTTGTGGGTGAGGGTTTGCCAGAGGCGGGGGCCGGTGGGGGAGAGGGTGGCCCGGGCCCAGCCTTCGATCAGGGGCCAGCCGCCGCCGCTTGAGGCTTCCTCCGGAAGTGGCTCGGCGGCATCGGCTGGCAGGGGCACAGGGGCAGCACCGCCCGACTGCTTGGTCTCCATGGCCGCTGGTGCCGGTTGAGGAGACCAACCTAGGAAGAACCGAACGGTGGTTGGAAATGAT
>JBBARZ010000065.1:0-10878 GCA_040399505.1 Cyanobium sp.
CGGCGCCACCACCACGATCGGCAGCCGGGGATTCACGGGCACCAGGGTGGGGGAACCCGCCAGCCGCACAAACTCCTTGCGTTGCGCTTGGTCGGGGCACGCCATCCGGGTCGACACCACCGGGCTTCCCCCCTTCACCCGGTAGAGGGGATAGCCCCAACCCGGCACGCTCTCCTCCGCCACCGAGCCCTGCAGGAGGTGGCGGTTGCAGTCCACCAGCAGGGTGCGGCCCACCACCAGCTCCACCCGCAGATCCTCGGCAGCGGCTGGGGTGGTGGGCACGGAGATGACCCAGCGCCGTTCTTCGGCCGCCGCCGGCGGATAGGGGCTTAGATCGGGAGGCTGGGCCGCGGGAGCTGGACCCGCTCCAGGCCCCAACACACCCAGGCCCGCCAGGGCCAGGGGCACCCATCTCGCCAGCCCTCGAGAGGGCCGGATGGGAGGGGGAGTCTTCGGGGGGGCGGGAGCCATCGCCGGGGGCCAGGGGGTGGCGGCATTCTGTCTGTAGGGTGAAAGCAGCGATCTGCCGTGGGGTGCGCTCCAGCCCCAGCTCTATCCCAACCATCCCCAGCCAGCCCACAGCTGTTGCCCTGCTTTCCGGTGGATTGGATTCGGCCACCGCCACCGCCCTGGCCATCGAAGCCGGCTATCGGGTGATTGGCCTTTCGTGCAACTACGGCCAGCGCCATCGCCGGGAGCTGGAAGCCGCCGAAAAGCTCGCCCGCCACTTCGGGCTGAGCGAACACCTCCAAGTGGCCGTGAATCTGGCGGCCTGGGGAGGATCGTCGCTCACCGATTCCTCCGAACCCCTCCCCGATGAAGGGGTGATCCCCGGGGTGATCCCCTCCACCTACGTGCCAGGCCGCAACACGGTGTTCATCGCCCTGGCCCTCAGCCTGGCGGAAGCCCGGGGCGCCGAACGGGTGGTGCTGGGAGTGAACGCGGTCGACTACTCCGGCTATCCCGATTGCCGACCCGACTACCTCGCTGCCTATCAGGAGCTGGCCAACCTGGCCACCCGCGCGGGCCGGGAGGGGCACAGCCCCCAGCTTTGGGCCCCCCTGGTGCTGTGGGACAAGGTCACCATCGTGCGCCAGGCCCTGCGTCTGGGGGTGCCGATCGCCGACACCTGGAGCTGCTACGCCGGCGGCCCAGAGCCCTGCGGCGTGTGCGATAGCTGCCGCATTCGCCACCAGGCCCTGCGGGACGCTGGACTGACCCCTTGATCGCGCCGGCCCCCTGCAAACGGTCGCTGCCCTGGCGAGAGCCCTGGGCCCTGACGCTCCAGCTGGCCGAGCAACTGGGGACCCAGGGGCTGGTATTGCTCGAAGGCGACGACAGCCCGCTGGGCCGCCATGCCGTTCTCGGGATCGCCTCGGTGGACACCCTCATCTGCCGGGGCGTGCCAGGGGCGGTGGGGGCCATGGATCCTTTTGCCAGCCTGGCTGCGATGGCCAACAGCGGGGCCTCCTGGCTGGGCTGGCTCTCCTATGAGGCGGGCGCCTGGGTGGAACCTGGGGCCCACTGGCCCGAGCCACCCATGGCCGTGCTCTGGGCCGCCCGCCACGATCCCCTGGTGCACTTCGATCGCAGCACGCGCCTCTGCTGGCTGGAAGGGCGAGACCCCCAGCGCCTGGCCGCCATGGAAGCGCGCATCCTGGCTCTAGGAGACGCCCCACCCCCGGCCCCTCCTCCCTGGACCGGGTTGCCCACCAGCGATTGGCACTGGCACACCTCTCCGGCCGCCTATGAGGACGGGGTGCGGCAACTCCAGGACTGGATCGCCAGCGGAGATCTGTTCCAGGCCAATCTCACCCTCTGCTGCAGCCATGGGCTACCGGCCCCCCCCAACCCCCTGGCCCTATACGCCCGTTTGCGGCATCACTGCCCGGCCCCCTTCTCCGGCTTGGCAGTGGCCGGAGAGGAGGCGGTGATCTCCGCCTCTCCGGAGCGGTTCTTGCGGGTGGATCGCGAGGGGAGGGTGCAAAGCCGACCGATCAAAGGCACCCGACCCCGGGGAGTCACACCGCAGGCGGATGCGGCCGCCGCCGCCGAGCTGGTAAGTGATCCGAAGGATCGAGCCGAAAACGTGATGATCGTCGATCTGTTGCGCAACGATCTGGGGCGGGTCTGCAGCCCGGGCACCATCCGGGTGCCCCAGCTGGTGGGGTTGGAGAGCTATGCCCAAGTCCATCACCTCACCTCTGTCGTCGAAGGCCAGCTCCGCCCCGAGGAAGGGATCGTGGATCTGCTGCGGGCCTGCTGGCCGGGGGGCTCCATCAGTGGTGCTCCTAAGGTGCGGGCCTGCCAGCGGCTGCACCAACTGGAACCCGTGCCCCGGGGGCCCTACTGCGGTTCCCTCTTCCATCTGGGAGGTGATGGGACCTTCGACAGCAACATCCTCATCCGCAGCGTGATGGTGCGGGGGACCCGCCTGCAGGTGCATGCCGGGGGCGGCATCGTGGCCGATTCCAACCCCGCCGCGGAAGCAGCAGAGATGAGCTGGAAGCTCCTGCCCCTCCTGGAGGCGCTGGCGTGATCTCGCCGGCGATCGCCTGGATCGACAATCCCCGCGGGCAGGGGCGCTGGGCCGCGCCTGGAGAGCTGGCCATCCCCCTCGACGACCGGGGGCTGCTGCTGGGTGAAGGCGTGTTTGAAACCGTGCTGGTGGAAGGCGGCGAGCCCCGATTGCTGGGGGAGCATCTGGAGCGCTGGCGAGAGGGAGCCGCCCTGCTCGGGCTGGCCCCACCCCCGGGGCAAGCGCGGGTGGAGGGGTTGCTGGAGGAAGCGGTAGCCCGCAGCGGAATCAGCTCCGGGGCGTTGCGGTTGAACTGGAGTGGGGGCAGCGGCGGGCCAGGGCAGCGGGGTCTGGAGGTGCGACGGCCGCCGGAGGAAGGCCCATGGGAGCGCTTCTGGCTCCAGCTCACCACAAGTAAGCCCTGCTTTGATTCGGTCAGGGTTGTGGTGAGCCGCTGGGAGCGTCGCAATGGGTCGAGCCGCCTAAGCCGTTGCAAAACCTTTGCCTACGCCCCCCAGATCCAGGCCCGTCGGGAGGCACTGCTGGCCGGCGTGGAAGAGGCCCTGCTCCTGGGCAGTGATGGCAACCTCAGTTGCGGCGCAGCGGCCAATCTGCTGGTGCACATGGAGGGCTCTTGGTTCACCCCACCCCTGGCCAGCGGCTGTTTGCCCGGAGTAATGCGGGCCCGGGCCCTGGCCCAAGGCTGGCTGGGAGAGCGGGCTTTACCTCCCCGGGAGTGGGAGCGGTGGGAGGGTGCCTTGTTGATCAACAGTCTGAGCTGTCGGGTGATCGTGGAGTGCGAGGGCAACCGCCTGGCTGGGGCTGAACCGGCTACCGCGAAGAAACTCTGGAGGAGCTTGCTCTGAAGTTCATAGAGCAGTCCAGAACTCAGACGATCAACAAACCGGCCCCAAAATTGTTGAAAAAATGTTAGCTGCGCACGCAAGCAACAATTTTTACATATCCTGTGGGGGGTTAAGCAATCTGGGCGAATCCCTAGGCAAATCTAAAGGGGCTTACACAGTTTGAACCCTTGTCAACCCTGATGGGACTTAATCTTTCGCACAAAAAAATTAGGTATTCGTTCGGCTGATCGAAGCCTGCAACAAAGCTGCATCACCTCGTTCTTGTTCCTTTGGCACTAAAGCGCCACACATGAAACTCGTCAAGCACGACCTTGAATTCATCCTCCAGCAGATCCTGCTGGCAGAAGCCCATACCGCAGGGGCCAATCCGCTCGCCCAGCTGCAGGGCAATCCCCTGCTGCCCTATGGCCTGCGGACGGTGGAGGGCAAATTCAACAACGTGGTGCCGGGTCAGGAATCCTTCGGTTCTGCCGACCGCCCCATGGTCAACAGCCCGCCCCAACGCTGGCGGACGGCCCAGGGAGCCACCTTCGACCCAGACGGCCCAGGCCCCCTTGGGATCGGCAGCCCCTCGAGCTACACGCAAACCTCGGGTGTTGTCTTCGACGGTCAGGTCCGCTCCGCCAGCAACCTGGTCTCAGACCAGACGGTGCGCAACCCCGTGGCCGTGACGGCCGGGGGTGCCGCTCCCACCGTGTCCACGGACGGGAGCATCTTCATCCCCAACGTGTCGCCGGACGTTGGACTGTCGGCCCCCTACAACTCTTTCTTCACCATTTTTGGCCAATTCTTTGATCACGGCCTCAGCCTGATCACCAAGGGGGGCCAGGGCAGCGTGATCATCCCCCTAGCCCCAGACGATCCCCTCTTCGTGCCGGGGAGTGCCACCAACTTCATGGCCCTCACACGGGCCACCTTGGCCGGCCTGGATCCGGGCCCCGATGGGGTAGCGGGAACCGCAGACGACATCCGCAATTACCAGAACACCACCACTCCCTGGATCGACCAAAACCAGACCTACACCTCCCATCCCTCCCACCAGGTGTTCCTGAGGGCCTATGCAGTGCAGGCAGGCCGGGTGCGCAGCACCGGCAAGCTGCTGGATGGGGCTATCGCTGGATCGATCGCCAATTGGGCTGAAGTGAAGACCCAAGCCCGCACCCTGCTCGGCATCAACCTCACCGACGCCGATGTGGGCAACGTGCCGATGATCCTCACGGATCTCTACGGCAACTTCATCCCAGGAGCCAACGGTCTGCCCCAGCTGATGCTGCTCAACGGCAGCTTCTTGGAGGGCAACCGAACAGCGCCAGTGAGCACAGCCAACGCTCTGCGCACGGGCCATGCCTTTCTCGACGACATCGCCCACAACGCCACTCCAGGCCCAGGAAAGGTGGCGGACGCGGACACCACAGTCAGCACCACTGCCACGGTTCAACCCGCTGGTACCTACGACAATGAACTGCTAGATCTCCACTACATCACGGGCGACGGACGGGGCAACGAAAACATTGCCCTCACCGGCATCCACAGCGTGTTCCACTCGGAACACAACCGCCTGGTAGACCACGTCAGGGAAGTGGTGCTGGGCAGCGCCGACCTGGCCTTCCTCAACCAGTGGCTGCTGACCCCCATTGCAGCCCTGCCCACCACTCCTGCAGCCATTGCTGCCCTGCCTTGGAATGGGGAGCGCCTCTTCCAGGCCGCCAAATTCCCCAACGAGATGCAGTATCAGCACCTCGTGTTTGAGGAATTTGGCCGCAAACTGTTGCCTTCAATCGAAATTTTCAGCGGGTACAACAACACCGTCGACCCGGCGATCATGGCGTTTTTCGCCAACATCGTCTATCGCTTCGGCCACTCCCAGCTCACTGACACGGTGGATCGCATCGATCCAGGCACGGGTGTGACCGTGCCCATGCGGCTAATCGATGCCTTTCTCAACCCGGTGGCGTTTCGGCAGAGCGGGGTCAACACCAGAGCTGCTGTGGGCTCCATCAGCACAGGCATGGTGCACCAGGTAGGAAACGAGATTGACGAGTTCCTGACTGAGTCGCTGCGCAACAACCTGGTGGGACTGCCCCTCGACCTGGGTGCTCTCAACATGGCCCGTGGCAAAGAAACGGGCGCACCAGGGCTCAACGGTGCCCGTCGCTTGTTCTTTAGCGACACGGGCAACTCTGCACTCGAGCCCTATTCCAGCTGGAACGATTTCGGCCTGAACATCAAACACCCGGAATCCCTTACCAACTTCATTGCCGCCTACGGCACCCATCCCACCATCCAGGCCGCCACAACGGACGCAGCCCGTCGCGCCGCCGCAGAGGCCCTGATCAGCGGTGCAGCCGCCGGGAACTTGGATGCCCAGGATTTCCTCAACGCCACCGGGATCTACACCGGCGGGTCCCTCGGTGGCCTGGAAGATGTGGATTTCTGGCTGGGAGGTCTGGCCGAAAAACTCCAACCCTTCGGCGGCATGCTGGGCTCCAGCTTTGCCTATGTGTTCGGCACTCAGATGCTGAAGCTGCAGAACCATGACCGCTTCTACTACCTCTCACGCACGGCAGGCCTGAACGTGCTCACCCAGCTGGAGGAGCAAACCTTCGGCGACATCGTCTCACGCAACTCCACAGCGATCCACCTGCCAGGGGATGTGTTTTCCTCCCCCACCTTTTACTTCGAAGCGGGCCGGGTGGGCACCACCGGACCCATTCTTAACGACCCCCTCACCCCCTGGAACGAAACCAGCCTGCTCACCCGCCTGGCCAACGGCACCATTCGCTACGGCGGGGTTGAGCACGTGGTGATGGGGGGCACGGCGGCCAATGACAGACTCGCCACAGGGGAAGGGGACGACACCCTCCACGGCGATGGCGGAAACGACACTCTGGAAGGAAGCGCTGGCAATGATTTCATCTTTGGTGGCGCCGGTGACGACGTGCTCACCGATGCCTTCGGTGACGACAACATCAAGGGTGGAGACGGCAACGACTTGATCTCCAACGCCGGCGGACTAGATCTGCTATTCGGGGGAGACGGCACGGATGTGATCTATGGGGGGGTGGGCGATGCAGAAACCTTTGCCGGGCTAGGCAACGACTTTGTGAACGCCGGAACTGGCTTAAACACTGTGTTTGGCAATGCGGGCGACGACTGGATTGAAGGGGGACAAGGAGCCGACTTGCTGCATGGCGACAACGGTGATCCCTTTGGCACCAGCACCCTGATTGGCCACGACGTGCTCATGGGTGATGGCAACGATGACTACGAAGGTGAATCCGGTAATGACATCATGTTCGGCACGCCGGGCATCAACAAGAGTGTTGGCGACTGGGGATTTGACTGGGTCACCTATGCCAACTCACTTGAAATCGTCAATGCTGATTTGGAGTTAAATGTTTTTCTTCCTCCCAATATTCTGATTGACTTATTTGACCGTTTTGTTGATGTCGAGGGCCTCTCTGGCTGGCATGGAAACGATAGCCTTAAAGGGCGAATCAATCGAAATCCGCTGGCCGAAGTGAACCACGTTCTGGATGCTAATGGCATCAACATGATCTCTGGTTTGTCTACACTTCTAAGGGGCGCCACAAGCTTCACTGGCGGCGACATCATTCTCGGTGGTGGGGGTTCAGATGTGATCGAAGGCCGGGGAGGTGATGACATTATCCACGGCGATGTGTATCTCGATGCTCGCATCCGTTTAACCAACACCAACGGAACGACGGAATTTGCTACCACCATCAACACTTTCCAGGCCCGCCTGCTTGCCGGAACGATTCGCCCGTTCCAGTTGAGCATCGTGCGGGAAATCCGGCCAGGGTCCGCTGGGGTGGATGTGGCGGTGTTCAGTGGAAACCAGGACGACTACGCGGTGGTGCGCAACGCCGACAACAGCATCACCGTGACAGACAATCGGCCCCCGGCGGGTGGCCTATTGTCCAACGATGGGGTGGATACCCTGTGGGGGATTGAAGTGTTGCGCTTCGCCGACGGGGATGTGGCCGCTCCTGGGCCAGCGGGGGCAGCCACGGGAGTTCCTGTGATCAGCGACACCACCCCAACCGAAGGAGTGACGATCACAGCCAACACCGCAGGCATCGCGGACATCAATGGGCTGGGAGTGTTCTCCTACACCTGGGAGATGTCAGCAAACAACGGCACCACCTGGACCGTGGTGGGAACAAACAGCCAAAGTTTTACTCCTACCCAAACTCAGGTTGGCCAGATCATTCGGGTACAGGTGGCCTTCACCGATGGGGCGGGAAACAGTGAGAACTTGATCTCCCAGCCCACAGGCGTGGTTGGCGATCTCTTCACCGGTACGGCAGCCAGCAACCTGTTTAGTGGCACCGACGGCGATGATCAAGCTCTGGGCCTGGGAGGCAACGATAACTTGATTGGCTCCCTTGGCGACGACACCCTGATTGGAGGGGATGGGGACGACAGCCATTTTGGTGGAGTCGGGAACGACTCAATGGTGGGTGGCCTGGGCAACGACACCTACGGTGTCGACAGCGCCCTGGATGTGATCGTGGAGGCAGCCGCGGCAGGCACGGATACCGTCAACAGCTCTGTTGACCACACTCTCGCGGCCAATGTCGAACATCTCACCCTGACCGGCGCGGCCCTCACCGGTACCGGTAACACCCTAGCCAATGCCATCACCGGCAATACCAACAACAACACCTTGAATGGTCTCGACGGCAACGACACCCTCGATGGTGGAGGCGGCAACGACACCATGAACGGGGGTCTGGGTGACGACAGCTACCTGGTGGATTCCCTTTTGGACGCGGTGGTGGAAGTTGCGGCAGCTGGAACAGACACCGTATTCAGCTCGATCACCCTTGCCCTTGGAGCTAACACTGAAAACCTGGTGTTGACCGGCACCGCAGCCATCAACGGCAGCGGCAATGGCCTAGCCAACCTGATCAGCGGCAATGCAGCCGCCAACAACCTTATCGGCGCCGATGGCAACGACACCCTCGATGGAGGTGCTGGCGCTGACACCATGACCGGGGGCCTGGGCGACGACACCTACATCGTCGATTCCACCCTCGATGTGGTGGTGGAAGCAGCTGCAGGTGGCATCGACACGGTCAACAGCAGTGTCGACACCACCCTGGGTGCCGAGTTGGAAAACCTCGTGCTCACCGGCACCGCCCTCAACGGCACCGGTAATGCCGCCAACAACGTCATCACCGGCAATGCCGCTAACAACACCCTCAATGGCGGCGACGGCAGCGACCGCCTCGTGGGTGGCGCTGGTCTCGACACCTTCCAGTTCAACTCGCCTCTCGCCGCAGGCAACGTGGACACAGTGGCTGATTTTGCCGCTGGCGATACCCTCCAGCTGAATCGGGCCATCTTCTCCGCCCTCAGCGGTGGCGCCACACTCACTGCAGCGGAATTCCTCTCCGGCGCTGGCGTGGTGGCCGCCACCGATGGCCTCCAGCGCATCCTCCACGACACCGCCTCCGGTGCCCTCCGCTACGACAGCGACGGCAACGGCACTGGCGCCGCCGTGCTCTTTGCCAACCTCAACCCCGGCGCTCCCCTCACCGCGGCCGCCATTGCCCTCACAGGCACCGGCGTCACGCCACCACCTCCTCCGCCACCACCACCACCGGCCCCAACGGCGATCAACGGCACCATCAACGCCGACAACCTTCTCGGCACTGCCGGCAACGACACCATCAACGGCCTCGCAGGCAACGACACCATCGATGGTCTGGCCGGCAACGACACCATGAATGGGGGCCTCGGCGATGACATCTTCACAGTGGATTCCGCCCTTGATGTGGTGGTGGAAGCCCTCAATGAAGGCACAGACACGGTGCTCAGCTCCGTGAACCACACCCTTGCCGCCAACGTTGAAAACCTCACCCTCACAGGCACCGCCCTCAACGGCACCGGCAATGCCCTCGCCAATACCCTCGCAGGCAATGCCAGCAACAACACCCTCAATGGAGGTGCTGGCGCTGACACCATGACCGGGGGCCTGGGCGACGACACCTACATCGTCGATTCCACCCTCGATGTGGTGGTGGAAGCAGCTGCAGGTGGCATCGACACGGTCAACAGCAGTGTCGACACCACCCTGGGTGCCGAGTTGGAAAACCTCGTGCTCACCGGCACCGCCCTCAACGGCACCGGTAATGCCGCCAACAACGTCATCACCGGCAATGCCGCTAACAACACCCTCAATGGCGGCGACGGCAGCGACCGCCTCGTGGGTGGCGCTGGTCTCGACACCTTCCAGTTCAACTCGCCTCTCGCCGCAGGCAACGTGGACACAGTGGCTGATTTTGCCGCTGGCGATACCCTCCAGCTGAATCGGGCCATCTTCTCCGCCCTCAGCGGTGGCGCCACACTCACTGCAGCGGAATTCCTCTCCGGCGCTGGCGTGGTGGCCGCCACCGATGGCCTCCAGCGCATCCTCCACGACACCGCCTCCGGTGCCCTCCGCTACGACAGCGACGGCAACGGCACTGGCGCCGCCGTGCTCTTTGCCAACCTCAACCCCGGCGCTCCCCTCACCGCGGCCGCCATTGCCCTCACAGGCACCGGCGTCACGCCACCACCTCCTCCGCCACCACCACCACCGGCCCCAACGGCGATCAACGGCACCATCAACGCCGACAACCTTCTCGGCACTGCCGGCAACGACACCATCAACGGCCTCGCAGGCAACGACACCATCGATGGTCTGGCCGGCAACGACACCATGAATGGGGGCCTCGGCGATGACATCTTCACAGTGGATTCCGCCCTTGATGTGGTGGTGGAAGCCCTCAATGAAGGCACAGACACGGTGCTCAGCTCCGTGAACCACACCCTTGCCGCCAACGTTGAAAACCTCACCCTCACAGGCACCGCCCTCAACGGCACCGGCAATGCCCTCGCCAATACCCTCGCAGGCAATGCCAGCAACAACACCCTCAATGGAGGTGCTGGCGCTGACATCCTCAATGGAGGCGCCGGGGTAGATACCCTCACCGGTGGACTGGGAGCGGATAGCTTCCGCTTTGATGCCCACGGCGCGGCCAACACCGATCTGATCACCGACTTCAACATCGCGGAAGGTGATCGCATCGCCCTCTCCGCGACCGTGTTCACTGGGATCGGAGCCGCGGGGGCAAGCCTCACCGCGGTCCAGTTCCGTTCAGGGGCTGGTGTGGTAACTGCCAATGCCAGAGATCAACGCATCCTGTTCAACACCACCACTGGTGCCCTGTTCTGGGATGCGGATGGCAGCCGCATCACCTTTGGGCCGATTCAATTCGCCACTCTCAATCCGGTGGCGACCCTCACCAACACCCAGTTCACCCTGGTGTGATGGTTTTCAAGGGGCACCCGAGGGTGCCCGTTTTTCTTCAAAGCCTCAAGCAGGGATCAACGACAACCCTGCACTGAAATGCGGTAGGTGAATCCAGTGGCCGCCATGTTGCTGCTGGCTCCCACCTTGATGTTCACCTGACTCACCTCCTT
>JBBARZ010000066.1:0-10702 GCA_040399505.1 Cyanobium sp.
TCCCAGGCGCTGGAATCCTTGGGCGTGGGAGTGGACCTGGTCGTGGCCGGCGCCGCCGATGCCGAGCGGCTGAGCGGCTCCCGCTGGCATGTCTTGGAGGCCCGCTACGAGGAGGGACCCTTCCCCCTGCCAGCGGCGAGGGCAGAGCTGCTGGCGCTCCTTGAAGCGGAGCTCGAGCGCTGTGAGCAGGCCGTGGCGGCAGCCGGCTGAGCCTCGCCAGCCCGTTTAGATCAGCTCCGGGTGACGCGGGTCGCCTTTGAAGGGACCCTCCACATCGCTGGTGATCCAGCCGCCATAGAAGCCGCCGGGTTGGGGCACCACCCGCTCCCCATCCACCCAGCAGCCATCCATCGGCCCGGCATAGAGGGCGATCCAGCCCGCCAGGGGGGCAAAGGCCGTCGTGGGCTTGGGGTAATGCCAGGCCACCCGCTGCAGCACCCTCCCATCGGGGGCCACCACATCGAGATAGCGGGCCACCCCCTTCCACTCGCAGAAGCTGTGCCCAGCCGCGGGCCGCAACATCGCCGGATCAAAGGCCTCCGGCGGCAGATAGAACGTGGGCGGATGAAAGGTTTCCAGCACCCGAAAGGAGCGGTGGCTGTCGGCCAGCAGGCGCCCCAGGGCCTCCACGCGCACGTGCCGCTCGCAGGCCACCAGAGCCGGGGGGCGGGGATAGGCGGCCGCCCGCTCTCGGGGGGTGGAGCTGGCCATGGTTCAGCCCGGGATGAAATGGCGCAACCGGCGGGCTTCCTCACCGGCCCGCCGCTGCAGCTCTGCATCGCTCAACCTCGCCTCGGCCCGCTGTTGGGCGGCGATCACATCGCTGTCCTCCAGCGCAAATCCGTGCTCTAGCGCCAGGGCCAGGAACGACTCCAGATCCACCCCCTCGCGGAGCCGGGCCTGCAGATCCGGCACGCTGCGGCTTTTCGCGAGAAAGGCATCCAACTGCTCAAGGCTCACAGGCACCAAATCAACTCCCCTCGTCCTAACCGATCCCTTCCAGGGGCCGCAGGGTGGCCGGCTCCAGCCGCACCGCTTCCCATCCCACCGGCTCCCAAGGCGCCAACAGGGGCTCCAGTGCCCGCAACTCAGGACCATCCACCGCCTCCAGCCAGGCCTCCTCCAGCCCCGACGGGATCACGACGGGCATGCGGTCGTGCACCCGCCGCAGCAGATCGTTCGGGGCGGTGGTGAGGATCACGGCGGTGTCGAGCTCGCCGCCATCGGCGCCGATCCAGCGCTCCCAGAGCCCCCCGAGCCAGAAGGGCTCCCCGCTGCGGGGGCGGAACAGCCAGGGCTGCTTACTGCCATCGGCCCGGCGCTGCCATTCATAGAAGCCATCCGCCGGCAGCAGGGCCCGCCGGTGGCGCCACGGCCCCCGGAAGAAGGCCTTCTCCGCAACGGTTTCGCTGCGAGCATTGATGGGGCGGCGCAGACCCCGGGGATCCTTCGCCCACCCCGGCAGCAGGCCCCAAAGGGCCAGGGCCACCTCCAGCCGGCCGTGCTCCTGCCGCTGCAACAGCACCGGCTCGCCTGGCCGCACCTGGGGTCGGGGAGCGTAGTGCTCCACCAGGCCCTCCGGGAGGGGGCCCTTGAGGTGGGGCAGGAGCCGGTCGATGGATGTAGTAAGGGAATAGCGGCCGCACATGGCATCCGGCGTTCGGTTCTCCAGCCCCGGGAATGGGGCAGGCGAGGACGCCGTTGCCTAGCTTGGGCCCATTCGCTTTCCACCGCCCTATGGCCCTCCGCCAGGACGACAACCGCCCGAACCGGCGGTTAGGGCTGATCAACCTTCTGCTGATCGGCCTGGGCACCCTCTTGCTGCTCAGCAACTTCCTGACCAACCCGGGCTCCCAGGTTCCTCGGGTGCCCTATTCGCTGTTCATCGGCCAGGTGGACGCCGACAACGTGAAGAGGGCCTACATCACTTCCGACCAAATCCGCTACGAACTGAAGGCTCCCACGGTGGAGGGAGCTCCCACGGTGCTAGCCACCACGCCGATTTTCGACATGGAGCTGCCCCAGCGGCTCGAGAAGCATGGGGTGGAATTCGCCGCGGCACCACCGGCTAAACCCAATTTCTTCACCACCCTGCTGAGCTGGGTGGTGCCGCCCCTGATTTTTATCCTGGTGCTGCAGTTCTTCGCTCGCCGACAGATGGGCGGCGCCCAAGGAGCTCTGAGCTTCACCAAGAGCAAGGCCAAGGTGTATGTGCCCGATGAGGAATCACGGGTGACGTTCGCGGATGTGGCCGGGGTGGATGAGGCCAAGGCGGAGCTCACGGAAATCGTTGATTTCCTCAAGAAGCCTGAGCGCTATACCGCCATCGGAGCCCGCATCCCCAAGGGGGTTCTGCTGGTGGGCCCTCCCGGCACCGGCAAAACCCTGCTCTCGAAGGCTGTGGCGGGCGAGGCCAGCGTGCCTTTCTTCGTCATTTCCGGCTCGGAATTCGTGGAGCTGTTCGTGGGCGCCGGTGCAGCCCGGGTGCGCGATCTGTTCGAGGAAGCGAAGAAAAAGGCCCCTTGCATCATCTTCATCGACGAGCTCGATGCCATCGGCAAGAGCCGGGCGGGTTCCATGGGCGTGGTGGGAGGCAACGACGAGCGGGAGCAGACCCTCAACCAGCTGCTTACGGAGATGGATGGCTTCACCGCCAAGGACAAGCCGGTGATCGTGCTGGCGGCCACCAACCAGCCCGAAACCCTGGATGCCGCCCTGCTGCGGCCTGGCCGCTTCGACCGCCAGGTGCTGGTGGATCGCCCCGATCTCTCGGGCCGCCGCACCATCCTCGACATCTATGCCAAGAAGGTGAAGCTGTCTGAGGGCGTGGATCTCGACAAGATCGCCCAGGCCACAGCGGGCTTCGCCGGCGCCGATCTGGCGAACCTGGTGAACGAGGCCGCCCTGCTGGCGGCCCGGGGCTACCGCACCTCCGTGGAGCAGGGCGACCTCAACGAAGCCATTGAACGGGTGGTGGCCGGTCTGGAGAAGAAGAGCCGGGTGCTCCAGCCCGATGAAAAGAAGGTTGTGGCCTATCACGAGGTGGGCCACGCCATCGTGGGCCACCTGATGCCCGGCGGCAGCAAGGTGGCCAAGATCTCGATCGTGCCCCGGGGCATGAGCGCCCTCGGCTACACCCTGCAGCTGCCTACCGAAGAGCGCTTCCTCAATTCCAAGGACGATCTCGAAGGGCAGATCGCCACCCTGCTCGGTGGCCGCAGCGCCGAGGAGATTGTGTTTGGCGAGGTGACCACCGGCGCCGCCAACGACCTGCAACGGGCCACAGACATCGCCGAGCAAATGGTGGGAACCTTCGGCATGAGCGACACCCTCGGCCCCCTCGCCTACGACAAGCAGGGTGGCAGCCGCTTCCTCGGCGGCGGCAACAACCCACGCCGAGTGGTGAGCGATGCCACCGCCCAGGCCATCGACCGGGAAGTGCGGGGTCTGGTGGATCGGGGCCATGAACGGGCCCTCTCGATCCTGCGCCACAACCGGGACCTGCTGGAATCGATCTCCAAGGAGATCCTGGAGAAGGAGGTGATCGAGGGCGACGAGCTCAAGAACCTCCTGGCAACCAGTGTGATGCCCGGCGAGGCTGTTGTGGCGGCCTGAGAGGTGCCGCCATCCTCCTGGTCGCTGTCCTATGCCGGATACCATCAGCCAGCACAGGACATCCTGAAGATCTGAATTGGATAAGCATGGCCACCGGATGTCATGGGCCACTGCTAGCAGCTTGTCGTCCGCGCCAGTGGACGAAAAACCTCCTCGTCTACGCCGCCCCCCTCTTTGCCTTCAGCTTCAGAAGAGAGATCTGGCTTGCCTCCAGCGGCGCATTGCTTGCGTTCTGTCTGATCTCCAGCGCCATCTATCTCCTCAACGACTGTCTGGATCTGGAGGCCGACAGGGCCCATCCCAGCAAGTGCAAACGCCCCATTGCCGCTGGCCTGGTGAGCGTCCAGACGGCTCTTGGCACATCCCTGGTTCTGGCCTTGCTGAGCCTCGTCATCGGCTGGATGGCCTCCCCTGGTCTCGCCGGCGTGCTCCTGCTGTACGGCATGGTTCAGCTGGCCTATTGCCTGTCATTCAAGCGGCAGCCGCTGCTCGATCTGTTCTGTATTGCTTCCGGTTTCCTCCTGAGAGCCATCGCCGGGGTGGTGGCGGCTGGGCTGGTCTTTTCCCCCTGGTTTCTACTCACAGTGGGGCTGCTGGCCCTGTTTCTGGCCATTGAGAAACGAAAGGCCGAACTGCGGGTGGTCGAAAGTCGAGGGGGAGCCACTCGCAAGGTGTTGCAGAGATACTCCCTACCACTTCTGCTGCGCCTTGAGAGCCTGGTGGCCACCAGCGCCTTCATGAGTTATTCCCTCTGGGCGGCAGGCCCCACCCTGAAAGGAGCTCCCACCGGTTGGATGTTGCTCACCGTGCCCTTCGTGCTTGCAGGCATCTTCCGCTATCAGCTGCTCAGTGATCCCGATGAAGCAGATCGCAGGCTAACGCTCTCGCCGGATCACTCCACTGAAAAACCGGAGGAAATTCTGCTGGGGGATCCGGGCATCCAGCTCACCCTTCTGGCCTGGCTCGTGACGGCCTCAGCCATCGGCGTGGGTCACCATGCCAATCTCCTTCCCCCCCTTCGCAGCTAGGGCCCAATGAACGTGTTTCTTCCAGGTGGAGCAGGGCTGGTTGGCCTCAACCTGATTGCCCTACTGCGTCAGCAGCACCCCGAATGGGAACTGCTGGTAGTGGATAAGAAAGCCGAGGCGATCGCCATCGGCAAAAGCCTGTTTCCCAACGTTCAGTTTCTCCATGAAGATCTCACCCAGATCCACGATGTGCAGTGGCCACAAGCTATCCGGGATTGCCAAGCCTGCGTGATGTTGCAGGCGGAAATCGGCAACACCGATTCATCACAGTTTGAACGCAATAACATCCGGAGCACAGAAGTTGTTCTTGATCAGATGCAGCGATCCTCCATCCAGCGCCTTGTTCATATCAGCAGTTCTGTTGTCAATTCTATTGCCACTGATCTCTACACAGAAACCAAGAGGAAGCAGGAAGATATCGTGCGTGCCACATGGCCTGATGCGGTGGTGCTGCGCCCCACCCTGATGTTTGGTTGGTTTGATCGCAAACACCTCGGCTGGCTTGCACGATTCATGAGAAAATCTCCGTTATTTCCCATTCCCGGCTCCGGTCGCTTTATCCGTCAGCCCCTATTTGTGGCTGATTTCTGTCAGTTGATCGAACGCTGTCTCGCCGATCCTTCCATCCAGGGCGTGTATGACATCACCGGAATGGAGCAGGTGAGTTACATCAGCCTGATGCGCCAATTGCGCCGGGCGGTTGGCTCCCACAGCTGGATCATCCATCTGCCCATCCCACTCTTTTCCTTTCTCCTCAAGCTCTGGGCAAGGATCTCCCGGCAACCGGCCTTCACTAACTCTCAGCTGCAGGCTCTCACCGCAGGTGATGAATTCGACGTGATCGATTGGCCCGGACTTTTTCACGTGTCAGCCACCCCCTTGGCGGAGGCCCTCCGCATCAGCTACCAGGATGAGCGGTTTTCAGGCCTGGAGATTCCCTTCTGATGGCCGCCAGTCAACGGATCGCTGTGATCGGAGGAGGCCCCATGGGGCTAGCGGTGGCCTACGAACTCACCTGTCAAGGGCTCGAGCCCGTGATCCTCGAGGCTGACAACCGACTCGGCGGTATGGCGGCCAGCTTCCAGTTCGCCGGCATCGACCTCGAGCGCTACTACCACTTCCATTGCCTGAGCGATAACGATTTCTTCACCATCCTGAGAGAGCTGCAGCTCAGCAACCGACTTCAGTGGCGCCACACAAAGATGGGGTTCTTTTGTGAGGGTCGTCTCTATCCCTGGGGATCGGTGGGAGCTGTGCTCTCCTTCCCCCGACTCCCCCTGATTTCCAGGATCCGCTATCTGGCCCACGCGGCCCGTTGCCTCATCATCCGCGACTGGCACCCCCTCGATGACCTCACAGCGACCACCTGGCTCCGCCAATGGCTAGGAGAACGCGGCTATCAGCTGCTTTGGCACAAGCTGTTTGCCTACAAGTTCTTTCATCACGGCGACAGCATCTCTGCTGCCTGGATCTGGAGCCGGATCCGTCGTCTGGGTCAATCCAGGCAACGGCTTCGGGAAACCCTGGGCTTTCTCGATGGCGGGTCTCAGACCTTGATCGATGCGATGGAGGATGCGATCCGCATGGGGGGAGGCCGGATTTGCCTCTCCACTCCCGTGCTGGCCCTGAGGCCCCAGCCGGAGGGTGGGGCCGTACTCACAACCGCTGATGGGGAGGAGGCCTTTGATCAGGTGGTCAGCACCATTCCCCTGCCGCTGCTCGCGCCGATTCTTGAAGCCGGTGGAGCCGATCCCTCTCTTGTACAGCAGTATCGGGAACAGCCCTCCGTGGCCTGCGCCTGCGTGGTGCTGCAGACCAGCCAACCGATCACCGGCAACTTCTGGACCAATGTGAACGATGGACGATTCGCCATCCCCGGTGTGATCGAGATGAGCAATCTTCGTCCTTTCCCAGTGCACATCTGCTACGTGCCCTTCTACATCCCTGCAGACCATCCTGACTATCAGCGGCCTAATGAAGCCTTCATCAACGATGCCTGGGCCTGCGTCAAGGCCATCCAACCCCACCTGAGCGACAAGGATCTGCTCGCCAGCCACTGCAGCCGCTATCGCTTCGCCCAGCCGGTGTGCGGCACGCATTTCGAGCAAACCCTCCCCCCGCGCCACCCCTTCTCCGGGGTGATCACCGCCGACACCACCGCCTACTACCCAGAAGATCGGGGCATCAGTGAAAGCATCGGCTTCGGTCGGGCCCTGGCCCGAGAGGTGGCCCAGGCCATGGGCCGAGGGCCTCGGCAGAATCCATGACGGCTCCTCGGCAGTTCCTCCGCTTCGTGCTCACCGGCGGCGCAGCCGCCCTGGTGAATGTGATCAGCCGCATCGGCTTCTCCCAGCTGATGGCGTTTGAAGTCGCTGTTCTGGCCGCCTATGCCGTCGGCATGGTGACGGCCTACATCTTGGCCCGCCGATTTGTGTTTCTGAGCAGCCAGCAGAGCGTGGGGCGATCTTTTGCGGCCTTCGCCCTGGTGAACCTCGTTGCCGTTCTGCAGACCTGGCTGGTGAGCGTGGGTCTGCGTCCCTGGCTGCTCTCCATGGTGGGCGCGGTGGGGCTAGCGGATCTGATCGCCCATTCCGTTGGGGTGATCGTGCCAGTGTTCACCAGTTTTCTTGGCCACAAACACATCAGTTTCCGCGACTCTCGATCCTAAAAACCTTTTCCCACCCCAAACCAGTCCCTGCCCTGTCCGATTGGCAGACAACACACAGCTCACGCTGATGACAATGATTTGAATCGTTTTCAAGCCCATTTCGATCCACAGCACCTTCGTCCTGGGCAGCACCAGTGGGGTTGCGGTAGCCATCTGCCGGGAGCTCGCCAAGAGAGGGTGTCGCCGCTTTCACCTCATCGCAAGGAACGCCGAAGCACAACGATCCCTGGTCAGCGAGCTGGAGGCCTTGGGGGCATCCGTTAGCACGGAACAGACTGATCTCACGCCCCCTTCCCTCTCTGGTTCCATCAATTTGCCCCAGGTGGGCGACTTTGACCTCTACCTGATCACCGCCGGCTCCCTCGGGGAAGCTGAACGGGCTCGGGATGATGTCACGGAAGCCCTGCGGATCACCGCAGCGAACTACACCGGTCTGTTGCCCTGGCTCACCGCCATCGCCACCCCGGAGCGGCTGTCACGACCCGGGCGTCTCTGGGTGTTCAGCTCTGTGGCGGCAGATCGGGGCCGCCCCTCCAATTACCACTACGGAGCAGCCAAGGCAGCCCTCACCGCGTTTTGTGAGGGTCTGCTGTTGCGCTGCCACGGCAAGCCCTTCGCGGTGCGGGTGCTCAAGGCGGGGTTCATGGCCACGCCGATGACGGTGGGCAAGGCTCCGCCTGCGCTCTGTGCGGCCCCCGAGGCCGTGGCCCGTGATCTGCTGCGGCGACCGAACCGCAGAGGCATCGAATACATCCCCTGGTGGTGGGGTCCGTTCATGCTCCTGGTCCGACTGCTTCCCGCTCCCCTGGCCGCAAAACTGTGACGCTGACCCTCCCCCACGGCCTGGCTGCCGAAACCCAAACCCTCACCGGCTGGGGGCGCACCATGCCGGTGACCGCCCAGGTGGTGCGGCCGGCCAGTCTGGAGCAGCTGCAGGAGTTGGTGCGGCAGGCACCCCCCCAATCTCTCATCCCCCGTGGGCTGGGCCGGTCCTACGGGGATGCGGCCCAGCTCCGGGACGCGGCAGTGATCGAACTCTCGGCCTTTGCAGACATCCGCCTCGATCCCTCCAGCGCCACGGTGACCGCAGGGGGAGGGGTGAGCCTGAATCAGCTGCTGCGGGTGCTCGTGCCGGCAGGGTTCTTTCTTCCCGTCACCCCCGGCACCCGCAACGTGACGGTGGGCGGAGCGATCGCCGCAGATGTGCACGGCAAGAATCACCACGTGGATGGCAGCTTCGGAAACCACGTGAAGCGGCTGCTGTTGGTGGATGGCACAGGGCAATTACGGGATCTCCACCCTGGAGCTGACAGTTCCGGCGAACGGGACATGTTCTGGGCCACCGTCGGCGGCATGGGGCTCACCGGCATCATCGTGGAAGCCACCTTCTCCCTGATCCCGGTTGGTAGTTCGCTCATCAGCGTGGACACCACCCGGTTCCAGGACCTGGAGGTGCTGATGGCGGCGATGGTGGAAGCCGACAGCCGCTACCGCTACAGCGTGGCCTGGGTCGACAGCCTCGACCCCCGGGGCCGCGGTGTGCTCACCTGTGGTGACCATGCCCCCCCTTCCCAGCTGGAAGCCTTCCAGCAGGGAGATCCGCTGGCTTACGACCCAAAAGCCCTGGCCTCCGCGCCTCCCTTCCTGCCGGGCGGCCTGCTCAACAAGCTCACCGTACGGGCCTTCAACGAAGCCTGGTATCGCAAAGCCCCGAGACAACGGGAGGGAGAGCTCCAGGCCATTGCTCCCTATTTCCACCCCCTTGATGGCGTGCAGGACTGGAACCGCATCTACGGTCCGGCGGGCTTCCTGCAATACCAATTCGCCGTGCCCGATGCGGCAGCCCATCTGGTGCCCCGCACCCTGGAGGCCCTCCGCAAAGTGGGGGCACCCAGCTTCCTCACGGTGCTCAAACGCTTCGGGCCCTCCAATCCGGGGCTTCTGTCCTTCCCCATGCCGGGCTGGACCCTGGCCGCGGATGTGTCCGCTGCGGTGCCTGGACTTTTGGACGTGCTGGATCAGCTGGATCAGGAGGTGGCGGCTGCGGGGGGGCGGCTTTACCTGGCCAAGGATTCCCGGCAATCAGCGGCCATGGTGCGGCGCACCTACCCCGGGCTGCAGGAGTGGCAACGGGTGCGCAGGCTGCTTGATCCGAGGGCAGTTTTGGATTCAGATCTGGCCCGGCGTACCGGGTTGGCCTGAACAGGCCTAGCCAGCCGGCTTAACTGCCGAAGGCGTGGAGGCGATGGGGTTGGCAGAGCTTGCACAACGGCTGCGGCTGGAGGGGTGAGCACAAATCAGCTGGCGAACCCCCACCTCCTAAGGTCTGGCCCGTTGGCTGCCCCCAAGGCCCCCCTGAGCCCCCTTTCCCCACCCCCGCCGCGGATTGCCGTTTTTGATGTGGATCGCACCCTCCTGCGGGGAGATTGCCTCCACATGGCCGCCCTGCGTTCCCCCAGCCCCCTGGGGGTGCTGGGGGCTGGGGTGGCCCTGGTGCCTTCTCTGCTGGCCTGGTGGCAGAAGCGCCTCTCCACCGGTGCGTTCAAGGCCCAAACCCTGGCCCTCTTTCGCATCTGCGAACGGGTGAACCGGGAGGAGGCCACGGGCCGCCGGGAATGGCTCTTGCCAGTGTTGATCCGCCGCCTGCGGCCAGAGGCCCTGGAGCGGTTGCGCTGGCACCAGGCGCGGGGGGATCGGGTGCTGCTCTGCTCCGCCTCGCCCCGCATGCTGCTCCAGCCCCTGGCGGAATACCTGCGGGTGGAGCTGCTGGCCACCGAACTCCAGCAGGAGGACGGCCGTTGGCAGCCCCGGCTGGATGGTGCCAATTGCAAAGGCCCCGAGAAGGTACGCCGCCTTGAGGCCCATCTAGGCCCCTTGGAGGGGTTTGTGCTGGAGGCCTATGGCGACAGCAGGGGGGATCGGGAGCTGCTGCTGGCGGCCGAGCTCCCCCACTACCGCAGCTTCCGAGCAGAACCCCGGCCCTACCCCGGCCCTTGACGAGGGGCCCCTTGATCTCTGATAAGGGTTCTTTGGGATCGAGGGATGGCGGGAGGCGAACCCCAGGCTCTGGTAGGCCTGAACGGACAGAACTACCTGTCGTCTGCGGATCTCGATGCCTCCCAGACAGCAGCCCTACTGGATCTGGCGGCCGAACTCAAGGCTGGCCGGCGCCGCTGCAATCTGGCGGGCCGCACCTTGGGCCTGATCTTCACCAAGGCCTCCACCCGCACCCGGGTGAGCTTCACGGTGGCCATGGCCCGGCTCGGCGGGCAAACCATCGATCTGAATCCTGCCAACACCCAGCTGGGGCGGGGGGAGCCCCTAGCCGATACGGCTCGGGTGCTGAGCCGCTATGTGGATGCCCTGGCGGTGCGCACCTTCGCCCAGAGCG
>JBBARZ010000067.1:0-9770 GCA_040399505.1 Cyanobium sp.
CCACATTGGTCTGGTCGACGTAGACCCGCTGGAGGGTGCGCCGCACGGTGGCGGGACGGCGCAGATTTTCAAACAGCAGCCGCTGCACCACCGGGCTGGTGAAAATCGCCCGGCCCACAGTGCGCCGGGCAATGGAGCCCCAGCCACTTGGCGCGGCCTGCTCCTCGCTGAAGGGCCCGGCCGCATTCAGCAGCACCACACCCGCCGCCAGGGGAACCGTGCCCGGCTCGGCGGAGCTGAGGGCCGCGCCGGCGGCCAGGGCGGCGTAGCCCCCCAGGGAATTGCCCACCAGCACGGTGGGGCGTGCGATGCGCTCCCTCACGTAGGCCACCAGCTGATCGCGCCAGAGGGCGCCGCCGTAGGGCAAGCCCTCTGGTTTGGCGCTGCGGCCAAAACCCAGAAGATCAATGGCATGCACCTCATGGCGCTGGGCCAGCACCGGCAGGTTGTGTCGCCAGTGGTCAGTGGAGGCGCCAAAGCCATGCACCAGTAGAAGAGCTGGCCCCTCAGCCTGATTAGGGGCTTGGTGGAGGGAGTGGACGGGGTGACCCGCAAACCTCCAGGGCCCATTACTGGAGGAATCCATGGGGGTCATACCTGGGCCAGTCTTTTGCTCGATGGTAGGGAGATCAAGGGGCCACAGGGACGCACTAGGTGTTCGGCCCCCCACCCTGCAAGCAGGAATTGGTAGGTAACGCTACGGTCGAGATGTCAGCCCACTTCCATCGTCAGAAGACGCGACACATGACGATCCAACAGCCCCGCAACCTGCGTCTTCCCACCCCCGGATGCTACGCCGATCCCGACCGCAGCGGCCTCCTTGCGGAAGACGTGTTCGACGGCATGACCGAACATCTCTTCTACACCCTGGGAAAACTGGCCCCCAGCGCCAGTCGGCACGACCTCTACATGGCTCTGAGCTATGCGGTGCGCGACCGGCTGATGACGCGCTATCTGGCGGGCATCGAAGCCATCGCCGCCACACCCACCCGGGTGGTGGCCTATCTGTCAGCCGAATTCCTGATCGGTCCCCAGCTCAGCAATAACCTCCTGATGCTGGGCATCCAGGAGGAAGCCGCCGCGGCGTTGAAGCGGTTTGGCGTCAACAATCTCCAGGAGATTCTGGAAGTGGAAGAGGAACCGGGCCTGGGCAACGGAGGCCTGGGGCGGTTGGCGGCCTGCTTCCTTGAATCCCTAGCCTCCCTGGAAATCCCGGCCACGGGCTACGGGATCCGCTATGAATTCGGGATTTTCGACCAGCTGATACGGGATGGCTGGCAGGTGGAGATCACGGACAAATGGCTGAAAGCTGGCTGGCCTTGGGAGATCCCCCATCCGGACCAGGCCTGTTTTGTGGGCTTTGGGGGCCGCACCCAGTCGTACCAGGACGACCACGGCACTTACCGGGTGCGCTGGATCCCTGCGGAACATGCCATTGGAGTGCCCCATGATGTGCCCGTGCTGGGCTACCGGGTGAACACCTGCGACAGGCTGCGGCTGTGGCGGGCCGATGCCACGGAATCCTTTGATTTCTATGCCTTCAACATCGGCGATTACTACGGCGCCGTGGAGGAGAAGGTGGCCAGCGAAACCCTCTCCAAGGTGCTTTACCCCAATGACGGCACCGACGAGGGCAGGCGCCTGCGGTTGAAGCAGCAGCATTTCTTCGTGAGCTGCTCCCTGCAAGACATGATCCGCAGCCTGGATATGCGCGGTCTGCCAATCCAGGAGTTTCCTCAGCATTGGGCGGTCCAGCTGAATGACACCCACCCGGCGATCGCCGTGGCCGAGCTGATGCGCCTGCTGCTGGATGACAAGCACCTCGACTGGGACACCGCTTGGGACATCACCAGTCGCAGCATCTCCTACACCAACCACACCCTGCTGCCGGAAGCCCTAGAGAAGTGGGGGCTGGATCTCTTCGGCAGCCTGCTGCCGCGCCACCTGGAGCTGATTTATGAGATCAACCGCCGCTTCCTGCAGCAGGTGCGCCTCAAGTATCCCGGCAACGAGCAAATCCTGCGCAAGGTTTCGATCATTGATGAGGAGGGCAGCAAAGCGGTGCGGATGGCCCACCTGGCCACGGTGGCCTCCCACCATGTGAATGGGGTAGCGGCCCTGCACAGCGCTCTGGTGAAGAGCGATCTGTTTCCGGAATTCGCTGCGATCTGGCCCGAGAAATTCACCAACGTCACCAATGGGGTGACGCCAAGGCGGTGGGTGGCCTTGGCCAACCCCAAGCTGGCCACCTTGCTCACCGAAGCTGTAGGCGAAGGCTGGGTGACCGACCTGGATCAACTGCGCGCCCTGGAGCCCCTGGCCGAAGATGGGGGCTTCCTGGAGCGCTGGCAGGCCACCAAGCTGGCGGTGAAGCGGGAGCTCACCCACTACATCCACAGCCACACGGGCGTGCTGGTGGATCCGGCCTCCCTCTTCGACGTGCAGGTGAAGCGCATTCATGAATACAAGCGCCAGCACCTCAATGCCCTCCAGGTGGTGGCCCAATACCTGCGGATCAAAAATGGCAAGAGCGAGGGCATGGTGCCCCGCACCGTGATCTTCGGTGGCAAAGCGGCACCGGGCTATGCGATGGCCAAGTTGATCATCCGCTTCATCAACGGCATTGCCGAAACGGTGAACGCTGATCCAGACATGGATGGGCTGCTGCGGGTGGTGTTTCTGCCGGATTACAACGTGAAGCTGGGCGAGCGGGTGTATCCGGCGGCCGATCTTTCAGAGCAGATCTCCACGGCAGGCAAGGAGGCCTCGGGCACCGGCAACATGAAATTTGCCATGAATGGCGCTCTCACGATCGGCACGCTGGATGGGGCCAACGTGGAGATCCGGGAACAGGTGGGGGCAGACAACTTCTTCTTGTTTGGCCACACCACCGCAGGGATTGCCGACTTGGCCAAGGCGGGCTACTGCCCCTGGGAGCTGATCCCCTCCTTGCCCGAGCTGGCCGAGGCGCTGCGGCTGATTGAGCAGGGCCACTTCAGCAACGGCGACCAGGAGCTCTTCCGGCCCCTGCTCCAGAATCTCACGGGCTCCGATCCGTTCTTCGTGCTGGCGGATTTCGCCGACTACCTGCGAGCGCAAGAGGAAGTGAGCCAGGCCTGGGCCGACCCCAACCGCTGGAACCGGATGGCCTTGCTGAACACAGCCCGCACTGGCTTCTTCTCTTCCGATCGCTCTATTCGTCAATACGCCAAGGACATCTGGCGGGCCGAGGCCTTCCCGGTGACGATCACCTGCGAACTGGAATAGGCCCTCGCGGGTGAATGTTTAGTTTCGATCCCGATCAGGCAGGTCGGGCGTTTGATGAAGGAGCCGGTTGAGCCTCAGCCGATCAGCATTGAGGGGATCAGGAGCGAGTTCACCAGCCACCTCACGGAATTTCTGTTCCACATCCTCGGGAACACGCACATCAAAGATGCGCTCCATCAGGGCTTCGATGGAAAACAGATGGGCGTTGATGTTTTCCAGATCAGCCATGGCCTGCTGGATGGCATCGGGCTCGGGAGCGGCCGTGCTTGCAGGGGTGCTGGAGCCGCCTACCGCCATGCCATCTGTCTGGGGAGCCGCCGGCGCAGCATCACTGTCGGTGGTTTGTTTCTGAAGCTCCTCCAGCACCCGGCCCGCCAGGGTCCGGAACGATTGGAGGGCAGCCCAGTTGAGTTCCTGTTGTTGACGCAGGCTGGGATTTTCACGAATCAACCGGTCGTGTTCCCGATAGAACCGTTGGCAGTCAGGGCATTGGCAGGGCTCTTCGGGCACCGCTTCCCTTGGATTGATCATGTCCCATCATGGCATTCGACACGGCCAATGGCTTGTGCACTCTCAGGCGGCGAGCTGCTCGTCGATCAGATCCTGAGAAGGGGGCACCTCGATGGAGCTCACCACCTGGATCACATCCCGCAAGCGCATGGCATCGGCAAACCAACCCATGGCCTGCTCCGCATCCCCACTGAGCTCCGCATCGGATGCCTGATGCTCGTGGGCATCGGCGAGAAGGGACAGCCAACAGAGGGCTTTGGCCTGCACCAGCACCAAATCCAGTTCGTCTGGCTGGCAAGCCGAGATCTGCTCTCTCTCCTGCTGCATTAGCAAGCGCAAGCGCAGATGATGGAGCTGGCTCATGGACATGCCAAGTTTGACCAAGGGTACGGCTCTTGGCCAGGCAATCAAGCCTCCGTTCCTGTTGGGTGAACGACAACGGGGCTGGCGGGACTCGAACCCACGACCTACGGTTTAGGAAACCGTCGCTCTATCCGGCTGAGCTACAGCCCCATCGCTTGAATCCTAATCAAGCCCTTTGCGCTAAAGCCATTAGGGTTGGTTGTTGAAAGCAGGTGAGGTGATCGCAATCGGCCACCTCCTGTGGGCCCAGCTTCTCGGAGCCAACCCGTGGGATATGGAACCGGTTGAGGAAAGTCCGGGCTCCCCAATGGCCAGGCTTGCTGGGTAACGCCCAGTGCGGGAAACCGTGAGGACAGTGCCACAGAAACACACCGCCGATGGCCCGGGCGCTTGCCGCCGGGGATCAGGCAAGGGTGCAAGGGTGCGGTAAGAGCGCACCAGCGGCATCGAGAGGTGCCGGCTCGGTAAACCCCAGCCGGGAGCAAGGCCAGGGCTTCGGCCCGCGGAACAAGGGTTGGCCCTTTCCCCGTTCCGTCTGAAGTGCGCCGCTAGAGGCCGCCGGTAACGGCGGTTCGAGAGAGATGATCCACCACCACCGTCCCGTCAGCTCCGTGCTGGGGGGGGCGGTGGGGAACAGAACCCGGCTTATGGCCTGCTTTCCCCCTAATCCAGTCAGCCAGCAGTAGAAACAAGCAGGAAAGTGCAACCCTTGCACATGGAAATGACTTGCGATTTGATTTGCACGTTCAATAACTCAGGGCGTGATAAACGCTCGGGCTTATTCCCATTTCCAACCCATGCTTACCTTGCATCGATGGGCCCTATTGGCAGGGATTTGTCTGCTGAGCCAGGGGCCAGCCCAAGCCACTGTTTTCCCTTTTGGACCCGAAGGAATACCCGCCCTGTCGGGTGGTGGATCGTTTGTTGGCGCCACCTTTAACCCCAACGCCAGTCCCACATCTGGAAGTGGCCTGGTGTCTTTCGAACATCCAGGCCCCCAGTCCTACTCGGTGAAGATTTTGTTTGCGCCCACTCTCAACACCGGAGGGGCGGTGGGCAGTTTTGCCTATACCCTCTCCTTGACCCAACCTGGCGAGGTCTGGTCGGCAGCTGGCATGACCAGCAATGTGGTGGCGGGGATGACAGGGGCGCAATTCACCCAGGAGGTGTGCAGCATGGGTTACGGCACTGGACTCTGCAAAACCTTGACCACAACAGACACGGGCACGGACGGATTCGTGTCTCTCGTTGGCTTCGCCAACAAGGCCTATGTGTTCAATACGTATGAGAGCCTTTCTGGAACCACAGCCCAGATTTCCGATCTCACCAACACCTTCCAGGCCGTGCCCGGACCCGCTCCCATGCTGGGAGCTGCTGCCGCCTTTGGCTTCAGCCGCAAACTGCGCCAGCGCATCAGGGCTGTTGCCTGATTGGGCTGTTGGATAAGCCGTTGCCCCCTGAGCGCATCGCCCAGCTCGTTGCTTTTCTCCACAAACTGGGCCTCAATCCAACGGCCCCCGGTGGCCCTGGAGCAACGAGCAGCGGCTTGGCTCCCATCGATGAAGCTCTTCGCCATAGCTCATTGGGGGAGAGCCGCAACCATGAGCGGTTGGAATTTCTTGGTGATGCGGTGTTACGACTCGCTGCCACGGAATATTTGCGGAAAGAACAGGCTGCCCTTCGGGTGGGCGAGCAATCAGCTCTCCGGGGGCAGATTGTGAGCGACGCCTGGTTGGCGATGCTGGGGTATGAATGGGGGGTCGAGGATGTGATCCGTCTTGGCCCGATGGCCAGTGGAGATCAGGCAGGGCGGGCAACGGTGATCGCGGAATGCACCGAAGCGCTGTTGGGGGGAGTGTATGTGGCCTGGGGAGGCCCATCTGGCGGCCTGGAGGTTGTTTTGGGGTGGCTAAGCCCCCATTGGCGCAAAACGGCGAAAGCGGTGCTTTCCGATCCCGATCTTCGGAACTGGAAATCTGCGTTGCAGGAATGGAGCCAAAGCCAAGGATTAGGACTTCCGGCTTACGAATGCCATGAAGCAACCCTTGCACATGGAGACCCCATGCGTTTTTATTGCCGTGTTCACTTCGACTCAGACAAGCAACGGACCAAGGGCACTAACGACAACAATCTTGGCGAAGGTTGGGGCCGTTCACGCCGCATGGCAGAGCAACAAGCAGCGCAAAGAGCTTTGGAGAAACTCAGGCTCCTGAACAACTAAAAACAAAAAATTAAGTCTCATGTGAGTCTCCTTGAGATTTTCAGGAGATGAAGACATTCTTTTGCGTTTGCGCAATAACCATGCGTTGAGGGGTAAATTGTGGACTGGTGGTTCTCTTGTTGTGAGTATTCCCCAGTTGTTTACTTTCTTAACAATGCGTACTCTTCGTCACGCTGCCATCCTGCTGGGCTTTTCGGCAACTGCTGGCACTGTTTTTACGTTGCCTTCCCACGCCGCCGATATGGATTCATTTAACAATTCACCTTCAGGCGCTAATCCTCTTGGTGGTTTAGCGATTCCAGGAGTAGATTTGAATCCAGCAGTTATTCCACTCGGACCTTCCAGTGGTCCAAGTATTGGCTCTGGTATTGTAACTCTCGAAAATCCTGCTCCCAACACCTATTCCGTTAAAACTGGTTTTGCTCCAACAGTGAATACCGCTCTTGCAACAGGAGAGTTCAAGTACGAACTCACCCTGACAGGCGGTGAAACATGGGCCAAAGCTCAATTAACTTCAAATATGTTAGCAGGATTTCCTGGGGCAAATTTTGTAAAACAAGTGTGCAAGACCAACTTTGGTGTTGATTGCATCAATATTAGCATTTCGAATACTTCTGCAAGTCCAGTTGAAATGCTTATGGGGTTCGGCAACACGATTTATGTTACTGATACCTATACAGGTACAATTCCATCCGCTCAGATTTCAGACATGACAAATACATTTACAACCGTCCCCGGCCCCCTGCCAGTCTTAGGCGCTGGCGCTGCTTTTGGCTTCTCCCGCAAGCTCAGAAAGCGCATCAAGGCTTCTGCTTGATTGCCTCCCCTCTGTGGCTAAATTACTAAAACCGGGTGTCCACCCGGTTTTTTTATGCCCAGTTTTTTTCCAGCATCATGCGTTGAACTGGATGGCAGCCAAGGGCAGCGTCACCAACTTGTCCCAACATCCGCCTTCAAAAAGCACCGCCGCTCGGCCACCGCTGAGCCGCTGCACGATGCCCTTGTAGCCCCGATAGATCGAGGTGGGGTCACTCACCGTCACCGTGCTGCCTGGAAGGATCACCGGAGTCGTGGGCTGTGGCATCGAAGAAAGGGGGCATGTCTGGGCAGCAATTATCGCCACTCCAGCGGCGCTTTGGCTCACGCACCTAGGAGCTGGCTATGGTTCTGGCCGCTGGATGCGCCTGCAAGCTGGTTGTCCTGCCTTTAATGGCCTCAAGAAAAGATTGAAAACGACATCCCTCCGGCCATGATTCCCCATTTGGTTCCCCTGATCCTTTGCGGTGGCACGGGCACCCGTCTGTGGCCCCTCTCCCGGGCCTCCTATCCCAAGCAGTATTGGCCCCTCGCCGGCTCCAGCGAAGCCACCTTGCTGCAGCAAACCCAACAGCGCCTGGCGGGCTTGCCAGGGCTGGCGCCCCCGATCCTGGTGTGCAACGAAGACCACCGTTTCATCGTGGCCGAGCAAATGCGCCAGATCGATGTGGATCCGGCGGCCATCCTGTTGGAGCCCGTGGGCCGCAACACGGCACCTGCGGTGGCGGTGGCTGCCCTGCATGCCACGGCTCGGGGAGACGACCCCCTCCTACTTGTCCTCGCCGCCGATCACGTCATCCGGCAGGACGACCGTTTTCGGCAAACGGTGAGCGCCGGCATCGCCGCCGCTGCCGCTGGCGAGTTGGTGACCTTCGGCATTGTGCCCACGGCGCCGGAGACGGGCTACGGCTACATCGAATCCGCCGAATCCCTCAATCCCCAACAACCGGTGCCGATCGCCCGTTTCGTGGAGAAGCCGGATCGGAGCACGGCCGAAGGCTTCTTAGCCTCAGGCCGCTTCACCTGGAACAGCGGCATGTTTCTCTTCCGCGCCAGCGCCATCCTGGCTGAGATGGAACGCCTCACCCCTGAAGTGGTGAGCGCCTGCCGGAGCGCCCTGGAGCACGACAGTGCCGATCTGGATTTTCTGCGCCTGGGGCTGGAGGCCTTTGCAGGCTGCCCCTCGATCGCCATTGATGTGGCGGTGATGGAGCGCACCGACCGGGGCTGCGTGCTGCCGCTGGAGGCCCAATGGAGTGATGTGGGCAGCTGGAGCGCCCTTTGGGAAACAGCCGATCGCGACAGCCTGGGAAACGTGCTGCGCGGACGGGTGATCAGCCAAGACTCGCGCAACTGCTACCTGCGCAGTGAACATCGCCTGGTAGTAGGCCTGGGGGTGGAGGATCTGGTGGTGGTGGAAACGGATGATGTGGTGCTCGTGGCCCACCGCGACCGGGCTCAGGAGGTGAAAACCGTGGTGAACCAGCTCGAGCGAGAGGGGGCACCTGAAAGCAAGGCACACCGCCGCATCTACCGCCCTTGGGGGCACTACGACGGGGTGGTGGAAGGGGATCGTTGGCAGGTGAAGAAGATCCAAGTGAAGCCAGGCGCCTCCCTATCTCTGCAGATGCATCACCATCGGGCGGAGCACTGGGTGGTAGTGAAAGGCACGGCCGTGGTGGAAAAAGACGGCGTTGAGGAGCTGCTGGGTGAAAACCAAAGCACTTACATCCCTTTGGGGGCCCGCCACCGCCTGATGAACCCCGGCAAGATTCCCGTGGAACTGATCGAGGTGCAGAGTGGTGCCTATCTGGGAGAAGACGATATTGTGCGGTTTGAAGACCGTTACGGCCGCTCGGATCACCAACCCCTGGCCCCTGCTTGATCGATGCGGTAATTTGCATCGAGATTGAACCCCAATGGTGCCAGAAGACGCGGAATTATTGGAGAGCAGTGGCCTTTTTGGTGACGTGGCCACTCCGGATGAGTTCGTAAAAGAAGGCTCGTCGAAGGAATGGGCAGCAGGGGCTCGCTACAGCTATTGGGTGGGTTTCGTGCTGCTCGGCACCTTCATCACAGGTTTGATCAATGCGGCCCCGCCCCGTTTCACCGATCCAGCGTGGCAGCTCAATCTGATCAGCCTTCTTCTGGGAAGTGGGGTTATTGCCCTGATCGGCGCACTGCTGATCTGCCTGGCGCGTATTTTCGATCAGAGCGACCGCCAGCTTCAGAAGCGTGCCCAGTTGGTGCGAAAGCTGGCCACCTGGGTGGCTCTCGGCTGGTTGCTTTTGATTCCGCTGCAACTCTTCCTTGGCATGCGGGTGATGAACAATCAAGGCAGGAGCGAACTGGAGCAGATCCAAGCCCTTGAGCGCTTTGCCAAGTCGGTGCGCGATGCCAACTCGGAGCTCGAACTCCGCCAAGCGATGGCCCAGGTGCCCAACCAGCCTCCCCTTCCTCCCCTCACGGTCCCGGTCCCCGTGGCGAAAGCCAACCTTTTGGCCCAATTCCAAAAAACGATCAACACGGCCAAGAACAATCAGGAGCAAGGAAGCTCCAACCGCTTGCAGAACTGGCTTAAAGAAGCTTTCCG